>CAYULN010000315.1:0-12153 GCA_964445605.1 uncultured Caulobacteraceae bacterium | reverse complement strand
AACAGCGCGCCGCTCTGGA
This sequence comes from uncultured Caulobacteraceae bacterium, assembly GCA_964445605.1. Taxonomy (GTDB): domain Bacteria; phylum Pseudomonadota; class Alphaproteobacteria; order Caulobacterales; family Caulobacteraceae; genus Asticcacaulis. The sequence goes on along the minus strand of CAYULN010000315.1, from coordinate 12,134 downwards.
ACAGCACGCCGGTGCGCGCCTGGATCTGGCGGCGCAACGTGTCGTCGGCGGCATCCAGCTTGTAGCCGAACAGCAGGATATTGCCCGCGCTCGGTTTCTGCAGGCCGAGGATCGAGCGCAGCAACACCGTCTTGCCCGCTCCGGAGCCACCGACCACGCCGAGGATCTCGCCCGACTTGACGGTCAGGTCGAGATTCTCATGGATGACATGGTCGCCAAAACGGTTGCCGAGACCCCTGATGACAATCGGGTCGGTCTTGTCGGCATCCTTCAGCGGGGGCAGTTTACGGGCGCGCATCAGAAGTTCAGGTTGTTGAAAAGAATGGCGAAAAACGCGTTGAACATGAAGATGATGAAGATCGAATGCACTACCGCCGTCGTTACCTGACGGCCGAGCGAGATGACGTCCTCCTTGACGGTGAGGCCGCGTCGGCAGCCGATCAGGGCAATGATGGTGGCGTAGACCGGCGTCTTGACCATACCGACGAAGAAGTTGACGAACGGGACGTTGTCGGAGATGCGCTGGATGAAATAGGCCGGACCGAAATGCAGGACGGACCAGACCACGACCGCGCCGCCGCACAGGCCAGCAATGGAACCGATGAAACTGACCAGTGGCATGGTGATGATCATGGCCAGCAGGCGCGGCACCACCAGGGCTTCGTAGGGATCGATGCTCATCACCTCCATGGCGTCGATTTCCTGGTTCATCTTCATCGAACCGATTTCCGCGGCGAACGAGGAGGCGCTGCGGCCTGACAACAGCACCGCGGCGATCAACGGCGCGAATTCACGGAATACGGCGATGCCGACCAGTTCGACGGCGAACACCGAGACGCCGAACTGGCACAACTGCACGATGCCGAGGAAGGCGATCACGCCGCCGACAAAGAAATTGGTCAGCACGACGATCGGAATGGCCTCGACGCCGGCGCGTTGCATGAGACTGACCAAAGCCGCCCAGCGGATGCGCGACGGCCGCACCACCGACAGCAGGATAAGCGTGATGACATGGCCCATGAAGATCGACTGGGCGATGAATTCCCGCCAGAAGCCGACCACCAGCTGACCCAGATGACTGAGCGAGGTGAATACGGGGTGGTGGAAGAACGGCGACGCCCAGAAGCTCAGGCGGCCCGGCTTTTCCGCCTCGGCAGCGACTTCGGCCGCTTCGTCGGCGGGCTTGCCGACCAGTTGGTAAAGTTGGGCGAACTTGTCCTGGCCGGCAAAGATTGCGCCGTCCAGCCGGTCGCCAAGCGCCGAACGCAGCAGATAAGCGCCTGCCGTATCCAGACTTTCCAATTCACTGGAGTCGACCCGTACCTGGCTGTGCTTGTCCAAGCCCTGATGCAGGCGAGCGGACATGCCCGACAACTGGGCGATAACCCATTGTCCCTTGAGGCGCAGCACGGCGACGCCGGAGTCCGGGGACTCAATCGTAAAGTCAGCCTTGGACATCTGGGCTATCGAACGGACCGGCGGTCATTGGGACGGAAACTCTGGATTTAGGCCTTACCCATTAAGCTTATACACGACGGAAATTGATAAATCGGCAAGACGATGGCAAAAAAATGAACCACGCCGTACAGTTTTGCATTTCGCCCATAAAAAAGCCGCAGGATTCCCGCGACGCGCGAAAATATCAAAATATGGGATCGGCAAGGCGGCGGTCAGGCTGTCGCGAGACGGATCCGATAGATTCCCTTCAAACCTTCGAATTCGACGGGTTTGCCCTTGCGCAGCACCTCGATCCGTCCCTGGCGCGCCAGGTCCAGAATGACAGCCCGGACCTTCGGCAACTGACGCTGCCAGTTTTCGGCGTTCAAAGCCTTGGCCACGTCATTAGGGCTTATGGACTCAGGACTTTTCACCTGCGATAAGAGCGCCAGCAGGGTCTCTTCGACCTGTGAAGACATACCGTTTCTCCGGAGGATTGCATGGCCGATATCAAGACCGAAACCGTCACTTCGGGCGTGTTCGCCGGCTGGGTCCTGGCCGACATCAACGACAATTTCAACGCCCTGGTCGGGCCCTATTACTACCAGGCCGATGATCCGGCAAAGGTAAAGGTCGGCTTCCAGGCGGAAAAACGCCATCTGAACGGCGGCGGCAGCGTGCATGGCGGCTGCCTGCTGACCTTGGCCGACACGTCGCTGTTCGTCTTCGCCATTCCACATCTCGACGGCGGCGGCGCCGTGACGGTGCAATTGGACGCGCAATTCCTGGCGCCCGGCCGCGAAGGCGACATCATCGTCTGCAGCGGTGAAATCACCCGGGCCGGTAAATCGCTGATCTTCGGTCGCGGTGAATTACGATGTGAAGATCGCCTGCTGATGAGCTTTACCGGCATCCTGGCCCGCAAGGGCCCGGCCGGCAGCCGAGACGGCTAGGCGTCATGCCCAAAAGTGCTTGACTGATATCCGCGCACTTTTGGGATAAACATGATGCGAAGGCAAAAAACCTACAGACCGTAAACCGCGTTCGGCAAAGCGCCGACCACCGCCGCCGACAGGCAGGTCGCCAGGAAGCCGGCGAACAGCGCCTTCCAGATCAGGCCGAGGATTTCCGGCCGGCGCGATGGCATCAGGGCACCGAAGCCCGCCACCGAAATGCCGACCGATCCGATATTGGCGAAACCGCATAATGCATAGGTCAGGATGATACGCGTGCGCGGCGTCATGTCGGCGACGGGAATGGCGGCCAGTTTCAGGAAGGCGACGAACTCGGTCAGCACCATCTTGACGCCCAGCAGCCCGCCGCCTGTCGAGGCTTCCTTCCACGGGATGCCGATCAGCCAGGCCAGCGGCGTGAACAGATAGCCAAGCAGGCGCTCGACCGTTATCGGCTGCCCACCGATGTTTGGAATATTGCTGAGGATGGCGTTGGTCAGGGCGACCAGGGCGACCATGACGATCAGGATGGCAGCGATATTCATCACCACCATCATGCCGTCCGAGGTGCCCTTGGATATGGCGTCAATGGCGCTGTCGTATTTTAGCGACGAATTGTAATCGACCTTTTCGTCCTTGCGGCTGACCAGTTCCGGTACCATGATCCGCGCCAGCAGCACGCCCGCCGGCGCCGATACGATGGCCGCCGCCAGGATATGACCGCCGGCGTCGGGCAGTACGCCGCTCAGGATCTGCACATAGGCGACCATGGTTGAGCCGGCGACATTGGCCATGCCGACGACCAGCATGATAAACACCTCCGACCGCGTCAGCTTGTCGAGATAGGCGCGGATGATGATCAGGCTTTCGACATTGCCGACGAAGATGTTCGACGCCACCCCCAGCGACGCCGCGCCACCTAGCCCGATCAGCTTTTCGAACACGAAACCAAAACCGCGGATGATCAGCTTGAGGATACCGATATGCCACAGCAGCGCCGACAGGGCGGCGATCACCAGGATCAGCGGTAGCACCTGCAGCGCGAAGACGAACAGGGCGTCGGCATTGGTCACCTGGTACGGCTGGGTGCCGCCGCCCATGTAGCCGAAAATAAATTGCACACCGTGTGCCGTGGCGTCGGAAAGCGCTTTCATGCCGGCGCTGATACCTTTGAGCATGGGCCCGGAAATCGGCAGGGTGAACAATGCCAGGATCAATCCCACCTGAACGGCGATCGCGCCGATCGTCAGCAGGAACGGAAAGCGCTTCTTGTTCTCCGACAGTAGCCAGCAGGCGCTTAAAATCACCACGATGCCCAGCAGGGCTTGCAGGTTCTCCGGCCCGTAATGCAGCGGCATGAACGCCTCCCCTCACAACTCAGAGCCCGACTATTCCCTTTCGCCTGAAACGAATGCAAGGCCTATTTTCGGCGCACGCCGCGATATCGGTCCGGTTAACCGTGAAAAGCTTGTGACAATGGCGGTTCGACGCTTTACATTGCCCCGAATCGAGGCCTTCAGGCCGCCCCTGCGAGAGAGCGCTATCGTGAGCACGCCCCCCGCCAGCAACGACGTCACCGCCCGCCACCTGCTTGTGGTCGATGACGACGACCGCATCCGCAACCTGCTCAAGGAATTCTTGTCCCGCCAGGGGTTTCGCGTCACCGCCGCCGCCCACGCCGACGCCGCCAAGCGGATGCTGCAACTCCTCGATTTCGACCTGCTGATCCTCGACGTCATGATGCCCGGCGAGGACGGCTTTTCGCTGTCGAAATGGGTGCGGGCCAATTCCAATGTGCCGATCCTGATCCTGACCGCGCGCGGCCTGCCCGACGACCGCATCATGGGCCTGTCGCTCGGCGCCGACGACTATCTGTCCAAGCCGTTCGAGCCCCAGGAGCTGCTGCTGCGCATCGAGGCCATCCTGCGCCGCACCGGCACCAAGCCCGCCCTGCCAAAATCGGTGACCATGGGCAGCTTCGTCTTCGACCTGGAACGCGCCGAGCTGAGCAAGAGCGGCTCGCCGGTTCGCCTGACCGAAGCGGAATCGCAGTTGCTGAAATACCTGGCCGAACGCGCCAATGTACCGGTCGATCGCATGGACCTGGCCAAGGACAGCGTCGACACCACCGGCCGGGCGGTCGACGTCCAGGTCACCCGCCTGCGCCGCAAGATCGAGCAGGACCCGAAGAATCCGCGCTATCTGCAAACCGTACGCGGCAAGGGTTACATGCTGGCGCCTGACTGAGCGTCATGAAACTGCCGCGCCTTAAGTTCTGGCCCGCCTACATCAAGCGCAACCTACCGCGCTCGCTGATGTCGCGCGTCCTGCTGATCGTCGTCCTGCCGATCGCGCTGCTGCAAATCGCCGTCACCTACGTCTTTTTCGACCTGCACTGGGAGACCGTTACCTCGAAACTGTCGGAAGGCTTGGCCGGCGATGTCGCCTGGGCGGTCAGCGCCTATGAGCAGAACCCGACCACCGCCAACCTGGCCCGCATCAATGAGCAGGTGCGAAACACAATGGGACTGTCGATCGCGTTCAGAAAAGACGACATTCTGCCAACGACATCGCGCCCATCCTTCTTCGTGGCGATTGACCGTACGCTCAACGACGCCCTCAACCTTAAGCTTGATGATCCCTACTGGTTCCGCACCAACGCCTATGAACGTGACGGAGGTTGGCTTGATATCCGGGTTAAGGTGAAGGGTGGCGTGCTGCGCATCATCGCCCCAAAGGACCGGGCGTTCGCCAACACCGGCTATATCTTCATTTTTTGGACGCTTGGCGCCACCCTGATCCTGATCACTATCGCCTTCCTGTTCATCCGCAACCAGGTGCGCGCCATCGAGCGGCTGAGCCAGGCCGCCGAACGCTTCGGCCGCGGTGAGGACGATCCCGGCTTCAAGCCCTATGGCGCCACCGAAGTCCGCCTGGCCGCCCGGACCTTCCTGGAAATGAAGGCCCGTATCCAGCGCCAGATCGAACAGCGCACCACCCTGCTAGCTTCGGTCAGCCACGACCTGCGCACCCCGCTCACCCGCCTGAAGCTCGAACTGGCCATGGCGTCGCAGGACGCCGCCGCCGAGCGCATGAAGCAGGACGTGTCGGAAATGGCCTATATGATCGACGAATACCTCGCCTTCGCGCGCGGCGAGGTCGCCGAGAATAGTGAACCCGTTAGCGTCCGCACCCTGGTGGAAACCATCGAGGAAAATACCCGTCGCGCCGGGCACACGCTGGAGGTCGAATACTTGCCCGAGGACCTCAACGTTAATATCCGGGTTCAGTCGATCCAGCGCGCCTTGACCAACCTGGTTATGAACGGTTTCCATTACGGCAAGCACGTCCGCCTGAGCGCCGACGCGTCGGCGGGCGCCATCGGCGGCGGCCGGCAGCTACGCCTGTTCATCGATGATGATGGCCCGGGTATCGCACCGGAAAAACGCGAGGAAGCCTTCAAGCCGTTTTCGCGCCTGGACGACGCCCGCAATCAGAACATTCAGGGGGTCGGCCTGGGCCTGGCCATCGCCCGCGACATCGTGCGCGGCCATGGCGGCGACCTGACGCTTGACCAGAGTCCCCTGGGTGGCCTGCGCGCGGCGATTACGCTTCCACTGGATTGACTCCCGGGCTTTTGCCCCGGCAAGTGCAACCGCCCACCGCGCATGTTGCGCGAGCCATGCGGCGCTTGAGCTGCAAAAAAATTAATCCGGTTCCACCGGATTAAGTTCTATGGCCTCGACCGAGGCGCCGATCCAGGACTCATCGTCAAAGGCATTGACGTAGATCGTCGTCACGCCTTCGAGCAGCGCTCGGAACACCGCCTCGTCGCTCATCGTCGAATGAATGGCGGCGGTGGCGATGAACACGCACTTCAAATAGGAAACACCGGCGATCAGGTCATCGATCTGCGACGGAGCGAAACTGCGACCGTCGCATACCTTGTAGATGCGCCGGTCGAACATACCGATCCGCGCCCCCCAATCTGCGAAGACGTCGAAGCCGATGTCGCTGGCCGTGCTCCAGGGGTCGAAAGATACGACGTAGGAATGCCGTGCCTTGAGCCGGCCGGCGATGTCGCTGGCCAGTTCATCGCGCGATTCCAATTGCGACGCCACTCCGCCGGCATTGACGCCCTCGAGCAGGTCATCCGTGGCAACGCGTTCGTCGATGAAGGTCCAGGTGCGGCTGACCAGCAAGGTGCGAATGACGCGTCCAAAGATGCCGGTATCGTCGACCAGCCGGTTGCTGCTGGTGATACGGCCATCGCGCGTACCTATGAGCGTGTCGAGAAGGAACGTCTTGCCGAAATCGGGAAGGAAGCGCGCGGACATAACGCCTGGCTCCTTACCCCAGTTCCTTGGACCGCTTGTGCGCGGCCAGGACCGAGGCCAGGACAAGTTCGTCCAGGCCTGCGCCTGGTTTGCACAGGACATTCAATGCCGCTTCGGTCGTGCCACCTGGTGACGCCACCTTGGCGATCAAAGCGTCGGGTTCTTCTCCCGTGGCATCCAGTAACCGCGCGGCCGAGATGAGCGTGCCGCGCGCCAGGTCGCGGGCATGACCGGACGACAGGCCGGTTTCGCGACCGGCCCGTTCCAGTGCGCGCACGAAAGCGTAGACGTACGCCGGGCCCGAGCCGGACACCGCGGTGGCCGAATTCATCTGGTCCTCTTCCTTGAGCACCACGGTCGCCGCCATCGGCTCGAACAAAGCGCGCGCCGCATTTTGCGCTTCCGGCTGGTCGGCGAAGATGCTGGCCACACCCTTACCGGTGGCCACGCCGGTCGTCGGCATGACGCGTGCCACCGGATGACCGGCGAAAGCCTGCCGCAGGTTCTGCACCATCACGCCGGCCATGACCGAGATGATGACGGCGTCCGGCGCGAGATTGCCGTGCAGGATCTGGGCGACCGCATGCCAGCCCTGCGGCTTGACGGCCAGGATCACCGTCTTGGCCTCGTGCCAGTCTTCCGGCGGTGGATTGAGACGCGCCCCTTCGCGCATGTAGGCCTGGGCTTCGTCGCCCGGCAGCAGGTCGAGGATCATCACCTCTTCCGGCTTGGCGTGGCCCTGGGCGCGGAAGCCTTGCAGCAACGAAGACCCGAGCGCTCCGGCGCCGATAAGCAGGATCGGTTTGGGCAAATGGGAAGCCATGACTACTTACGCCTCGCCCTGGGTTTCGAACAGGCAGGCGGCGAAGGCATCCTGCGGCGTCGGCACGCCCTTGAACCAGAAATCGAAGGCCGGGTAGAAGCGGTCGACCGCTTCGGCAGCACTGTTGATCATGTGCGCCGAGGCGGTGATCGAGCCGCGTTCGACAGGGCTCACGGCCAGCGTATGGCGGAAGACGATGTCGTACATGCCCATGCCGGTCTTGGCGGCGTCCAGATCGCGAAACACCTCGAAATGGCCGAACCAGACATGCTGATTGACCAGGGCCAGCAGTTCGTAAAGCCCGGCCAGCCGCTCCAACGCCAGCGCCTGCCCGGCGCCGGTTTCGACGTCGAGCGAGCAGCACAGTTGCAGGCACTCGCCTTCCGGCCGCCAGGAGAACCACATTTCATAAGTCCGCCAGTCGCCGGTCAGGGCGAAGCCGAGATCGCCTTCGGGCGTACGCTCGAATTCAAGCCCTTCCTCGCTCAGGATGGATTCCACCATGTCGAGCGGATCGAAGGTGGCATCACTGTCATAGGCCTGGGGGGTATTCATCTCGATCTCTTCAAAAAAACTATGCGTCGGGCTTGGCCTTCGTGGCCTTTGCGGCGCCTTGGGCGCTCTTCAAACTGGCGATTTCCTCGCGCAGGGTGGCGATTTCGGCCTTTAGGGCGTCGACTTCCTCCCGGCGCACCAGGTCCATATCGGCAACGAACCGGTCAGCCTGGGCACGCATGGCGGCCTTCGCCTCGTCGCCGGCGGTCTGGGCCAGGCTCATGGCGGAGGTGGTCAGCTTGGCCAGTTCGTCGAGAAAGGGGTTCTGGCTCTGCATCGATTACGCTCCGCTTTGAAGGACAAGGTAAATCACTGAAAAGCACTATAGGACATATCGCCTTCGGCACAAAGTTTTTCATGATTCTGGCCGCGCGCGCGCCTCTTTTGTCGCGACGCCGACAAATGAAGTTGATAAATGAGTCGGCATCGACCACGGAAGCGCCCCGAACCATGCACCTGACCCTGCCGGATATTAATCCCGTCCTTCTCCAACTTGGTCCTGTCCAGGTGCATTGGTACGCTATCGCCTATATCGCCGGCATTGTGGTCGGTTGGATCTATGCCCGATACCTGCTCCGGCAGACCGCTTTGTGGGCGCCCCGCCAGCCACCGCTGACCACCGAACAATTGGACGACCTTATCCTGTGGCTGATCCTCGGCATCATTCTCGGAGGCCGCATCGGCTATATCCTCGCCTATGACGCTTCGATCCTATGGAAGACGCCGTTGCAGGCGCTCAAGATCTGGGAAGGCGGCATGTCCTTCCATGGCGGCTTCACCGGCGTGCTGATCGCCGTTGTGATTTTCTGCCGGCGCAACAAGTTCACCCTGCCGCAGATGCTCAACCTCGGCGATCTGCTGGCTTCGGCGGCGCCGATCGGCCTGTTTTTCGGCCGCATCGCCAACTTCGTCAACGGCGAGCTGTGGGGCCGCGCCACCGACCTGCCGTGGGGCATGGACTTCTGTAACAAGTATATCCGCGCGCAGTATAACGGCCTTTGTCCGGCCGATAAGGACGCCCTGACCGGTACCTATCACGCCATCTTCCGCCACCCCAGCCAGCTCTACGAGGCGCTCGGCGAAGGCATCATCCTATTCGCTGTCATGTGGTTCCTGGGCGTCAATCGGCACAAGCTGAAAAAGCCCGGCCTGATCTTTGGCATCTTCGCCCTCGGCTATGGCATCATCCGCATCCTGCTCGAAAACGTCCGCAACCCGGATGAGCAGATGCTGCCGTTCTTCAAGAATGTCATCACCATGGGCGAACTTCTCTCCCTGCCCATGGTCGCCGGCGGTCTCTGGCTGATCTGGCGCGCCCTGAAAACGCCGGATGAGCCGGCGGTGGCCGCCGCGCCGCAACCCGACCAACCGGAAACGGCGGCGTGAGCCTGAAAACACGGCTGATCGAACAGATTACGCTTGAAGGCCCGATCAGCATTGCCGACTATATGACGCAATGCCTGCTCGATCCGATCGACGGGTATTATATGAAACGTCCCGCCTTGGGCGCCGACGGCGACTTCATCACGGCGCCGATGGTGTCGCAGATGTTCGGCGAGATGCTCGGCGTCTGGGTGGCGCAGGTCTGGCAAAATCTCGGTGCGCCGGAGCGTTTCCGTCTTGTGGAAGTGGGCGGCGGCGACGGCACCTTGATGAGCGATATGCTGCGCGTCGCCGAGCGGGTTCCCGGACTGCGCGCAGCGGCCGACGTGGTGATGATCGAGCCGTCGCCGGTGCTGCGCAATCTGCAATCGCAAAAAGTGCCGCACGCGGTTTTCCAGGCGTCGCTCGATGCCCTGCCCCAAGGTCTTCCGGTCATTCTAGTCGCCAACGAAGTACTCGACTGTCTGCCCGCCCGCCAATTCGTCCGCACCGAAACGGGCTGGTACGAACGCCGTATCGGCGTGCAAAGCGACGAACTGGTTTTCGGCTTGGCGGCCACCGAATTTACGCCGCCCTTCGAAGCCGCCATTGGCGAAATCGTCGAAGTCTCAGCTCCGCAACTGCATTTCGCTCAGCAAATCGCACACCTCCTCAAGGCCGCGACGGGCGCTGCCTTGCTGATAGATTATGGTCGCGCAATCCGTGAAACCGGCGACACCTTGCAGGCGCTCCACCGCCATCAGAAACACTTACCGCTGGCCGCCCCCGGCGCGCATGACTTGACCGTTTGGGCGGATTTTCCCGCCGTCGCCGAGGCCGCCCGGCAAATCGGCATCAAGGTCAGCGCCATTACGTCTCAAGCCGCCTTCCTGCACGCCCTCGGCATTGATGCCCGCCTGGCTGCCTTGCAGGCTCGCCATCCGGAGCAAAACGACAAGCTGCAACGCCAGTTCGACCGCCTGATCGCGCCGGATCAGATGGGCGAACTGTTCAAGGCGGTCGCCTTCGCCTCATCAGATACAATCGCTCTGCCAGGCCTTGAAGCGGCTGGCGACGCGGCTTAAAGCAGGCCCATGTCTCCGCTACCCCCGCGCATCCTCCATCCACTGCTCGATCTTCCGGGCATCCAGCACGGCTTTTTTACCCGTCAGGGCGGCGTCTCAGCCGCGCCTTATGACAGCCTGAACATCGGCCTGGGTTCGAAGGACGATCAGGACGCTGTCCGAGAAAACCGCCGCCGCGTCGCCGCCGCTTTCGACCGCCCTCCGGAACAGCTGCTGAGCCTTTATCAGATTCACTCCAATCTTGCCCTTGATGTCTCTGGGCCATGGACGCAAGACCGGCCGGAAGCCGACGGCCTGGTCACCACGACGCCAGGCCTGATCCTGTCGGCCCTGTCGGCCGATTGCGCGCCGTTGCTGTTCGCCGATCCGGACAGCCGCGTCGTCGCGTCCTGCCATGCCGGCTGGAAAGGCGCGCTCTATGGTATCATCGAGAACACGCTGAAACTGATGCAGGACAAGGGCGCGGATCTGCGTCATATCCGTTGCGTCATCGGTCCTTGCATCGCGCAGCCATCCTACGAAGTCGGCGCCGACTATGCCGATACCTTCGCCAAGGAAGACCCGGACAGCCCGTCTTTCTTCATCCCGGGTGGCGCACCGGATAAAAGGATGTTCGACTTGCCTGGCTATTGCCTGATGCGCCTGAAGCGGGCCGGCATAACCATGGCCGTCGCCACCGGTCACGATACCTGCGCCGAAGCCGGCCTGTTCTTCTCCAACCGCCGCAGTTTCAAGACCGGCGAAAGCGACTATGGCCGCCTGATCTCGGCCATCATGCTGAGGCCGTGATGACACCCGAACAGGTCGTCAAAATGCAGCTCGACGCCTATAACGCCAAGGACATCGAAGCCTTTATGACGTTTTGGCATGTGAATGCCCGGATCTTTGCCCATCCCGATACGTTGCTTTGCGACGGCCACGCCGCCATCCGGGAGCGCCATGTCTCGCGGTTTCGAGAACCTGATCTTCACGCTCGCCTGATCGACCGTTTTTTGATCGGTGAACGCGTCGTCGATCGTGAATGCGTTGTCCGCAATTTTCCCGAAGGCGTTGGCGAGATCGACGTGCTGGCCATTTACGAAATCGACGGCGAACGGATCGCCCGCGCCTGGTTTCTGTCTGGCGAACCGCGCCTCCGCTGAATGCGAAATTTTACGGTTTCATGACGTTTTACCCTTGAACCGCGCGGCCGCCCTGATAAAAGCCCCGCATTGCCGCCCTTATCGACGGAAAGCCGCCATGAAACTCCTCGCTGCCAACTCCAACCGGACCTTGGCCAAGGCCATCGGCGACTATCTCGACCTTCCCTTGACCAAGGCCCGCGTCCAGCGCTTCGCCGACAACGAAATCTTCGTCACCATCGACGAGAACGTACGCGGCGAGGACGTCTTCGTCATCCAGTCGACCAGCTTCCCGGCCAACGACAACCTGATGGAACTGCTGATCTGCATCGACGCGCTGACCCGCGCCTCGGCCAAGCGGATCACCGCCGTCATCCCTTACTTCGGCTATGCCCGCCAGGACCGCAAGACCGGCGGCCGCACGCCGATTTCCGCCAAGCTGGTCGCCAATATCATCACCC
>CAYULN010000314.1:0-3534 GCA_964445605.1 uncultured Caulobacteraceae bacterium | reverse complement strand
CCCCGCCGACGGCGGCTACCCGTGTCATCCGTGGTAAAAACCCTGGTTGGTGTCTGTTCGTGTGGTACGTGGTTAAAAATCTGCGGCAACCACTCAAAGACAGCTAGGCAGCCGAGATCCAAAAATCTGTGCAATCTGTGGATTCAAAATATCTTACGGCGCCATCTTCACCTGAACGACGAACTGGCTGTCGCTGTACAGCGTCCGCCAATCCGGCAGGCGGGAGATAAAGACGGCGGCGGCGGAATTGCGGCGCAGGATCGTCCAGCCGATATGGTAGTCGTGCAATACGCGCTCGAGTGCGGTCGGATCGGCCGCCATGATCTTGTCATAGCGCGCCATGAAAGCCGCACCGTACAGATCGGTACGGCCGTCGATGAACGGCCGGACACCATGGGCGATCAGGTAGCCGCCAAAATCATAGGTATTCAGGACCGGCTCACGGCGCACGTCCGCCGGCACGGCCGCCAAGGCGCCGGCCGGCGTTTGGGCCGTGTGGACCTCGGTCATCGGCAGGCTCAGGCGGATGCCAATCAGGGCGACGGCGAGGCTTGCCACCACCAGCCAACCGTCGGCCCGGCGCGACGCCATGACAGGCGCTTGTTGTTTAAAGGCGCGGCTCAACGGTTCGGCCAGCAACATCGCTCCCGCCAAGCCGAGGATCATCTCGTGGCGTTGATGGCGCAGCGTCAGAATCAATAAACCGCCCAGGACGATCAGGCGCACCACGGGAACCTTGACGCGATAGCGAATGAGCACGACAGTCGCCGCCAGAATCGTCACCTGGAGCGGGCCGGGTTTGAGCAGGTCTGGCGGCGCCCATTCGTGGATGCTGTCCAGGCCGGGCATGAACAGCAGCTTGATCGGGAAAATCACGCCGTCTAAGCCGTGCGGAGTCAGTAGACAAGCCGCGGCCGCCGGAACAGCGAACAGAGCCCAGCTCGCCGCTGTTCGTTTGCGCTCGGGGACGGGCGCGGCCAGCACGGCTTCGAGGGCCACGGGCAAGATAAAGCCCAGGCCGATCAGGAAACTGCCGTGCATATTGGCCCACAGCGCCATGACCGGCAGGAACAGCAGCCGCGGCGCGCGGTATTCCACCCGCGCCTCGATCAGCTCGCCCAGCCAGGCCGCCATTAAGGGCAGGGCCAGCAGGTGCGGCCGGACCAGCAGATGCGGTCCGATCATCGACAATCCCAGGAAGACGGTCAGCCAAAGCGCCAATCCGCTTAACCAACGCGCCGCCACGCGCGCCGTCAAAAAGACAGTCATGGCCATGGCAGCGGCGGCCAGCACCATCAACCCGGTCCAGCCGGCCAGACGGAAACCCAGCGCCATCACCACTTCGGACAGCCATTCGTGCGTCGTCCACGGCTTGCCGGCAAAGGTGAAAGAGAAGGGATCGCTGTGCAGGACGGCGCGATGGTCGATCATCCAACCGCCGGCGGCGATATGCCAGAAGGTGTCGCCGTCATTGAGCATCGGCACCGCCCACAGCGTGGCGGCGAACGTCAAAAGCGCCATGGCGAGCGGCGCGGACGGCAAACGCAGGCGAAGCTTCGACGAAACTTTGGACGACGACGGTTTCATTGGGCCGGCAATTTAGCCGCCAGCCCTTAATAAACCCCCTACTCCGTCTTCTGAATGAGGTCCGACGTCACCGCCGGATCAGACTGGGGGTCGGGGTCGTCCTCCCCCTCATGCTTTTTCTTGAGCACGTGGGCGACGGCGCGCAGCATCTCGCCCATGGTGAAAGGCTTGGGCAAGGTGGCTTCCGCCCCGGCCTCGGTGGCGGCGGCCAGCACGTGCTGCGGGCCGATGGTGTCGCTGACGCCCTGGGACATGGCGATGACGTGGATATGCGGGAAATCCTTGCGAATCTGAGCCGTGCCTTCAATGCCGCCGATCCCCTGAATGAGAATCGCCGTCAGCACGACATCGACGACACCGAGATTGTGGTCGAAAAAGACGTCCTCGACATTGGCGGCGCTCGAGACCGTATAGCCAACCTGCTTGAGCACCGCGCACAGATGGGCGCGCAGATCGGCGTCGTCCTCGATGACCAGGACATGCTGCTCGGTGCGGCGCATGCGGTGATAGGTATTGGTCTCCTGGATAAGGGTCTTGACCTTTTCCGGAGTGAACGGCTTGGACAGCGTGAAATCGGCGCCGGTCTGCTTGGCCATGGCCAGCGTCGCCTTCAGAGCCTTTTCGCCGTAATAGCCGTCGGCCATGATCGCCAGCGGCGTATTCTCGGCGCTGGAGCGGATTTCGCCGAAGGCCTGCAAAGTGCTGTTGCCGTCGACATAGGCTTCGAACAGCAGGAGCTGGAAGCGTGTCGATTTGAGAATGCGCATCGCTTGCTTCTGGTCGAAGCTGAGCACCGAGCTCCACTTCTGCTGGTGAAGCAATCGGGAAACGGCTTGTGCCTGCGCCTGGTTCTCATCGAGGATGAGAACGCTGCCCAAACTCATCTTACCCCTCCAGGGACGGTGAGACCTCGCGTCAATGGGGATAGTAAAGGGAAAAACCGTTAAAAACCACCAAATAAGCTAGGTAAACGACGTAACCTTAACAATAGACGGTATGACACGGGCGACTCGATTGCCTGGCAATCACAGTTAATTCAACCTGTGTTACACAATAAATAAAGTAAAAAAAGCCGTTCGTGAGATGACTATTATACCGGTACGCCGCCCGAGCCTGCTGCAGGCAAGGCAGATAGCGCAACAACTTATTGCGGCGCAATATTGCGGCGCAGCACGGGAATACCACCTTCAATGTAGAAATGTCGCGCGCGCCGAACGCAACCTTGGCGGGTTTTAAGCGGCCTCGGACTTTTCGCTCAGCACCACTTCGACCAGAAGCGTCAGGTCGGAAGCGGTGAACGGTTTCGGCAGCAGGGCATCGGCGCCCATGTGACGGGCGGCGGACAGGACCTTGTTGTTGTCGACCCGTTCGTCGGCGCCGGCGGACATGGCGATGACTGTGACTTCCGGCCAGGTCGACTTGATGATGCTGATGCCTTCGATGCCGCCCATGCCGGGCATGAAAATGTCGGTGATGACGACGTCGACGTGGGCGATGTCGACGCGGTCGAAGGCTTCTTCCATCGACCGGGCCTCGCTGATTCGGTAGCCCTTCTCCGCCAGCGCCATGGTGGTCAGCTTGCGGATGACACGGCAGTCGTCGACCACCAGAATATGCCTGGGCGGCTTCGGCGCCTGGCGCATCTTTTCGGCTTCGTCGAGGATGATCTTGAGGTCGTCCGGCGTGAACGGCTTGGGCAGGACGAAATCGGCCTGAGCGCGGCGGGCTTCGTTGAGCGTCGAATTGAGTGCCGTGCCCCCGGCCCCGCCGGCGGTCATGATGGCGATCGGGATGTTGCTGCCCAGAGTGCGGATTTCCGGCAGGTGCAGCAGCGTATTGCCGCCTTCGACATAGACGTCGAGGAGCAACAGATCGACGCGCGACGATTTCAACAGTTGAAACACCGTCTTGTGGTCGAAACTTAACACGCTGGACCAGCCGAGGCCG
>CAYULN010000313.1:0-6574 GCA_964445605.1 uncultured Caulobacteraceae bacterium | reverse complement strand
CACAGCGCATTTTCGGCCAGTTTGCGGCAAAGTCACGCCCTGCGGATTCAGCCTGGAATGTGCGGGAGCGGGACGTGGACAAAGACGTTGAGGACCAGCACGACCACCCAGATGCCAAGGGCAACCAGGCTGTTGAGGCGGACCTTCTTGCCGAGATTGTGGATCACCGGCGCGCCGGGGTCGTTACCCTTCTGGGTTTCGACGCCGGCCTCGTGGTGGCTGACATTGCCGCCCAGCGGCAGGACGGCGAAAAAGGTGACCCACCAGATCATCAGATAGATGGCCGCCCAGGTGAGGATGGAGGTGAACATGTGGATTCCTTGCGGGACGTCAGACCAGTCCCAGCCCCTCATCCACCCCTAGTACCAGATTGAGGTTTTGTACAGCCGCACCCGACGCGCCCTTACCGAGATTGTCGAAGACGGCGACCAGGTTGGCGCTTTGGATGTCCGGATTGCCGAAAACATGAATCAATAGTTGATTTGTGTCGGCCAGCAGGGCGCCGTCAACCGATTTGGCGGCTTCGGATTCTTCCAAGCTGGCGACACGGATGAAACGCTCGCCTTCATAGGCGGCGCTCAAGGCATCGTGCAGGGTCGCCAGGTCCGGTTCGTCCGGCAAGGCCCACAGCGGCAGCGGCACTTCCATGATCAGGCCCTGCGGAAAGCGGGCCACGGTCGGGCTGAAGATCGGCGGCGATTCCAGGCCGGAATAGAGCTGCATTTCCGGCAGGTGCTTGTGGGCCAGACCGGTGGCATAGATCCGCTCCCGGCCGCTGGTTCCGGTCGGGTTCTCGAACTCGGCAATCATTGACTTGCCGCCGCCGGTATAGCCGGTCAGCGAATGGGCGGTGATCGGGAAGAACGGCGGGATCAAGCCGGTTTCGACCAGCGGCCGCGTCAGGGCGATGAAGCCGGTCGAATGGCAACCCGGATTGGAGATGCGCTTCGCCGTCCTAATGGCGTCACGCTGGCCTTCGGTCATTTCCGGGAAACCGTAGGTCCAGCCTTCGGCAATCCGGTGCGCGGTCGAAGCGTCGATGACACAGACGTCGGGGTTTTCGACCAGGGCCACGGCTTCGCGAGCGGCGTCATCCGGCAGGCACAGGATGACCGCGTCGACGCTGTTGATCGCCTCCTTGCGGGCGGCCGTGTCCTTGCGCTTGTCCTCGGACAAGCGGACCAGCGTGATGTCGCTGCGGCTTTCAAGCCGCTGCCGGATCTGCAGGCCGGTCGTGCCGACATCGCCGTCGATGAAGACTTTTTTGGACATGGTCGAACTCCTAAGCCGGGATTTAACCCCACCACCACATCTAGCCGAGCAAGCTCGGCGTCGTGCGGTCCCCCTCCCCTGAAATCAGGGGAGGATAAAAACAAAAAGCGCCTCGGTTGCCCGAAGCGCTTTTGCATGAGCCGTGAAACTCGTGCGATTAACGCTTCGAGAACTGGAAGGAACGGCGGGCCTTGGCGCGGCCGTACTTCTTGCGTTCGACGACACGCGAGTCGCGCGTCAGGAAGCCAGCGGCCTTCAGGGCCGGACGCAGGCCCGGCTCGAAGTAGGTCAAAGCCTTGCTAAGACCATGACGGATGGCGCCGGCCTGGCCCGACAGGCCCGAACCCTGCACCGACACGATGACGTCGAATTGCGAGGCGCGGTCGGTCAGGTTGAGCGGCTGGGCGATCATCATGCGCAGCACCGGACGGGCGAAATAGACTTCCTGGGTGCGGTCGTTGATGACCCACTTGCCGGAGCCCGGCTTGATCCAGACGCGGGCGATGGCGTTCTTGCGCTTGCCCGTAGCGTAGGCGCGGCCGTACTTGTCGAGCTGCTGGGTGCGCTCGACCGGCGCGGCGACCGGGTTCGACGACAGCGACGCCAGGGCTTCGAGGCCTTGAGCGACGACGGGAGCGGCCTCAGGAGCGGCTTGTTCTTGCACTTCGGACATTCTTAGACGCTCCGGACGTTCTTGCGGGACAGGGCCTTGAAGTCGACGACTTCAGGGTTCTGGGCTTCGTGAGGGTGAGTGGCGCCGGCGTAGATGCGCAGGCGGGTCATCTGACCGCGCGCCAGGGGGCTTTCCTTCGGCAGCATGCGCTCGACCGCCTTGGTCAGCACGCGCTCCGGATAGTTGCCGTTGAGCAGCTGGCCCATGGTGCGGGTCTTGACGCCGCCCGGGTGGCCGGTGTGCCAGTGGAACACCTTGTCGGTCAGCTTCTTGCCGGTGAAGTGCACCTTGTCGCAATTAATAACGATGATGCCTTCGCCGGAATCGACGTGCGGGGTGTAGGTCGGCAGGTGCTTGCCGCGGAGGCGCATGGCGATGAACGCGGCCAGGCGGCCGACAACGGCGTCCTGGGCGTCGATCACGATCCACTTCGTCGCGACATCGGCGGGCTTCAGCGCCGCGGTATTGGACGTCAGCATGAGTAAAATCCTTGGTGGGCCGCGCGGACATCGGTCCGGCAGTCGAAGAGGCGCGTGATGTACAGGAGGCGGATGCGGCTGTCAACGCATGTTTTTGAATAAAATTGCCAATATTGTGCTGTTTTTATTGAGAAAATTCATAATGGTATTGAATTACCATAGCAAATTGTCGCAAAAAATTGTCTTTGCCTGGGTCGCCGCCTGTTCTAGCGCATATGTCGCCCCTGAAACAATCCGGAGCCGCGCCATGATCCTGTCCCGCCGCAGCCTGTTCAGTGCCGCCGCCGCCACGTCATTGGCCTTCAGCGGCTTAGGCAAGCGCGCCTTCGCCGCCGTGCGCGAAGATCCGGCGACCGATCCCGGCTATGTCAACGAAGTCGAGGCCTATGGGCCGCTGGTACCCGATCCGAAGGGCTTGATCGACCTGCCGCAGGACTTTGCCTACAAGGTGTTCTCGACGGCCGGCGAGACCATGGACGACGGTTTCCATGTGCCGGGCCTGCACGACGGCATGGCCAGTTTCCCGCACACCTCTCCGGACAAGGTCGTGCTGGTGCGCAACCACGAGATCAATCCGACCTGGCATGACATCGGGCCGCTCGGGCCGAAGGGCGAACTGATCGACAAGCTCGACAAGTCGCGCATCTACGACCACGCCGCCAACGATTTTCCCCTGAGCGGCGGCACGACCACCCTTGTCTACAATATCAAGACGCAGCAACTGGAAAGCCACCACCTGTCGCTGACCGGCACGGTGACCAACTGCGCCGGCGGGCCGACGCCGTGGCATTCCTGGCTGAGTTGCGAGGAAAACGCCCTGGCCGCCGGCGACGGCGTCAAGAAGGACCATGGCTACGTCTTCGAAGTGCCGTCGGGCTACAAGGGCCTGGCCGCGCCGGTGCCGATCAAGGCGATGGGCCGGTTCAAGCACGAAGCCGCCGCCATCGATCCGGCGACCGGCATCGTCTACATGACCGAAGACATGTTCGACGGCGTCTTCTATCGCTATCTGCCGAACGACAGGCGCTACCTGCACAAGGGCGGCAAATTGCAGGCCCTGGTCATTCGTGACGCGCCGCGCGCCACCACCTCCAACAAATATTCGCAATTCTGGAACCCGGCCGAGCGCAAGGCTGTGGCCTGGATCGATCTGAAGGATGTCGAAAGCCCTGACGACAGCCTGCGTACCCAGGCCTATCTGGCCGGCGCGGCGCGCTTTTCACGGGCTGAAGGTATCTATTTCGGCAGGAACGAACTGTTCTTCGCCTGCACGGCCGGCGGCGAAAGAGCATTCGGCCAGATCATGCGCTATATCCCGAGCCGCTTCGAAGGCACGGCCGACGAAGCCACGGAACCCGGCCATATCGAGCTGTTCGTCGAGTCGAAGGATCTGCGCGTCATCGACTATGCCGACAATGTGGTGGTGTCGCCGCGCGGCGAGCTGTTCGTCTGCGAGGACCGCTATTCCGACGTGCTGGTCAACCACCTGAAGATCGTCACGCCGGCCGGCAAGGTGGCGACCTTCGCCGCCAATGTCGACAAGGGCCATTCAGAATGGGCGGGTGTGTGCTTCTCGCCGGACGGCTCGACCCTGTTCGCCAATGTGCAGACCAACGGCCTGACGGTGGCGATCACCGGCCCGTGGGAACGGTTCAGCGACAAGCCTATCCTGGCTTAAAAACCAGACCTGCGGAAAGCGCGGTCGGCCCGAGCGATATTCCACGCCAGCACCGTGGTCAGGGCGACCAGGCAGACGGCGGTCAACTGATGCAGCAGGGCTAAAGCCATGTTGACCACAGTGATCAGGGTCAGCACCCCCAGGGTCGCCTGGACGCAGACCAGGACCGCCACGGTCGCTGACAGGCCCCGGATCAGATCGTCCTGGCACTTACGCGCCAACAGCACGGCGAAACCGATGGCGTAGACCAGCACGATATAGGCATTGGTGCGGTGGACGAACTGCACCAGGCCTTGGTCGTGGAAGAAGTTGTAGCCTATGCCCTTGCTCCAGTCGACGAACGGCGCGATCTGGCCGTTCATCAAGGGCCATTCATTATAGACCAGGCCTGCCTGGTTGCCGGCGACCAGCGCCCCCAGCAGGCATTGCAGGACCACCAGCCCGACCAGGATACCGGCGGCGGTGCGCCATGACGCCGGCGCCCCTCGCCCGCGCGGTTCGCCCTCATAGGCTTCGATGCCGCTCCAGACGCACCAGATGAGCAGGATCAGCGCCATGCCGAGATGGGTCATCAGCATTTCCGGCGCGACAAAGATGCGCTTGGTCAGGCCGCTGGCGACCATCCACCAGCCGACTAGCCCCTGCAGGACGACCATGCCGACCGCCACGCCGCCGCGCCAGACGACGCGCCCGGGGATCTCCGACATCAGCAGGAAAATAATGTACGGCAGCACCAGGGCCGCCCCGAGCAGGCGCGCCAGCATACGATGCGTCCATTCCCACCAGTAGATGCCCTTGAACTGCTCGAGCGTCATGTGCGGGTTGATCTGCGCAAACTGCGGGATCTTTTTGTAATTGGCGAATTCGGCCGTCCAGGCGACGTCGTCGCCCGGCGGGATGACGCCGGCGATCGGCTTCCACTCGGTGATCGACAGGCCCGACTGGGTCAGCCGGGTGGCGCCGCCGACGCAGACCAGGGCGACGATGAGGAAGGCGCAGGCGTACAGCCACGCCGCGACGGTAGGAGATTTCAGGGGTAGCCGCACTTCACGCCTCTTGCACAGTCACAGTTAAGCCCGCCAACCCTTGCTGTTATCGTCAATAAATTGTAACGATGAGTGAACGGTGCCGCCTTTTCGGCCAGGACGCCTGATTTTGCCTACCCGTCCTTGCGAATTCAAGCGCCGGGCGAACAAAAAACGAGGGATAAACCCGGATGACATTGGAAAATTACACCCTGGCGACCTTCGCCGGATTTGTCATCGGCTGGATCGCCAACATGATGTCGAAAAGCCGGTTCAGCTTTCCGATCAACCTGTTCGTCGCCATCTTCGGCGCCATCCTGCTCAATTTCTTCCTCCGCACCGCAGAATATATCGACAATCGCTTCTTCGCAGTGCTCGGCGTATCGCTGCTGGGGTCCGCCGGGCTACTGGCCATCTTCCACCTGTCGCGCCAGTTCGAGCGCCGCTAAGAAATCATAATGTGACCCGCCGCGAAAAAATCCGCGGTAAAGACCAAAAAGTGCAAAGAGGGATAGCATGAAGCCGGAACTGCATCTCAAACCTGATCCCGACACCCTGCCCAAGGGCCTGTCCCTGCCGCACCGCCGCCTCGTCGCCTGCGTCGGCATCGTCGTCTTCCTGGTCGCCTATGTGATGGGCGTCAGCGATATCGGCCGCCACCTGCCGGACAATGCGCTGGTCCAGCTGTTGTTCTATGCCCTGGCCGGGACTCTGTGGGGCGTGCCGGTGCTGCCGTTGATCTCCTGGTCGGAAAACTACAAGTCCAAGCCGCGATGAACGCGGAACCATCGTCCGTCGCCAGCCTCGGCATGAGCAAGGGCCGGCTGGAAGCGTTCAGCGACGGCGTCATTGCCATCATAATCACCATCATGGTGCTGGAACTGAAGACGCCGGAGGGTTTCGACCTGAAGGCCCTGCTCAGCCTGTGGCCGACCCTCTCGATGTACGTGCTGAGCTTCATCTATGTCGGCATCTACTGGAACAACCATCACCATCTGCTGCATGCCGCGCACAAGGTGAACGGCGGCGTGCTGTGGGCCAACCTGCACCTGCTGTTCTGGCTGTCGCTGGTGCCGTTCACGACGCGCTGGATGGGCGAAAGCCACTACGCGCCCCTGCCCGTGGCGGTGTACGGCGGATCGCTGCTCGGGCCGGCCATCGCCTATTTCATTCTGGTCCGGGCCCTGATCGGCGCCAATGGCCGCGACAGTACGCTGGCCCATGCCATTGGCCACGATTTCAAGGGCATTGTCTCGCCGATCATCTATCTGCTCGGCATCGGCCTATCGTTCTGGCAGCCGATGGCGGGCGGGCGAACTCGCCGCTGGCGCGCCTCTTGGAGCGGGACACCAAGGCCCTGGTCTCGCCGGTGCTCTATGCGGCGGGGTCGGGCTCGCCTTCGTGGCGCCCTGGGCCTCGCTGCTCTGCTATGGCGTCGTGGCGCTGA
>CAYULN010000312.1:0-21910 GCA_964445605.1 uncultured Caulobacteraceae bacterium | reverse complement strand
GCTTTGACCGGCTCCTTGAGGTTGACACATTTAAGCGCGCTTGAATGTGATCTTGTAGGCGGCGGCGTGGGCCGTAGGATACTGGGCCGGCGGCGTCACGATTAAGGCCTTATCCGTCTGGGTAAAATCCAATTTGGCACCGCCCAGGATTTGCACTGACTTGACCTTGCCCCTGCCATAGCCAGCGCCAAGCCCAAGGGATTTGATGACGATAGACTGCTTCGACTGGCCGAGGGTTATGGCGTAAAGCGCGTCGCCCTTCGTGGTAAAACGGATATCCTCAGGGACATATTCCGCACTTTCCTTGAATGCCCCTTCGGCCGTCTCGGTGGGCCCCTCGCCAAAGATCTTCCACGGCCTCGTGGCATAGATGGCTTCACCATTTACCTTCATCCAGGCGGCCATCTCGGTTAGAAAGGTCTGTGATTCAGGCGGCAGACTGCCGTCTGCGTAAAGCACGACATTGACCATCAGATTGCCGTTCTTGCTAACGATATCGCTCAGCATGTAGATGACTTCTGACGTCGTTTTATACTTGAAGTTATCGTTGTAGTACCAGTCCCCGATCGAGGTATCGGTTTGCCACGGCAAGGGATTGATGCCCTTAAGCACGCCGCGTTCCACATCCTGTACACCCGCCTCGCGATAAAACTCGCCCGTGCCCAGATCCTTATAGGCGTAGACCGCCTCGAGTTTGCCGCCATGGCGCGCGGCGTTGGAATTGTAGTAATGCGCAAGCATGGTCCTGCCGACAATTTCGAACGGAATGCCCCCATCGGTATAGACGTAGTCGGGATCATAATTATCGATCAGATCCCGAATGCGGTTGAACCATTCCTGGTGCCATTTGGGATTTTTTGCATACCAAGATCTGCCCCATCTGAAGGGCTCATCATGTTTCGGATGATAGAGATCTGCGTAAGCCGGGTCGGCACCATCATAGTCTACCCCGCCCAACGGCCAGACCTGGTCATACATGTGGCTGGGATAAAACCAGGAATAGCTAGGGCCCAGATGTTCGGAGATACCGAACCGTACGCCACGCTTGAGGGCTGCCTTTTTCCAGGCACCGACGATATCGCGCTTCGGCCCCATATTGACCGCGTTCCAACGGTGATATTTCGAATCCCACAGGTCAAAATTGTCGTGGTGAACACCCATGGCGACAAAATATTTTGCCCCTGCAGCTACGTAGCGATCCATAAGCGCGTCCGGATCGAACTTTTCCGCCTTCCACAGAGGAATAATATCCTTATAGCCGAACTTGGACGGATGGCCGTAAGTCTTGAGATGGTGCTCGTATTGCGGATGGCCGGGAATATACATCTGACGCGCATACCAGTCGCCGGCGCGCGGCACGGCCTGTGGCCCCCAACTCGCCCAAATGCCGAACTTAGCGTCGCGAAACCATTCAGGAGTCTGATAGGTTTTAAGCGACTCGGGACTTGGATTGAACACGCCGGTCGCCATCGGAATATCATAGCTAAACGCTGGTTCGGGGGCAGGACAGCTGTCCTTGCCGGCTGCGGCCGCAGCACTGGAGGGCATCTGTGCACCCGCCAGCCCAGGGACGGCGAGCGAGGCAAGGAGCGGCGCGCCCAATAAGGTTCGTTTGCTGAGATCGACCATTGAAATATCCTTGTCTCGAATGGTAATGAGTTAGCTAGCTAATGGGCAACCGTCTTGCATCAAGACCAGCTACGGTACGCCTAGGTTTGGTCGGCCATCATGCCGCGAGCAATAAGCCATTCAGCCCGCCCCCCCTCTTGAACGTTCCCGAAATGACCAGGCCCTTGAAACGCCTCTTCGGACTAGAGGTCTGCACGCGGAACCACCGACCCGGGTAAATCATCATTTCTAGTCCGTTGTAATCGACAAAAGGTCAGGAGGTTTCGCGCGTTGAGGTGTTGACGTGCGTCTTATTCCTGTGGCCGTTCTTGGCTGGATCGTGCTCGACGAACAACAGCCCTTTTGAGAAACGACCAAAATCGAGCCAAACCTCCAATCTGCTTTCGCCACCTGGTTCGCGTCGTTGCACTTTGAGCCGGGGAAGCGTCTCGCCTGCCAGTCATACACGTAGCGGCAACACCTGGCACTGTCGTATGGTAAGTATGATTGCCCTTTTGGGGAAAAGAGCGCTGGTACAATTTGTACCAGCGCCAAGAGACCGAACGGAGGAGAACGGTCAACTCACATTTTGAAGCGCAGACCGAACAGGATAGTGCGGTCATAGCGACGCAGATCGCGAGGCAGTTTCATGCCGTTATTGTGGTACTGGAAGTAGTCGTGGAAGTCGGTATCAAGAAGGTTATTGCCTTCCAGAGTCAGCGTCACCTTCGAATTGAGCTTATAGGCGACCGATCCGTCAAGCACGGACGTATCCTTGACCATTAGATCAAGCGCATCGCCCTCAAAGTTCGGCGTGTCAAGATAGTGCTCGCGCCAGTTATAGGCGAGACGACCAGACCATGGACCGCGCTCATAAAGGCCTATAATATTATACGAGAGCTTGGAGAGACCACGGAAGGCCGTCTTTACACCCGACGTGGCATTTTGCTCCGACGCCTGGATATAGGTGACATTGGCTTCGAGACCAAGACCACCGAAAATCCCCGGAAGCTCGCTGTAGAACTGGCGGTAATCGACTTCCATGCCATCTATCTTGTCACGGCCCGAGTTTACCGGACGCGTAATGTCGTAGTGCGTGCCTCCGATCACTGTATCAACCGGATCGCCGCCAACGACATAGCCCTCGATATTGCGGTGGAAATAGGTGCCCGTCAGCAAGCCATCCTGAGCAAAGTACCATTCCAGAGAACCATCGAGTGCGTCGGATGTCGTCTGCTTAAGATTCGGGTTGCCGCCAGAGCCTGTCGGCTTGCTGGCCGAGCTGGTAGTTTCAAGTCGCGACAAGGACAGACCCGGATTGAGCGCACCGAAGTCAGGACGAGTAACCGTTCGCCCGGCGGAAATGTGCGCGATGACGTCAGGACGAAGATTGAACTTGAGGTTCGCGCTTGGGAGAATGTCTGTCGTCGAGTTTTTGGCGCTAGAAGGGGTATATTTCAAGATGAAGTTTTCGGACGCCGTGGTATCCCTGAAGCCGTCTGCCGGATCGCCGTTGACCAAATCCTTTTTGTAAACGGTCACGGTCTTACCAGCCTGAGCGTTATTGCCGCTCAGCGTCTGGTCTGACGTAACGACCCGTACGCCGAACACGCCGCTCCAAGGGACACTTCCGATATCTCCGCCCAGCTTGGCCTGCATATAGAAGGCCTTGGTCACCTCCTTGTCCGAGAAGTACGATCCAGGATCGAGCTTACGCTTACCTGTAACCGGATCATTGGTAAGGGCGAACTGTTCTGCCGTCGTGCCAGCCCTTGTTACTGGGTCATAATGAATGTAGTTTAGAGCTGTCGCCTTGCGGACCAGGTCGGTATTGTTAAGCAGATAGGATGCACTAGGCGTATACCATTGGGTTGTTATGTAGTCCTTGCCCGAGGCCATTTTAACAGACAACCCGTCCAGGCCTGGCAGGGTGCTGGTCGGAATGTTCGGGAACCCGGGAGCGCCGCCATTATAGGCATTTATGTTGGTGGCCGTGCGGTCGGCATAGCGGACACCGACTTTTATTTCCTTTAGCACCCCTTCCTTTGAAGGCGTGTAGGTCGCATCGCCGCGCCAGTCGAACGCCTTCCCGGTCTGAGTGCCGAACTGGTCAAAAAAGTTGCCGATTCCGAAATTCTTGCCATCTTTATAGCTATAGTTCGTGGTGCCACCACTATAGTCGAGCTGAGCATAGCCGTCGTGACTGGTATCAACTTTTACCAAAGGTACGGTTGTGGTCGCGTCCATGATTGGGTTTCGGAAGTTGAATTTCGAGTCAGTAAAGGTCAGGTCCGTCGAGTATTTTATGACGCCAACCACTTTGGAGCCACCCAGCGAAATTTGCTGCGTTAGCGTGTCTGCATGGTTTGCCTGCGTGCTGTTGATCGTGAAGACATTCTTGTTTGTCAATGTCTTTAGAAGATTGGTGCCAGGGAAAACCGTAGCCGAGATTGGGTTGCCCAACAGCGGTAGTCCGACTAAGAAATCAAGCTCGAAGTCGTTGTTGTACTTTGACGCAAAGCCCTCGAGATAGGCTTCTGTGTCGGCATCTGGACGCCACTGCAAAGCAAAGTTGATTGCATCGCGCTTCCGGTCGCCCTCAATGGGAATATACCCCATTACAAACGGCGCCTTAATAGACGTTACTCCGGTTGGCAATTTCACTGTTGGATCAATATTACCTTGATCTGTCCATCGAATATTGAAGGCGCGCTCTTCATGGAAGTGACGCTCAGATGTCGACAAACCGAGCAAGGCGCCAACTTCACCTGCGCCCGTATCCCAACGGTTTGAAATCGTTACGCCCGCATCCGGGTCATATTTTTTAGACTTATCGCTGTACACTCCACGAATGTTTCCGTTGAGTTGGAAACCCTTAAAATCGAACGGACGACGGGTGCGCACGTCAACCGCACCCGAAATGCCACCTTCAATCTGTTCTGGCGATGCCGTCTTATAAACGTCGACCCGTTGGAGCATATTGGCCGGAACATCGGCGAAATTGATGTATCGACCCGCCGACGTAAACACTTCACGTCCGTTAAGCAAAGTAACGATATTTGGTAGGCCGCGCACCAAAACCGAACTGGCTTCGCCCGAATCACGCCGAACCTGAATACCTGTCACCCGCGCCAGCGCATCGGCGACATTATTGTCCGGGAGCTTACCGACATCTTCAGCGACGATCGAATCGACGACCAAATCCGCCTTCTTTTTGATATCTTGCGAACGTTGCGCCGCTCTACGTACGCCCGTGACGACGACAACCGACTCGTCAGCGGCAGAACCTGCCTGAGGGGCCGTTGTAGATGAAGTTTGTGCAGCGGCCTGAAGTGCGAATCCCAAAGCAAGCAAGGATACGGCGGCCGTAAGCGACACACGACCAAAACTTAATTTTTGCGGTAATCCAGACATTGTTAGCTCCCTGTGCGTTTTTTCGGTTCAGTTTCGAACTCTGGCGGTCACTTTTGTCGGACAAATGAAATGTGTCAAGATTATTTTAAACTTAAAAGTACTTTTCTTTTGTAAATGCGCGTCGGCGTGACAATTCCGCCACCTCGCTAAAATTCTATATAAACATGGGAATTTCCGCGCAATTACCTCCGCAAGCGCAAAAAATCCCTGCGCCATCGGGGAAAAACTTCAATAAACATCAACGCGTTACAGCAACAATTAATCAACGAGCCTTAGGCGTCTATCAGCCGTAGAAATATTACTGGGCAACGGGATCCGAACTGTATGGATGGAGCTGAGGCAACTGTATGCCGCCTCGAATGAAGTCTCGATCATAGCCTTATCGGCCAGCAGCACCTTCGCTAAGAGATCATCGGCGTTCGTGACAGGGAGATAGCCCCTGTAATCAGAGACTCTACCGTCTGCCAGCATGAAGTCTACGGGTTTACGATCCCATTGAAGTCGTACTGGATCTTGGTCGTATAGCCGCCTTTGGAACGCCAAGGGCCCTGACTCGAAGCCCTCCATTGGGCACGATGAGCGTCGATCTGTTGATGTCAAACGCTATTTTCGGACTGACGGCCCACCTGCGTGCCAAGGGGCGGTATAGTTGGATTTGGAAGGTCACAATCGCGTCACTTTAGAAGCAACATCGAAACTTTGGTAACATTACACCTGACCCGTCCCCACCACTCATGTGAAGTGATGGATCTGGGAATGGGCCAAAAATTTGAAAACATGTCCCCAAACTTGGCACAACGACCATTTACGGAAGAAAATCAATTTTACATTTAAAATATCTCTTGACTTACAGCTATTGTCCTACAAAATTGCGCTCAAAAGTTCGGAAATTGAACCGTGCAATCAAACAAAGAGCTGGGAACGTCCTCAATAGAGGTGGAATTCTGTATCGGCCACCTGTATCTCAAATAAGCAATTCGGCTTTTTATATGCAAACTCTACACTACCGAAAATGCGCTTGAAAATATGATTGAACTAATTAAAGCGCCAATTCTCAAACTTAACCTCACAAAACAGCGACAAAGCAATGACCAATATTTCGACAACAACTCTCATAATCAAGTCGGATCCTGGCAAACAGCTGCCAGACCTTATGGAGACCGTCGTATGTGAGGTGCCAGGAAAGCTGGTATTAAAACATCACCCAATTCCTGTCCGACGTGATGGTGAGGTACTCGTTCGTATCCGGCGGATAGGGATTTGTGGAACCGACATGCATATCTACGGAGGCACCCAGCCGTATTTGAGTTACCCACGGGTGATGGGCCATGAAATATCGGGGGAAGTTGCAGAAGCGTCAGAAGCAAGTGGCCTGAAACGAGGTGACTCAGTTTACATCATGCCCTATCTGGCATGTCACAAGTGTCATTCCTGCAGGCGTGGCAAGCCCAACTGCTGCATGAACATCCAAGTGCTTGGCGTCCATTGCGACGGCGGCATGACGGAATTTATAAGCATTCCTGAGGCATTTGTCTTCTCATGTGAAGGCATTTCTCTGGACGAAGCGGCTATGCTCGAATTCCTCGCGATTGGTTATCACGCCGTCCGGCGTGCGGCTGTTGCTTCAGGCGACAGGGTTCTTGTTGTAGGGGTGGGCCCAATCGGAATTGCTACTGCCCTTTTTGCAAGGCTTGCAGGTGCTGAAGTTACTGTGCTCGATAGCCGTCGGGATCGGCTTGATTTTTGCCTAAAAGAACTCAAGATCAGACATGCCGTATTACTGGGCCCGAATACTGGTAACGAACTGGCGGCATTGTCCGGAGATATTTTCTACGACACGGTTTTCGATGCTACAGGCGCGCCCGCAGCCATGGAGGCGGGCTTCGGTTACGTGGCTCATGGCGGAAATTATGTCCTTATCTCCGTCGTCAGCGCGGATATCAAGTTTTCCGACCCAGAATTCCATAAGCGGGAAACGACACTTATGAGCAGCCGGAACGCTACAGTCGCAGATTTTCAAGGCGTCCTTGCCGCAATGAAGGCGGGGCTAGTACCGAGCCAAGCTTTAAATACGCACAAAGCAAGGTTGCAGGATCTGCCGGAAATAATGCCGCTTTGGATGAAGCCATCTGCCGGGGTTATTAAAGCGATCGTCGAGTGCTAGCCATGAACAAACTTCACATTCCCCGCACTTAACACCCGATTTAATCTTAGAATGGCTGCGAAACCAGTTTGAATAGTCACACTTTTCTCAACGAGCGAAAATGCAAGACGCCACACTCTTCGATCTTTTCCGAAATGAACTTTATACGCCTGTCGTCGGTGATATCTTGGATGGACTAGGGCTAACACATCAGTTCCTGCCACAATCAATTCAGCCCATGCAAACAGAGATGAAGCTCATAGGCCGCGCCATGCCCGTCCTTATGATCGACGTATATGGGGTGCAGGAGAGGCCTTTTGGTCTGCTGACCGAGGCGCTGGATCAGCTTGAACCTGGGGAAATCTATCTGGCCAGCGGCGGAGAGATGCGTTGCGCCTATTGGGGCGAGCTGCTGACCGCAACGGCCCGTACCCGAGGCGCGGCGGGCGCGGTCATCAATGGCTTCCATCGCGATACGCCAGCAGTTCTTGAGCAGGGATGGCCAGTCTTCAGTCGCGGAAGGTTCGCCCAAGACTCAGGCGTGCGCACCAAGGTTGCTGACTTTCGCTGCGTCATAGAAATTGGCGCTGTTAGCGTCCATCCCGGCGACCTTTTGTTTGGAGACCTGGACGGTGTGGTTGTAATTCCGGCGACGCGAACAGCCGAGGTCGTCGAGAAATCACTTGAAAAAGCGCGTGGTGAAAAGAGGGTACGCAAGGAAATCGAGGCCGGGTTGTCGAGTACGGCGGCCTTCGCCAAATACGGAATTCTCTAACATAAAGGATGTGGTCATGAGGGCCAACGTGTTTACCGAGGCCTTTAACCTGGATGGCGAAATTGCGCTGATAACGGGGGGCGGTAGCGGTCTGGGCATTGGGATTGCGCAATGTCTGCATCAGGCGGGCGCTAAGGTCGTGCTGATCGGCCGACGCGCCGAAGTGGTCGAGAAGGCCGCGGAGAGCCTAGGCGAAGGTGCCTATAGTGAGTCGGCGGATATCACCGCTTTTGGCGAGATGGAAGCGCTGATCGAGCGTATAAAGGGTCGCGTCGGACCAGTATCGATCCTGATCAATAATGCCGGCTTGCACCTGAAAAAAATGGCGATCGACACGTCAGTCGAGGAGTTCGGTCAAGTTTTGGACACGCACGTTCTGGCCGCGCACAACCTGACACGACTTGTCCTGAAAGACATGATTGCGGCCGGCCATGGCAGTATCTTATTCACGGCTTCAATGACTTCCTTCATCGGCATGACGCAGGTCGTTGCCTATTCGGCGGCTAAGTCGGCTTATCTTGGCATGGTTCGGGCATTGTCGGCCGAAGTGGCGGTCGAGGGGGTGAGGGTAAACGCGATTGCGCCAGGTTGGATTGAATCTCCGATGTTGCGTAAGGCCCTTGAGGGCGATCAGGCGCGAGCCGACAAGATTTTGGCGCGCACGCCGATGAACCGCTTTGGTCTCCCCGATGATATCGGATGGGCAGCCGTATACCTGTGCTCACCTGCAGCTAAATTTATAACCGGCGTCGTGTTACCCGTCGATGGCGGGGCGGCTCAAGCCTTTTGACGAGGATAACACCGGCTCGAAAAGGGTCCGAACGTCAATATAGGTGCCGCTAGGATATATGAAAAGACGCACAAGAGCATCACCGCGTACTCAGCGAGGCCGCTTTTACCTAAGAATAGTTGAAACATGAATGCGTGGCCGGAATAACTTAAAAGAGCCACGCCCATACACGCGGGAAATAAAAAAATGACTGTTACGAAAGACAATAGAGAAAGCGATGGCGCTTTGTGGCCCATCATTCTAATCACCACCCTGTTTTTTTTCTCGGGGATGCTGAACAGTCTCAATGACATCCTCATACCGCAGTTCAAGAAAGCATTCAGTCTCACCGACTTTCAATCGGGCATGGTTCAATCGGCCTTTTATGCGGGTTATTTTTTGCTCGCTCTGCCCGCCGGCTTCCTAATGCGTCGCTTTGGTTACAAGACGGCTCTCGTTACAGGCCTAAGCATATTTGCCATCGGAACTTTTCTTTTTTATCCGGCGGCTGAGGTCCAAAAGTATCTGCCCTTCCTGGCAGCCTTGTTCATCATTGCTTCGGGCCTTGCCTTTTTGGAGACATCCATCAACCCCCTGATGACTATTCTCGGTGACCCAAGAGGCGCCCCCTTTCGGTTGAACTTGGCGCAGGCCTTCAATCCACTAGGCAGTCTGGCCGGCATTTGGATCGGTAGACAATTTATCTTATCAGGTGTCGAGGCCGCACAGGCGAGACTGGGCTCTGCGTCGCCGGAGATACTACACGATTTTTACGTCCGCGAGGCCCGCGCCGTACAGATGCCATATCTGATTATCGGCTGTATTATTGTTGCGTGGGTCTTCCTAGTGGCTTTCAGTAAGTTTCCGAAAGCCGTTAGCACGGGTACGCAACGCCGCGAAGAGCCCGAGCTCAGTATCGGCGAAGCGATCGGCGGATTGTTCAAGCACAAGCAATTATTGGCGGGCATTGTCGCGCAGTTCTTTTATGTTGGCGCCCAGGTGGGAATCTGGAGCTACACAATAAAATACGCTCAGGCCGAAGCTCACCAGACCGACAAAGCTGCAGCCATATATCTAATCTATAACTATGTCGCATTCACCGTCGGACGATTTTCCGGGACGGCGCTTATGAGGATCGTATCGCCGACTAAAATCCTTTCGCTTTTTGCGCTGTGCAATATTGTACTGGCGAGCGTAGCGGCCGTAGTTGGCGGACAATCCGGACTTTATGCCATGGTTGCTGCATCTTTTTTCATGTCAATCATGTACCCAACGATCTTCGCGGTTTCGGTTAAAAATCTTGGGCCCCTGACCAAGACGGGGTCGTCCTTTCTGGTTATGAGCATTATTGGAGGTGCGGTGCTGACGCCTCTAATGGGTTACGTTTCAGACACGACCCACCTCATTCGGCTATCCATTTTGGTTCCAGCTGCCTGTTTCGTAATTTTGGCGATTTTTGGAGCGACGAGTAAGCTGGACACCTCGAAAAGCCTGGCGGAAAAGGCTGGATCGTGAGTCCATGTCTTTGCCGAAATTTGCGGTAATGTTAAAGGGTTGTGAGAGTTGATAGTAGTTCCAATATCTCGAGGCCCTCTCCAAGCGCCATCGCGCGGTATTTTTCATCGTCGGGGGGGAAACTTTGAAAGTCGGGGCCAAAGCCTCCGTGCTGGCCAAGTGCATTATCAAATTAGTTGGCAAGGCAAGGTGAAAGCATGAAAGGTGTGCGAGGGTGGTGTCGGGCCACATGGCTGAACTCCGAAGGTTTGTGCTAAACCCCTGAATCAGCCGACGGAAACGCTGGCAAGCTAACCGGATGACGCCACTCACTTTAGTTTCGGATCAGGCTCTTAAACAGCAAATCGCCCGTCATAGACGCGCCACGCAACTGAAAAACAGACTTTGCCAAGTCTACGCCGATCATCGTATCCTTCACCATGGTTGCCGTCTTAGCCGCTTAGTGGCCCTTCACACCACCTCCTTGGCACCTTGCGATGCCGTCTTGGAGGGCGGCAACCATCCCATCTCATCCTTGGACACCAGGTGTCGCCTGATGCGGGTTACTTCCGGGAGGCGCCGGATGCGGAAAATCCGCACGCCCGGATCTGTGAGGGTGAAGCCAAATGGCCTATCTCCTCAACCGTGAGTCCTGTTCTTGAACAATGACGTAAAGAAGGAAGTTTATAATGAGCAAAAGAACATCCCTAGCAGTTTGTTCTTTCGTCGCTTTGCTCTTCACAGCGGCCTGTCAGACCGACAGCCGCAGCCCGCACCTTGCCTTGGCCAAGGTTGAAATGGATCGCATGTATGGCGGATGGTATCTGATCGCGACGATAAAGAATGGGTTCGAAAAAGGAATGGTCGCGCCGTATGATGTCTATTCGAAACGCCCCGACGGCGACATAAGGGAGGACTTCTACGTCCGACGGCACACCTTCTCAGCACCGCTCAAACATTTTGTGGTTCATGATTGGGTTCGTCCTGGAACAAATAACGCCCACTGGCGCGTTCAGATCCTCGGGCCCGTCAACCTACCCTTTTTGGTCCTCTACACCGATCCGCAATATAGGTATGTACTTTTCGGTGAAGAAAACCGTAAGCTTGGCTGGATATACGCGCGTACACCCACCATTCCTGAAACCGATTATCAGAAGCTGTTGCAGCAATTTCATTCGCTGGGTTACGATGAAACCCAGTTTGTAAAATTTGTTCAGACACCGGACCAGATCGGCCAGCCGGGCGTATGGAGCGACGGCATAAGCCGTTCCAGCAGCTGACGGCCAATGTGCTCGCCACGATCAAGTGCCGGGAGTGACTCGCAGCGACTTGCCGATGGATTATCAAGCCGCCTCCCTGTGACTTGTTGCCAGCAATCTACGTCGCGAAGACCTGCCCAGCGCCTTTTCGAGCGCGCTCAAAATTCTTATTTAGTCGACAGTGAAGAATTGGGTTTGTGCGATTGTGGGTATTGCCCGGTCGTTGATTTCGCACCGATAGGCGTCAGGAGTTGGCGCACAAAAGCCTGAGCTTGACCGTCACTTGTCAGGTCTTGCGAATAAATCAGCGTCGTATTCTGAATGATCGAAGGCGCCAGGTCGCCGCGACGCCATCCCGGGTACCCCGTCCAATGCACGGCCATCTGACTTCGCGATGCGGACCTCAATGTCTTCCGCTTGCAGCCACTGCAAGGCCGCCGGGTCGATGCCGTCGTCGGTGATCAGCACGTCGATTTCCGACAGCGGGCATACCGACAGCGAAGCCGGCGCGTTGATCTTGCTCGAGTCGGCCAGCAGGATGACTTCGGCGGCGCGTTCGATCAGGCGGCGTTCCGATTGCACCAGCAATGTATCCGTCTGCATCAGGCCGTTCTTGGTCAAGGCCTGGCAGCCGATGAACATGCGCGCGGCGGCGAAATGCTGCAGAATGCCGTCTTCATACGGATTGAGGATGATGCGCTGTTCACGGAACAGCTCGCCGCCGGGAAGGGTGACCTGGATGCGGCTGCGGTCGAGCAGGCATTGCAGGATCGGGATCGAAGTGGTCAGCACATGATACGCCTCGTCACGCAGCACCGAGGCCATGGTGAAGGTCGTCGTGCCGCCGTCGATGATCATGGCCAGGCCGGGCGTGATATATTCCAGCGCCAGGCGGGCAATGGCGCGTTTGGCGTTGGCGTTGGCGATGACACTGTCGGCAAATGCGGATTGGCCGGGCAAACTGTCGCCGCGGCCTTCGCCGCTGCGGGCGCCGCCATAGTGCTTGCCTTCGACGCGCGTCGCCCCGCCGCGCACGCGCAGCAGATGGCCGAGCTCATGCAAGTCCTTGAGGTCACGCCTGATAGTGGCGGGGGAAGCCCTCAGACATGCCGCAAGCTCATCTACTGATGTGACGCGCTCTGGGTTCAATTCTTGGATGATCCGTTTCCAGCGATCCTGGGGGTGCATCATATTCGCGGTCCATCTTATTTGACGGCATTGGGCCGTCGACTGGCTCTGAGCCGGCTTATTTCCAAATGCCCAGGTGGACGTCGATGTAGGCCGTCAAGGCGTCAGATATTTTCTGCTCATCGTTGAGTGTGGGGTGACCGCCGCACCCTGATTTTTCGATGTCGCTAACTTCGAGAAATCCGATGCGGGTTTCTCCCTCCGCTACAAGCCTTTGTACTACCTCTTGATCCACGTCGGAAACGATTCCTGGATCGTAGGACAGCAAAACAAAGTCGGCCTGAGGATTACGTGCGCGCAAACCCTTCACAAAGGCAACAAACGCAGTCATGACCTCCACACGCAATGCGTCATCGGTCGCCCACCTCTCACCTTGGTGGACTCCCGGCAAAAAATCGTTACGGCCCAGCGCAATGACGATGATCTGCGGCCGCCATTTATCATCTTGATAAATCACTTTCTTATCGAAAAGAACAAAGGGATAAACGACAGGAATTGGATCTCCGACTGATCCTTTGTAGTTACGCACAACTCCCCGACCCGAAATGGCGTTAAGTTGATAGTCAGCCGCAAAATGCCTTGCTGTGATAGGTCCCCAGGCATCCTGGGTATCGGTTGTATCGTAAACTTCATCGCCCGAGCATTGTCGGCTTGAAGAATGATTACCAATACCCACGGCGAAGGAATCACCAATGAATTCCATCTGGCGACGACCGAAGGGTGGTTCTAATGCTGTCTCGCCTGTCGGAATGAAAAATCCGTCGAAGGCGCCAGGGAGCTTGGAAGGCACGCTAACGGTCTCTAGACGTACGGTGTGATAGCCGGAACCAAGATGATCAAATCGTACGGTTCGGTGGCCGGGCCTTACAATCATCTCTCCCGGCTGGCCATCTACACTAAAGCGAAATTTCCCTGCACCGTCGTTGAAGGCAAGGACGATCTCGTCTCCCTTGAACGCAGCCAAAAAATAAACGGCGGGCCATTGATATTGTGCGCTGAACGCCGCCACCGGAAAGCCCGTCATTGACGAATCGACGCTATCCTGCGGAGACTCGGGCAGCGCCTTCCGTCGCTCAATACGGCCCCCGGTTGCGAATGGAAGCACGCGGTACTGAACATCGTTGCGGGCACTGTTGCCCAGTTGCGCCGGAGCCGGCACGGCTGCCTCGACCGCGGCGTAGATCCCAAGCCAAGTTACCGCTAAGCTCAGAGCAAGCCGCTGTCCCAAGCGACGGTTTCTTCTTAAAAAAAGCGACATTTAACGCTGTGCCTCAGCGGTCAGGGTTGCATGCCCAGACTTCAAACCTGGCGAAGTTGCCGTAACTATTATCGCGCCAGACGTCTTCGTAGCTCGGAGCATTACCAAGGCATTACCGCGAAAGGAATCTCTCGTTGGCGATGAAAAAGCAGTGTGATCAATTGGACTCCCGTTGTCGAAAGCCGCCATTTCTCCCGCGCCCGTGACGTTTACAGTCACCGGTACTGTTGCCGAGGGAACGACATTGCCATTCTCGTCCGTTATTTCCACACGCACAAAATCTATATTGTCGAAACCCGGTGCAAGAGTGTCCGATTCTGATGTCAATCGAATCTTTGAGGGCTCGCCGGCCGTCCGCAATAGGTCCGTTGCGACAATTTTAGCCCCATTGTAGGCCACGGCCTTTAACTCACCTGGCGCATATTTAATATTCCAAACGCGCTCACTATCATCGGCATGACGTGGCTGATGCCCTTGTGACACGCCGTTGAGGAACAATTCAACGTCCGGGGCGTTGCTATAAACCTCGACACCTTCCATGTGAGGTGTCTGGTCGGTCGGTGTCCAGTCGGCCAAAAAACGGGGGCCGGCCGACGTGTCTGCCGCGATGGAGCCACCCGCGCTTGAGCCGATGACGCCCCGGCGCGCCATTTTCACCATGGGCACGTCCGACCACCAGCTGGCGCGCTGCCAGCCTATGGGCTTGACCAGACCCGTCCGGTCCATAAGGCCGGACGTATTGCCGATCACCGGCCAGCCTTGCCGCTCGGTTTCTCCCAAGTAGTCGACACCGGTCCACAGGAACATACCCGAATAAGCCGGGTTGTCGCGTACGGCGAGCCAGGACGTTAGCGTCATACCATTTTCCGTACCTAGTATCCTGCGATCGAACTTGTCGGCATGGGCCTTGGCCAGCTCGTTTTCGCGGTAGTTCTGGCCAACGACATCCAACATGTCTGCCAAGCCGTTATCGTAGTCATGGCTGGCATTAGGGCGGAATAGAGCCATTGTCACAGGTCTCGAAGGGTCTTCCTGGTGAAAAACGTCGCGTAGGCGCGCCACAATCGGCTTTGCGATCAAAGGATAAGGTGTATCGTGGATTTCGTTGCCGATAGACCATATGAAGACGCTCGCATGATTGCGATCGCGGTCAGCCATCGTCTTGGCGTCGAGCGACGACCAGTCATTAAAAAATATGTGATAATCCTGATCGTTCTTCGCGACCGTCCACATGTCAAAGCCCTCGTCCATAACAAGAAGTCCCAGCCTGTCGCAAAGATCGAGAAACTCCGGCGAAAAGGGATGGTGCGCGGTGCGTATGGCATTGACGCCCAGCATCTTCAGGGCTCTAAGACGACGCTCATATACCGAAAGAGGAACAGCCATGCCGAATGCGCCCCCGTCAGCGTGGATGGCTGCGCCCTTGATCTTGATGTTCTTGCCATTGAGCCAGAAACCGGTGCCTTCCTCAAAGAGCTCATCGCGCACGCCGAAGGTGATCGTGTCTTCGTCGAGTTGTTCACCATTGTCCGCGACTACGCGGATCAAGGCTTTGTGCAAGGCCGGATCCTCGAGATTCCAGAGATGGGGATTGGCCAGGGCCGCATCGGCGGACAATTTCGTCGCTCGACCTACAGGCAAGACGTATGACGGCCCGGAAACGGTTGTCAGTGTCTTGCCATCTGGGCCGACAACAGCGACTTCGAGATGGGCAGTGCGGTTGGTTGCCGATGAATTCAGGACGCTGCTTTGAATATGGACGGAGGCGCTCACGGTATCGACCTTGGGCGTTGTGACATAGGAGCCATAAGTCTCGACATGAATCGGACCGCTGGTTATAAGCCGGACGTGGCGATAGATTCCGCCGCCAGCATACCAGCGCGAGGCCGGCTGAGAGGCCGTATCGGCTCGCACAGATATGACGTTGTCGCCAGCCTTGAGAAAAGGTGTCAGGTCGTAGCGAAAGCTGGCATAACCGCTCGGGCGCCAGCCCAGATGCACGCCATTTATCCACACGCCCGAGCGCTCCATCACGCCGTCGAACTCTATAGAAACCCGCTTCTCCTTTAGGGCCTCAGGCAAAACGAAATGCTTCCGGTACCATACGACGCCGGTAGGGAGAAAGGCCCCCGCTCCCGTCGCGGCGGCATTCTCATCGTAAGGTCCGGCTATTTCCCAATCATTTGGCAAATCGACTCTCGTCCAAGCGTGGTCATCAAGGCTTGGCTGCTCGCCACCATGCAGGTCCCCCTTGAAAAACAGCCAATCTGCGTCGAAGGGCGTTTGAGTTGTGGTTTCCGCCTCGACGCCCACCGTCAACAAAGCCCAAAGTAAGCTGGCTAATAAGCCCGGGCGCACGAAGGACGACTTCAACATTTTCGTCTTCTCCTGAGTTGAGCTCACGGAAGCTCCAAGCCAACCTTTTCGTCCCAAAAAGAGCGCAAGCCAATTGCTGCGACGGGGCAAATTACCGCGACCGTCAAGCACCATGGGGACAGAAGGATCTTGATCATCGCAGCCAGTTTGACCACGAAAACCAATCGAATAAGAAGGGGGTCTAATACGCATTTAATCTCCCGCGAGTCATGTTGCCGGTGTGTCAATGCCACCAAGTTTTTGTTTGCGTTCCAGTGCCCAAACAATGCCGAAGATGACAAACAAGACGACTGGGATGACCGCCACGGCCTGGAACGAACGTGCGGCGGCAAAGGCCAGTACGTCATTGAGCTTAGGCCCCGGCTGCAAGCTGGCGAAGGCCGCGTCCCCGCCAGCGCGCTCGAGTTTCGCAGCGTCATAAATCGCGCCCAGCTTCGGCAAAACGAACTGGATGGCCATGGCACCAGCAAAGCCAACAAGGCCGATGGTCCAAGGTCCGCCCCGAGGATAGCGATGTGACACGGCCGCTAGCATGGTCGGCCACATAAACGCCACGCCTATCGCCCAAATGGTGGCTGCGATTAGGGCGGGGATCGGGGAGGAGGCTATGCTCAACAGATATAGTCCGATAGCGGCCGGTACTGTGCACGCCCAAAGCAACCCCATGTCTGACAGCCGCTCAACGAGCGGACCGGCACTATGCCGCATGACGAACATGATCGCCGAAACAAAGACCAGCAACACGATGCCTTTCATTCCAACTGTATGTGTAAGCGCAATATCGACCCAAGATCCCGGCGCAAGCTCAGTTGAAGCGGTGAGGAACATGATGGCGAAAAAAATCCAAAAACTTGGATGTTTCACAGGCTCCATCAGCATATCCTTAAAACCGACGCCAAGTGCCGCGCTTTCTGTTCTTGGAAAATCCTGAGTGAGGGCCCAAAGCCCGAAAGCCGCGCCAGGAATGGTAATCAGTATGATGCCGAAGCGCCAGTCGAGCCTAAGCACGCCGAATATTAGTAAACTTGCCAATCCGCCAACGACAATCCCTGCTGGCCACCACGCATGGAGTACATTGAGGCGATGGGCTTTTTGGTCGCGATATAGCGCCGCTGTCATGGGATTAATTGAAGCCTCGGTGCAGCCCCATCCGACTCCCGTCAAGGCCATGCCTATTGTAATCAGGGTACCGACCGCTGCCCCGTGGGTAATCGAAGGAGCGATAACCATCAGCAGCGCGCCGCTGACATAACTGATTGATGCGGCGATAAGCGCTCGCTTGACGCCGACGATTTCAAGCAACGGGCTAAGAATTAGCAATGATACAGCAAACCCGCTGAAAGCCGCGCCAAGCGCCGCGCCCATCATCTGGCCGGAATGGGCAGCATCGATCGGATCGAATACCGCCTGCCGAATGGCGTCGGATGCTGCCGTGCGCATCGAAAAGGCAACAGCCGCAGTGAATAGAGCCAAAACGCAAATCCAGAACAGCGCGGTGCGATTATATTCCGGTGGGGCCGCATCTGGGCCCAGTCTGATGCTCGGCATGTCTCGGTCCTTTCGATATCTAATTGTCCCGGTGCAACCCTAGGATTTGGCGATTTCGTACAGAGTCCGGCGCCGATCCGGCAAAATCGTCGAAGGCCCGCTCAGCCCGTGTAATCAAATGCCGGGCGATGAATGGCGCCCCTTCCCTAGCCCCCTGTTCGGAATCTTTCAGGCAACATTCCCACTCCAGCACCGCCCAGCCGTCATACCCGTACTGCGTGAGCTTGCTGAAAATGGCGCTGAAATCGACCTGGCCGTCGCCCAGACTGCGAAAGCGACCCGGCCGGTCTAACCAGTCGGCATAACCGCCGTAAACGCCTGCGCGGCCGCTCGGTCGGAATTCGGCGTCCTTGACATGGAAGGCCTTGATCCGATCGTTATAGATGTCGATGAAGGCGAGGTAGTCGAGTTGCTGCAGCACGAAGTGGCTGGGATCATATAGAATGTTGGCGCGCTCATGCCCTTTCGCATAACCCAAGAACCTCTCAAAGGTGACGCCGTCGTGCAGATCCTCGCCCGGATGCAATTCGTAACAGACGTTGACGCCGCAATCTTCGAAAACGTCGAGGATCGGCACCCAGCGTCGCGCCAGTTCGGCAAACCCTTCATCCACCAAGCCTGCTGGGCGCTGCGGCCACGGATAGACCGTGTGCCATAACAGCGCGCCTGAGAATGTGGCGTGAGAAGTGCAGCCCATACGCTGGCTCGCCTGGGCTGCCAGCTTGACCTGTTCGGTCGCCCATTCCTGCTTGCCTTTCGCGTTACCACGGAGGGACGCAGGCGCAAAAGCGTCGAACATGGCGTCATAGGCCGGATGCACCGCGACAAGCTGACCCTGCAGATGGGTAGACAGTTCCGTGACTTCGACACCGGCTTCGGCGCAAATACCGAGCATTTCATCGCAATAGTTCTGGCTCGTCGCCGCCATGGTCAGGTCGATGATGCGCGTGTCCCATGTTGGAATCTGAACGCCTTTGTAGCCATAGGCAGCGGCCCATTTGACAATGGACTTCAGACTGTTGTGCGGCGGCGCGTCGGAGGCGAACTGCGCCAGAAATATCCCCGGTCCCTTCATGCCCATGTCCGTCTCCTTCACATGTCGGCGAGATTGATCCAGATACTACCCCGGTCGTGCGACGTCTTAGCCGCCCTGACAAACCGCATACAGGCTATGGCGTCGTCCATTGTGGCATAACCTGGGTCGTCGTTCAGTCGCTCGCCCGTCAGGATTTCTCGGCCAAACGCTTGATATATATTGGCGAAGGCTTCGAGATAGCCTTCCGGGTGACCCGCGGGCGTGCGGTGAATGACGCGGACATGCGGACTAAGGTATGGGCAATTGCCCCCCGCCGTCCAAATTTCCTCAGGCGCATCTCGCCATCCGACACGAAGACTATTGGGCTCTTCCTGCCGCCAGTGCAGCCCGGCCTCATCGCAATAGACGGAGATTTCAAGCGCATTGGAATCGCCGACGCATACCTGGCTGGCGGCGAGCATCACCTTGCCGCCCTCGGCCAGACGCAGGAGCGCAGAACCGTCATCGTCCAGCGTACGGCCGGGCAAGGCACCGAGTTCTGCGCACAGGGCGGTCACACGCTGACCGGTCACATATTCAACCAGGTTGAAGGCGTGGGTTCCGATGTCGCCAAATGCCCCGCTTTCCCCAGATCGCTCGGGATCGGTTCTCCACTCCGCCTGTTTGTTGCCCGGCACGTCGCTCAGGCGTGACAGCCAGTCTTGCGTGTATTTGACCATTACCCGCCGCACGGCACCCAGTTTTCCGCCGGCGACCAGGGTCCGAGCCTGCTTGACCATGGGATAGCCGGTGTAGGTATGCGTTACGGCAATTCGTTTGCCAGTATGCTCGGCCGCCCGCGCCACTGCTTGTGCGTTCTCCAGAGAGTCGGCCAGAGGCTTGTCGCAAATGACATGAAACCCGGCCTGGAAAGCCGCCAAGGCCACCGGCGCATGGACGTGATTTGGGGTCACGATGGCGACTACCTCGATACGTTGATCGGCGGGAATACGCTGCTCAATTGCCAGCATTTCTTCATAAGTGCCGTAATTGCGGCCGACTGGTAGACCAATGGCCGTCCCCGACCTCTGGGCCTTGTCGGGTGTGGCGCTCAATGCACCAGCGACGAGTTCCCAGTTGCCGGCGATTTGCGCCGCCGTGCGATGTACTGCGCCAATGAATGCGCCCTCGCCACCGCCTACCATGCCGAAACGGACTGCCCTCACCCGCTTACCCCCTATTCAAAATAAACGGCCCCGAGCGTTCCAAGGCCATACGAATTAATACTGCTGTTCTCGTTCAGACCGATGCTCCACCGGCAAACATTCACAGGCGGCGAAGCCAAATATTACGAAACCGCACCTTGTTGTGATGATCCTGCAGCACGAGCGGCGCCGGCCCATGCGCCTGATAGTAGGGCGCTCCGCGGAAAACCGTCATGCCGGCCAGGCTGACATTGTTTTGCACCAGAATGCCGTTCTGAAAGACAGTAAGCTTTGCCGGCGACGTCAGAGTTCCGTCCGCGGCAAATCGCGGCGCCATGAAGATGATGTCATAGCTTTGCCATTGCGTGGCAGGCCTTGTTGCATTCACCAAAGGGCTGAATTGCTTATAAACGGCTCCGGCCTGGCCATTGGCGTAAGTCACATTCTTGAAGCTGTCGAGAATCTGCACTTCATACCGGCCTTGAAAGTAGACACCGCTGTTGCTGCGATCCTGGCCCTTCTTGTCGGCGGGCTCCGCCGGATCCGGTTTCCATTCGATGTGCAGCTGGCAATCGCCATAACTTTCCTTTGTCTGGATATAGCCGGAGAACGGAACCACGACTAACTCCCGGTTCTCCACCCGCCAAAGGGCCGGTCCACCTTGGAGCGCTTCCCAATTGGACAGATTTTTACCATTGAACAGTATAATCGCGTCCGACGGCGGATCGCCGATCACTGCCGCAGGCGTGACAGGGGCCGGAACCGGAACCCAGACCTCCGTTAAATCCGGTGCCGGCAGGTCGGCGGGCTTTGCCGCCGATAGCGGCGCGCGCAACCCGGGCAGGTTGGGATCAAAGCCGTATAGCGGCGCTGCGGGAGCCGGCGACGGTGGCGCATCTGAAACGCGCGCCGTCACGTGCCGCCCGCGGAGGTGGGATGTCTTGACGCGAGCGCCACTCGGGGACGCCACCAGCAACGCCATCATACAAATGACAGTCAGACGCCTCATCGCATTTCGGCCGCGGTCAGAGGCCGAATGCGGATATTGCGATAATAGACCTCGTTGAACTCGGCCTGAAGCGCGACCTTGCCATGATCGAGCCGGACCCAGGTTTGCGAGCCGGTGTCGTAAGCCTTGAGGTCGGTTGCACGCATCTTAACGACGCCATTGACCAGATAGGTCGCCGTGTCGCCGCGCACGATCAGGTCGATCGAATTCCAACCCGGCTTCTCGGTCACTCCTTCCGAGTGGCGTATGCGTTGGAAAGAATTGTAGACGCCGACTGTTACCGGTGTACCCCCTTTAGAAGCCGGTGTATAAAGCTGAGTCTGCGGATTTATAGTC
Organism: uncultured Caulobacteraceae bacterium; assembly: GCA_964445605.1. Taxonomy (GTDB): domain Bacteria; phylum Pseudomonadota; class Alphaproteobacteria; order Caulobacterales; family Caulobacteraceae; genus Asticcacaulis. Next base: position 513 of record CAYULN010000312.1, on the reverse strand, counting down.
GACGTGGCGCGCGTCGACAGCGCCCAAAGGTCAGCAGTGTCCCCCTCCTCGATCTGGAACTCGACGCTGTGCGGCCAGTTCAGGTCAGGATTTTCATAGATATTGAACATCAGGCCAGCGTCGCGCGGCAAATCCATCTTGGGGGGAAACTTCTTAGTGCCCCATTTGTATTCGACGTGCAGCATATAGTCCTTGTAGTCACCGTTCGCCTGGATGAAAGCCTGCTGTTGCTGAGAGCCGGCGATATCTGTCGGATAGGTATGGATCGTGCCATTAACCACCTCAAAAAGCGCAGTCGGCGGGCGGTTATCGAAGGCTGGTTTCGCATAGGCTACAATCCAGCCATCCAGGTTCTTGCCATTGAACAGGCTGGTCCATTTGGGGCCGGGCGCAGGCGTTGTCGGCATATGGAAACTTGCGCAACCGCCGAGCGCGGTGACGACCAGCAGATTGCTGAAATTACGACGCATTGAGTCCCTCCTTAGAGGTCAGGCGAGCCCGTCAGGGCTCGCC
>CAYULN010000311.1:0-15700 GCA_964445605.1 uncultured Caulobacteraceae bacterium | reverse complement strand
GAACGGCAGGCCGTGCGCGGTCAGGACCTCTTCGGCCTCGTCGATATGGGCGCGGGTGACCGGGGTCAGGAACTCCTGCTTGAGGATGGCCTGCAGGCCGAAGAAGACGGCTTCCGGATAGGGCCCGCCGCGCGCTTCGGCGTAGGAAAACACCGCCTCGGTGCCTTCCGGGTACTGGGCGAAGTGGCTGGCCTTATAGCTGTCGGTGTTGAGGATGGGGTTGATCATGACAAAAGTTCCCTCGATTTTTTGGCGATATTTTTTGGCGGTGTGAAAAATCAGATGGCGCCGAGAAAGTGTTCCAGGATGAAGAAGTGGTCCTCGAACAGGTGCTCGCGCAGGTGGCGGACTTCAGCCAGCGGAATCCAGCGGGCCCGGTCGGCGTCGTCGCCGCCGCGCACCGCCGGCAGGTCGCCGGACGGAAACTCGAAATGGAAGGCGTGGGTGATGGTGCGGCCGCGCAGGCTGCGGTCCGGCGCGTCGAAGACCTGGCGGGCCTTGAGGCTGCCGCGCAGGACCGGCGCCGGAATCTTCAGCCGGGTTTCTTCCTTCAGTTCGCGCAGGACCGCGTCGAGCAGGGTCTCGGCCGGATTGACGAAGCCGCCCGGCAGCGCCCACAGGCCCTTGCCCGGCTGGGCGCCGCGCCGGACCAGCAGGACATGGCCACTGTGGACCACCACCGCGTCGACCGTATTGAAGGTCGGCGGATAGGGCGCGGCCTCCCAGGCTTTGCGGTACGCCTTGATGTGGCGGTGTTCCTGGACCAGGGTTTCGAAGGCCTGGGTGCTTTTGAAGGCGACCAGCATGTCGAAGACGGCGGCCGGGACGTTGGCTTGCAGCAAGTGCAGGCTGCCGGCATCCGTGCTGAACAGGTGGTCGCGGATTTCGGTGGCCGACATGGAGGCGGCCGACACGTCGACGCGCTGCCATTGCGGGAAGGTGTTGAGATAGGCCGAGCTGGCGTCCCGCTCGTGGCCGATCAGGGCGATGCGAGCGTCCGGCGCGGCGACGGCGGCGACTTCGGCCTGGACGTCGGCCTGCCAGGCGGTATCGCTGTAGACATGGTCGGCGACGGCGCGGATGGCGACGCGTTCGGCGTCCTTGCCCAGGGCGGCGCGGATCATCACTTCGCGTTCGGCGGCGGTCCACGGGTTCTTGATGGTGCGCGGGGCGAAGGCCGAACCGATCAATATGATCGGCCGGTCGCACAGGTCGAGGGCGCGGCGGATGACGGACAGGTGGCCGTTATGCAGCGGCTCGAAACGTCCGATAAAGACGACGTGATCGTAAGTGCGACGATCGCTTGTGGCGTTCATGGCCCGAGACTCCCTCAAGGCGGTTATGTAGCGCCCGGTCTGCCCGGACGCAATTACCATTATGCTCATTTTGAGCACATGTCAAGCGCCTTTGTCAAAGGCATCGCACTGCATTGACTTTTTCGCCAAATGGGCGACAGCTTCTCGCACCATTTACGTACGGAGGGACGCATGGCCAAGGTCACGGGTTTGTCGGGTAACGAGATTTACTGCATGGCCCTGAAGGGCTATTCGGCGGGCGAACTGGTCGTCGGCAACAGCGTCAATTCGATGGGTTTCCTGGGCTCCCTGGGCGCCGGGCTGAACAATATCCTCGGCGGCGAAATCCCGCAGGTCACCCAGGCCATCCAGGACGGCCGCATGCACGCCTTTGCCCGCATGGCCAAGGAAGCGCAGGGCCACGGCGCTTCGGGCGTGGCCGGCGTGTCGGGGAGCTTGCGCGGCCTTTCCGGGAACACGGAATTCCTGTTCGTCGGCAACTGCGTCTTTTCCAAGGCCGGCGGCGGCCAGTTCTTCACTACGGCCGGCGATGCGCAGGAGCTGTACTGCCACATGGACGCCGGCTACACGCCGGTGCAACACGTCTTCGGCAATATCGCCTATTCGATGGGCGTCGGCGGCGGTTTGCTCGGGGCGCTGAAGCAGCTGGCGCGCGGCGAAATTTCCGAATATTCGGATGTGTTCAACAAGACGCGGCACAAGGCGCTGGAACGGATTACTGACGCGGCCCGCCAGGATGGCGCCAATGCGGTGCTTGGCATCCGCACTACCGTGCTGCCGTGGATGGGCACGCATGAGATGGTGATGACCGGCACGGCCATGAGCCATCCTGCCCTGCCGACCGGTGGCACGCCGGTGTCGTCGGACCTGACCGGCGAGGAGCTGTGGTCGATGGCAAGCCTAGGCTACGCGCCGGTCAAGCTGCTGATGTCGACCTCGATCTACAGCCTCGGCGTGGTCGGCGGCATCTTCTCGGCGCTGAAATCGCTGGCGCGTGGCGAAATTTCCGAACTGACCACCCTGGTCCACGACGCGCGCGAGCACTGCATCGACCGGCTGAAGCGCGAGGCGGATTCGATCGGCGCCGAGGAAGTGGTGGGCGTGAAGACCTACATCATCGAGATCGGCCAGGGCCTGATCGAATTCATGGCCATCGGCACGGCGGTCAAGAAGGTGGCCGGCATGAGCGTCCAGACGCAAATGCTGCCCAGCCAGGCGATCATCCGCGACAAGGACACCTGGGTCGACGGCGACTCAGGCTTTGCCCTGCTGCGGCAGGTCGAAGCGAGTTAAGCCGGACTGGCGGACGCACTGCTATCCACCGGCGCCGATATCGACGGCGTTTCTTCATCGACGTGCGGCTGAAACTTCTTGTTGTAGAGATACAGGAACACCGCGATATGGAACAACGCCACGACTCCGAAAATGGCGACCACTATCCAAAACGCGGTCATGCAGCCGCTTTGCTTTTTCATGATACCCCCCTTGGTATTCGAGCGTCCGGGATTATTTAGCACAATCTCCGACTGTTTTCGTCCGACTTGTATATGACCATTTCCGATTTACTGGAAGAGATTTCCGCCTGCCGGGTGTGCGAGGCGCATCTGCCGCTGGGCCCAAGGCCGGTGCTGCGCGCTTCCAATCCGGCGGCGAAGATCCTGATCGTCGGCCAGGCGCCGGGGACGAAAGTCCATGCGTCCGGCGTTCCGTGGGACGACCTGTCCGGCAAGCGGCTGCGCGGCTGGCTGGGCGTATCGGCCGAGGATTTCTACGACCAGTCGAAGTTCGCCATCGTGCCGATGGGCTTCTGCTATCCCGGGCGGACGGTCGATGCCAGGGGCCGCGGCGGCGACAACCCACCCCGGCCGGAATGCGCGCCGCTGTGGCACAAGCGCGTCCTTGGCCATTTGCCGAATATCGAGCTGACCCTGCTGATCGGCGGCTATGCGCAGGCGTGGTATCTTGGCGCAGGCGTGCGAAAGACGCTGGGCGAAACGGTCAGGGCGTGGCAGGACTATGTCGATAAAGGCTTCCTGCCGCTGGTCCATCCCAGCCCGCGCAACCAGATGTGGCTGAGGCGCAATCCGTGGTTCGAAGCCGAGATCGTCCCTCACCTGCGCGAACGGGTCAGCCAATGCCTGGGTCAACCGTCCTTCATTCCGCCGACGCCCTGACGCGGCCCGAACGCCTGACCATCGCTCGTATTCTCAAGGTCAATCATGCCGGCGAGTTCGGCGCCATTCGCATCTATCGTGCCCAGCTGTGGCTGGCGCGGCGATACATGCCGGACCTGGTGCCTTTTCTCGAGGAGACGCTGGCGCACGAAATAGCGCATTGCCGGCGGTTCCGCGAAGCGATGACGGAGCGTCAGGCCCGTCCGTGCATGGCCATGTCGTTATGGGGAACCGGCGGAAGCGTACTCGGCCTGGCCACGGCGCTTATGGGTCGCAATGCGGTCATGGCCTGCACCAAGGCCGTCGAGCAGACCGTGCATCGCCACCTCGACGACCAGTTGCGCTTTCTGCGCGGCCGCGATGAAGCTCTGCGTGCGATCATTGCCGCCATCCAGATCGAGGAAAACCAGCACCTCGGCTATGCGGCGGCGCGTCTCACGCCGTCACCGTTCAACCGGCTTATCGAGGCGATCGTCGATGTCAGCACCGAGATCGTCATCTGGTTGTCGACCCAGGGCGCCGTCTCACGCATGACCGCAGCGATTTCGCGGCGTGACGGCTGAAGAGATCCATGTTACGCGACTAGGTCATGCTTGACCGCCCGCAGCGCTACCATTTCGAGGATTTCGTTCGCGACACCAATCGCGCCACCAGCGACGAAGCGCTTTTCCAACTGCTCAACCGCGCCGTCGGGCAATATGGCTACGACCAGTTGATGTTCTCGGTGCTGTTCGATCGCGACCTGCCGCCGGAGCTCAACCGGCCGTGCCTGTATGTCACCTATCCGGAAGACTGGATGAAGGATTATGTCGCCAAGGATTATGGGCGCATCGATCCGGTGCTGCGCGCCGCCGGCACGACTGGTTGCGCCTTCACCTGGGAAGACCTGGAAAAGACCACGACCTATTCACCGCAGCAGGTGCGCATGATGCGGTTGTCCGAAGAGGCGGGGTTGAATGCCGGCATCGGCGTGCCGCTGCGTGGATCGCGCGCCCTGGTCGCCGGGATCGGGTTGGCGTCCTCGGACCGGCATGATGGCGCCGATGCCCATCTCGACCTGCTCAACGCCATCTGTTCGCAGTTCTATCTGGCGTTCAAGCGGCTGCATGTCCGGCCCGGCCTGACCGCCGACGTCACCAGCCTGTCGGCCAAGGAGCGCGAAATCCTGAGCTGGGTGGCGGCCGGCAAGACCGACGACGAGATCGGCATGATCGTCGGCATCAGCCGCAATACAGTCGACACCCACATGCGCAATATCTTCCGCAAGCTGGACACGCCCAACCGGGTCGCCGCGGCGGTCAAGGGGATAACCCTGGGACATATACAGCCCTAGTCGCGCATTGACTGCGTCGAAACTGCGTTTTCCCAAAAGTGTGCCTCTGCCATCGTGCACTTTTGGGTAAAAATGCGCGACAGGCAAACAACTCCTGACCTCACGAATTCTCGGGATGGCTTCGCCGGGCCGCCTGTGGTCCCATAGGAACCACGGGAACAGGTGGAGCTTGGCATGGCCAGACGTCGGCCGAACAGCCAGACAGCAGTGGATCGGGAAGACGCCGTGATGCTGATTCTAGCGCAGCTCGAATCCCTGCGGAATCTTGCCCTCGACATCGGCGACACGCTGCTGGCGGCGCAACTGGGCGAAGCGTTTGAGGCCTGCCTGAAACGCCATTGCGACAGCCGGACGGCCGAACTGGGCGACACACTGCGGCATCATTTCAAGCCGCATAAGGAGTTTTTGAATTAGCACTTGCCAAAAAGTTTGCCGACCTTTTTGGAGTAAAAAGCGCGACAGGCATAAAGACCACCGACCGGACGCGCCACTCCCGGGGTTGCGTCCGACCGGCTTGGGGGGCAGGATTGTCCGCACATTTAGAATCGCGATGCTTTAGCGAAAAACCGAAAACACTTTTTCGCGCATCGCTGGGGAGTCGCCGACTTTATGTGCGGACAATTCGAAGCCCTGCTCTATCTCAACCTGCTGAAACGCTATGTCGATGTCGGCGATCTGGCCGCGCCGCCCGAACCCGTTGAGCCGTTCGTGGTCAAGCCGACCCTGGGGACGCCGGTGGTTCTGATTCCGCCTGGGGCCGGTGCACCAGGAACCGGACGGCCGGAAGTCGTCCCGGCCCGCTTCGGGCTGGTGCCGATGTGGTACAAGGGGTTGGTCAAGGACTTCAAGGCAACCACCTTCAACGCCCGTGTCGAGGAAGCCGCCTCCAAGCCCGCCTTCAAGGGACCTTGGCGCTATTGGCATTGCATCGTGCCGGCCGAAGCCTTCTATGAATGGTCAGGCCCGAAGCATTCACGCACGAAATGGCGGATCACGCGTGGCGACAATCACCCCCTGGCGTTTGCCGGCCTATGGGACGAAGCCGCGTCCGGCGAAGGCGGCATCACCAGTTTCACCATCCTTACCCGGCCGGCGGGCACAGCCATGGGCGCGATCCATACGCGCGAACCGGTGGTCCTGGCGCCCGAACAATGGGTGAATTGGTTGCAGTTGAAGCCCGTCGACCTGGCGGCGCCGGCACCGCTGCGTCTTCAAGCCGCCGAGCCGGAAGAGACCGGCACGCTTTCCCTGTTCTGAGCTGGTCGTTCCGGCGTCCATTGCGCCTCGCTCATAGCCGCCAGGCGAGCGTCCAGATCGACCGCCATGGCCACCGTTTCGGCGTGGGTCAGGCGGACGCGGGCGATCTCGAACAGGCCGCGTTCTTCGAAATCGAAATGGCGCAGCACGTCGAGACGCAGGGCTTCGAAAACCTGCAGCCAGGCGATTTCCGTGCGCGCCGCATGGACGGCCTCCAGATGATGCAGGATACGCTGATATGGCATGTAGCCTGTAGCCGGACCGATATCTGCGGGCGCCAGGCCGGGAATCTGGACGTAGAAGGCGGCGGATTTGGCCTGGGATTGGATCAGCAGGCCGGTGGCGATGCGGTGGAACAGCAGCTTGCGCACGGCGGCGTCATCGGAGTCGCGCACATCCTCGATGAGGTCGAACAGGCGGCAGTTCTCGCGCTTGATTGCAGCGAAGATGTCCACGGGGAATCCTCCTGAGGAATCGCGAGCTTAGATTGCCTCAGGCCGGGTAAGAAAAATATGCCGACTGTCCGGCGCGGGATAAGGACGCGATATGACCCTATTCGCCGAAGAACTCGCGCTGCGACTGTTCCAGTTCCTCGGCGTAACGGCGGTTGACGTACTTTTCCGAGATGAAGCCCATCAGCCGGTGGTGGTCGTCGACCACGGCGAGATCGTCGACGCTAAAGTGTTCGAAGACGCGCAAGATCGCCGCCACGTCCATGTCGGGGCGAACATAGACCTCGGTCTGCTTGGCCAACTGCGACAGCGGCGTGTCGGGATCGAGCGTGTCGAGATAAGCCGAAGCGGTCGGCACGATGCCGCGATAATCGCCGACGTCATCGGTGAGCAGGACGCGGCTGGTCGAGCCGAGCGGCACCTTGTCGCGGAAGGCCTGGACGCTATCGTGTTCGTTCAGGGTCGTATGGTTCTTGCGCATCAGGCTGGCGGCCGTCATCGAGCGCATCCAGCCGATGTCGCGGGCATTGCGCACCGTCTCGCCGCGCAAGTGCAGGCGCCAGGTCGAGAAGGAATAGCCGAACTTGTCGCGGACCAGGGCGCTGCATACCAAGGCCGCCGTCACCACCGCCGCCGTCAGGGCGAAGTCGTGGGTGACTTCGAGCACCATCAGCGACATGGTCATCGGCCCGCCGACCACCGCCACGGCCAGGGCCGCCATGCCGACCAGGGCGGCATTGGTGGTGTCGAGATTGACCGCCAGATGCAGCGGCGTGGTGGCATCGAGGACGTGGACGGCGGCATTGATGAGCTGGGCAAAGGCCGCGCCCAGCAAAGACCCCAGGAACAGAGAAGCGAAGAATAGGCCGCCGCGAAAGCCGAACGACAGCGATACGACCGAGGCGACAACCTTAAGCGCGAACACGGTCAGCAGGGATTTCACCAGGGCCATCTGATTGAGGTAAAGCTGCATGGCGCCGTGGCCGGACGACAGGGCCTGGGGCGCGGCGAAGGCGATCGGCATCAGGCACAAGCCGCCGAAGAACGGCCGCCAGACCTCGCCGATCGGCAGCTTGCGGACCAGGGATTCGACGGTGGCGACCGAACGAATGATCAGGATGCCGGTCAAGGCGCACAGGCCGCCGAGGACGGCGTAGAGCATGTAGCTGCTCAGTTCGATGTCGCGGCCGATGGTCGAGGCGATGACGAAGGGCTCGGCCTGCATCATGGTGGCGGCGACCACGGCGGTCAGGGAGGCGGCGGCCACCGGCGCCAGGGCGACCGGCGTATAGCCGCCGAGCACGATCTCAAAAGCATAGAAGCTGCCCGCCAGGGGCGCCCCGAAAGCCGCCCCGATGGCCGAACCCGCCCCCGCCCCGACCAAGGTCCGCAAAGCCGAGCGTTTCAGCTCCAGCCATTGGCCGATCTTCGAGGCCAGGCCGCCGCCCATCTGGGCATAGGCGGCTTCCAGGCCGACCGAACCGCCGAAACCGTTGGACACCAGGGTCTGCAACGACACGATCAGGCTGTCGCGCAAGGGGATGCGGCCGCCGTGCAAGGCATTGGCCTCGACGGCGTCGATGGGGGCGCGGGTGCGGCGAGGAAAGATGAAGCGGATGAAACCGAGCGCCAGGCCGCCCAGCGGCAGCGCGATCAAACGCCACGGATCAATGCCGGGCAGCTCGCTCAGGCGCAGGTCGGGCGAGAAACCGTAGAGCAGCACCTGCATGGCATGGGAGATGTGGCCGGCGACAGCCGCCGTGATACCCGCCAGCAAACCGATGGCCGCCGCCAGCAGGATAAAGGCCATGCTGCCGGCCTGCATCCGCCGTTTCAGCCAGGCGAGCGTATGCTCGGCGGGACGGCGGACGGCTTGGCCGAGGAGGACGTCACTCTGGAACGGCATGGCGTGGCATTTGCGCTCTGGATTCGGGCTACCTTAGGCCTGGCGAGGAGGCTTGTGAACCCCTGCGCCTCAGATTTGCCAAGAGTTGCGGCGACCATTAGGATGGGACGACCAATCGAGGGGAGAGACCCATGCGCCCAGCCATTTCCGCTGCTGTCTTATTGCTTATCGCCGCGCCGGCCGTCGCTGCGGCGCCGGAAAGCGTCGCCCCGCAACGGGTGATCAGCGCCCTGACCGGCGACTGGAACGGCGACGGCCACCAAGACCGGGCGGTGCTGATCGACAATGGTGACACGGACGCCGACCTGGCGGTCTATTTGTCGGACGGCAACGGCGGGCTGAAACTGGCCGGATTTGCCCCAGCCCTGGCGTTCAACGGCAAGATGTTCGGCAATACGCCCGACCTGCGTCTGTCCAAGACCGGCGCTTTGCAGGTTCATGCTGAAAACATGGCCGTCGGCCGCGACCATTGGGAACGGACCCTGACTCTGAGCTTTCGCGGCGGCCAGTTCGTCGTGTCCGGCATCACGGCCACCTCCTACGACACGCTCGACCCGAAGGCCGGCGGGTCGTGCGACATCAACCTGCTGACCGGCAAGGGCAAGTCGGGTAAGAAAGCGGTGACGGTGAAGGGCGGCGCCATCGCCCTGGCGCAATGGACCGAGGACAAGATTCCGGCGGCCTGCGAATAGTTTAGTTGTCGCGCAAGACCCGGTGGATCGAAACGTTCCAGGGCATGCACAAGGCCAGGGCCAGGCTTAAGGTGGCGATCGGCAGCCACACGGCGGCATGGCCGAAGGCGCGGGTGGCGAAGGCGCTGGCCACCGCTCCGCCCAGGAAACACAAATAAATGGTCAGAAAGAAGCGCCATTCCCGGGTGGCGCGGTGGCCTTCGCGGAACACCACCGAGGCGACGAAGCTTTCGGCGAAACGGCGCAGGTTGGCGCTGGTCGTCACCGAAGTGAAGGCGAACTTTTCGACCTTGGTGAAGGCGGTCGCCTGCAGGGCGGCAACAAAGGCAATGCCAGTGACCACGGCCATGTTGGGCACGCCCTTGCCGAACAGGGCGACGGCGATCAGGAAGGCGACTTCCAGGCTAAGCGAGATACGCGCCGGATATGGAAACCAGGCCCGCAGCGGCTTTTCCTTCAGGCAGTGGGCGACGGCGACGCCGCAGACATAGGCGGCGAGCGGCGCCAGGTAAGGCAAGGCCGTCGACATATCGCCGCCGGACAGCTTGACCGTCATGACCACCAGGTTGCCGGTCATGGCATTGGCGAAGACGCCGCCATAACCGACATAGGTATAGGCATCCAGCATTCCCGCCGCCAGGATCAACAAGGCCGCTACGGGCAAGGTCTCCTGCGGCTTGTCGCCCAGGGCGGATTCGAGGTCGAAGTTCATCCGCCGATTCTAGCGATCGGGCGCCCTTTGTGCAATTTTTGTGACGGCTTAGGCGCCGATCAGCCCGTTGACCACTTTTTTCGCCGCGTCGAACACCTCCGTGTCGCCGCGCGCCTGTGAGGTCAGGACCGCGCCCTGGAAGATCAGGTTGACCTGCCGGCCGACCTCTTCCGCATCGGCCAGGCCGGCTTTCCGGCACAGCTCGATGAACTTCCCCTCGATATAGTGTGACGACGTTTTGCCGTTGGCCTCGATGCCGGCGTGCTTGCCCTTGAATTCCAGCGCCGCCTTCATGGCCAGGCAGCCGCGATAGTCGCTGCTGTCCATGCTGTCGCGGCGGATATCGAACAGGGCCAGGATCTGCTCGCGCGGGTCGTTGCTGCGCGCTATTGCCGGCGCGAACAGGCGGCTTTCGACCGTGCCGGCATAGTGCTCCAGCACCGCCTCGATCAGGTGCTCCTTCGACGGGAAGTACTTGTACAGGGTCCGCTTCGAGATGCCGCTGTCGGCCATCAGCCGGTCGACGCCGGTGGCGTGGAAGCCGCCGTCATAGAAGATCTGATAGGCCTGATCGATGATCTCCTGCCGCTTTAAATCCTGTTTTGCCAAAGACTTATCCATAATTCCATCCTCCGCCGAAGCGCCGGTATGTCCGGACATTTTCTTGCGGTCGAATTTTATATAGGCGTCCCCCTTGACGAAGTAAACCGTTCTGTTTACTTATAGCGATGTAAACCGATCGGTTTACACAACCGAGCGCCGCCTCCCCGCTTTTCAAATTTTTGGCCGGCCCAATTACTGGAGACTTGAAATGTCCAATCTGAATGGCAAAACTGTCCTCGTTACCGGCTCGAACCGCGGCATCGGCGCCGCCGTCGTCCGCCAATTGCTCAAGACCGGCGTCGCCAAGGTCTATGCCGCCGCCCGCAACCCGGCGGCCCTCCCTGACTTCGCCGACGCCCGCGTCCAGCCGCTGGCGCTCGACATCACCGACAAGGCGTCCGTCGCCGCCGCACAGGCCGCCGCCCAGGACGTCGATGTCCTGATCAACAACGCCGGCACGGCTGGCTTCAACACCCTGCTCGACAGCGAGATCGAAGCCATCGCCGCCGACATGAACACCAACTATTACGGCACGCTCAATGTCATCCGCGCCTTCGCGCCGCAGTTTTCCGAGCGCAAGGCCGGCACTATCGTCAATGTCGTAAGCGTGGTCGGCCTGACCTCGGCGCCGGGCCTGCCGGGCTATTCGGCCTCGAAGGCGGCGCTGCAATCGGCGACGCAAAGTCTGCGCGCCGCCCTGAAGCCGTCGAACGTCGACGTGCTGGGCGTCTATCCGGGCCCGATCGACACCGACATGGCCAAGGACCTGCCGTGGGACAAGGCAACGCCGGAATCGGCCGCCGAAATCATCGTCGCCGGCATCGAAAAGGGCGAGACCTACATCTTCCCCGATCCGATGTCGCAGAAGATCGGCCAACTCTGGGAACATGACGGCCGCAGCCTAGATGCCGTATTGGCGCAACGGGCCGAAGAGGTTGAAGCGGCTTAAAATACAAAATGGCGGGAGATATCTCCCGCCTTTTCTTTTTAAGCATCGGCTTTTCGAGAGGGTTGCCGCAGGGCCTCGACACCGGCGGCCAGCAGGGCCAGGACCGTATAGGCGATCAGGGCGGTGATGGCTTCGGCCTGGGGCGACGCGGGCGGCGGGCCGAAATTGGCGTAGAACTGGAAGACCGCCATGAAAGCGATGAAGACCCAGAAAGCGATGCGGCCAGGCTGCGACGGCAGGGAACGGGCATAGATGAACGCGCCGCCGACCAACAGGAGCAGTTCCAGCGGCAGGCTGATGGCGACATGCCGCCACAGGCCGAAGCCGACCTTCATATGATCCCCGACCAAAGGCAGGTCCGGCACGTGCACGACCAGGTCGAGCAGCCAGTGCGAGAACACCGCGCCAATCAGGATGGCCATGGTCAGGCCCTTGCGCTCCCTGAAGAACAGGGCGGCGACAAGACCGAAGCCCAGGGCCAGCAGGCCGGCGCCGAGCAGGCCGTGCGTATAGGGCATGAAGTAGAGGTCGAGCATGCTGGCCTGGGTGAAGCCGGGGGTGATGCGGGCCTTTTCGATTCCGGCGAGTACCAAGGCCGACCAGCAGAAATCCATCCATTGCACCGCGACGAACAGCAGCCAGAGCGGGACGGTCTTTTGCACCGGCTTGGCGGCCAGGGCGGGTCCGTAATGTCCGATAAACATGGGTAAATCTCCTCAGGATTGGGCCGCCCGACCCTTAAGGCCGAGATGGGTGAAACCGAAACCGTCGCCGTATTTCAGGCCGTAGCCGAGGGCGCGGTCGAAACCGATGTGCGCCGTCCAGATCAGGCCGGCGGCGAGCGCCAAGGGCTGGTGGACAAGGAAGCCGAACGCCAGCACAGGCAGGGCGAACAGGTAGGAATGGCCGAAATTATAGGCGGCGGCGCCGAGCTTCTTGCCGCCGAGATAACCCAGCATCGACAGGTCCGGCGCCAGGATGAAAATCGCGAAAATCAGCCAGCCGCTGCCATATTGAGCATAGGTGGCAACACTCAAAGCCAGCACGGCAAGGCCTTCCAGTCGCAGAAGGATCTTCGGCGTGCCCGTTACTTGTCCAGTCATGATCGTCTCTCCCGTGGTTGACGAGAGGGTTTTATGCGTTTCATTTTTGAATGTTAATTGCGATAAATTCGATATATGTTATGCAAAATTACATATAAGGCGGCACCATGCTCGACTGGAGCCTATTGAGATCGTTTCTGGCCGTGCTCGATACCGGTTCATTGTCGACGGCGGCCGCCACGGTCGGCGCCACGCAACCGACGCTCAGCCGGCATATCCAGGCCCTGGAGACGGAACTCGGGGCCACGCTATTCCGGCGGAGCGTGCACGGGTTGGAGCCCACCCAGGCGGCGCTCAATCTGGCTGAGGATGCCCGGGCCATGGGCCGGGCCGCCGAGGCCCTGGCCTTAAAGGCCGGCGGGCAGTCGCAGAGCATGACCGGTGCGGTGCGTCTGACCGCTTCGCGCATCATGGCCAGCTTCATCCTGCCGGCGATGATCGCCGACTTGCGCGCGGTCGAACCAGGCATCGAGATCGAGGTGGTGGCGTCGGACGAGCCACAGAACCTGCTGCGCCGCGACGCCGACCTGGCCTTGCGCATGTTTAAACCGACCCAGCAGGCCCTGATCGCGCGCAAGCTGGGTGACAGTCCGATCGACGCCTATGCCGCCCAGGCCTATCTGGCGCGGCGCGGCCGGCCGCACAGTATGGCCGACATGGCGACACATGATATCCTTGGGTTCGATCGTGGCGAGGATATCCTGAAGGGCTTCCAGGCCGTTGGTTTCCCTGTAGCGCGTGAGTTCTTCCCGGTGCGCACCGACGACCAGATCGTCTTCCATCAACTGATGCTGGCCGGAGCAGGCATCGGGTTTTCACAATGCCGGGTAGCGGAGGCGCATCCGCAACTGGAACGGCTGGACGTCGGCCTCAACCTGCCGCCCTTGCAGATATGGCTGGTGATGCATGAGGAGGTGCGCAGCAATGCCCGCATCCGCCGCGTCGCTGATTTTCTGGATGACGCCTTGATCGCCTGGCTGCGCGGTTAGGCTCTTGCCAAACGGCAGGTTTTGGGCCGACTATGCTGCATCGCACAGGAGTTTTCCGATGGCCGATACGCTTGCCGCTTCCGCGCTCGAGACCTTTGTTGCCGGCCTGCCCAAGGCCGAACTGCACCTGCATATCGAAGGGTCGCTCGAACCCGAGCTGATGTTCGCCCTGGGCCAGCGCAATAAGGTCGCCCTGCCCTTCGCCTCAGTCGAGGAGGTGCGCAAGGCCTATGCCTTTTCCAACCTTCAGGACTTTCTCGACATCTATTACCAGGGCGCCGATGTGCTGCGCCAGGAAGAGGATTTCTACGACCTCGGCATGGCCTATTTCCGCCGGGCGGCGGTCGACAAGGTGCGCCACGCCGAGATCTTCTTCGACCCGCAGACCCATACCGATCGCGGCATTCCCTACAGCGTGGTGATCGACGGCCTGCTGCGGGCCAAGGCGGACGCCGAGAAGGACCTCGGCCTGTCGGTTCTGCTGATCCACAGTTTCCTGCGCCACCTGTCGGAAGACGCCGCGCTGGAGAGCCTGGACATGGCCGAGCCGTATCTCGACCAGTTAATCGGTGTCGGCCTGGATTCCTCCGAGGTCGGCCATTCGCCGTCGAAGTTCCGCCACGTCTTCCAGCGGGCGCGCGACATGGGGCTGAAACTGACCTGCCACGCCGGCGAGGAAGGCCCGCCGGACTATGTTTATGAGGCTTTGGATATCCTCGGCGTCGACCGCATCGACCACGGCAACCGGGCGCTGGAAGAGCCGGACCTGGTGACGCGGCTGAGCGAAGAGGGGATGACACTGACCGTCTGTCCGTTGTCGAACCACAAGCTGTGCGTGGTCACGGATATGCGCGACCATCCGATCCCGTTGATGCTCGGCTACGGGTTGCACGCCACGATCAATTCCGACGATCCGGCCTATTTCGGCGGCTATGTGAACGACAATTTCAAGGCGTTGACGCGATTGGGGCTGATCGACCGCGACGACTGCGTCGACCTGGCCGCCAACAGCATTGCCGGCTCGTTCCTGCCGCCGGAGCGGAAGGCCGCTTTACTCGCTGAGATCAAGACGTACGCGACCGCCACCGCCTGAGACCGGGGCGAGCGCCGGCCCGCCGGCCAGCCAGCGCTGCATGGCGTGGCCGAACCACAGGCTTAAGACTACGGCAATCAGTCCGCCGGTGAACAAGGCGCCGGCCATCCAGACGTGCGGGATATCGTATTGAAAGCGCTGCTGCCAGACCGCGTAACCGGCGCAGGCAAAATAGGCCAGGATGGCATTGCGGATGTAGCCGCCATTGCGGCTCAGAAGCAGGGCGACGCCGGAGGCGACGATATAGAAGCTGGCGAAATAGAAGTCGTGCGCCACCATGAAGGCCGCCGCGCCGCAGGTCCGCCAACCATACAGGAAATAGGAGTCGTCGAGATAGGCGCGCGTCATGAAATCGGCGTCGTCCACCGTCCCGGCCCAGGTCTGGGCCACGCCATCGGCAAAACCGCCAACGTTGACGTAGGCGCCGGGCGTCAATGGCCAGAAGAACTTGACCAGCAACAGGACAGCGACGAACAGCTGCAGTTCCAGCAGCTTTTCCATAATCCACGCCAGAAACCGCCTCATGCCCACGGCTTGGCCTCCTGGTTTTTACTCGGTCGCACTTTTTGGAAAGCGCATAGTTTGTTCGCGCTTTATATCCAAAAAGTGCACGATGACAGAGGCACACTTTTTGGAAAGCGCTTAGATAGCATATCGATAGTGCCCCATTAAGGGGTAACGAAAAAGATCGTCGTCCTGGCGCGTGCCCCAGCCGGCGTTCTGAATGACCATCAGCCGCTTGTCGCCGCCGTAAACCTCGCTGACGATGGCGATGTGCGTGCCGCCGAACGGCCGGTTGGTGATGATGTCGCCGGGCTTGTAGTCGTCGGGATTCTGCGTCACCGGCAGGCTCTGGCCGAAGCGGGCAAGGAAGGTCATCAGGTTCGGCACGCGGCGGTGATCGATGTTCGAGTCGGGGGCCTTCAGGCCCCATTTCTTTGGATAAAGGTCGAAGTGGGCCTGCATGTCCTCATGCACCAGCTTCTGCAGGTCGATGCCGATACCGCGATAGGCGCGGATGACGACATCGGCGCAGACGCCGCGCGACAGGGGCACATCGCCATTGGGATAGGGGATGGACGTGTAGTTGGCGTCGTAAAGGACGAAGGTCTTCGTTTGGT
>CAYULN010000310.1:0-18657 GCA_964445605.1 uncultured Caulobacteraceae bacterium | reverse complement strand
AATCCGAATGCGCAGCTCGACTACTCGCATCCGGGTCGCACCTACTATGTGGGTGTCCGCTACAAGTACTAAGCGTATCTAAGTACTTTTGGGCGTGTCGCGGCGCGCGACCTGATGCCGCGACACCCTGTGTTTTCTTCTGTAAGGCCGCCACTTGGGGCGCCGGAGCGATCCGGAGCCCTTTTTTTTCAAAAAAATGACACCGGTGCCAAGCAGGCGTGAACAAATGACGAGTTCAAACTAAATAGCCGTTTGCTTTCAGCAAAATTGCTCGACCTAGGCATCCGGACGCTATAAAAGCGCCGCAGATCGCCCAAAAGGTCGAAATGAAGACCGCGGCACTTGCAACCCATCGAGACAGGTAGACGTAAGATGATTAAAGACAGAAGGGCGGTCCTGGCCGCCCTGATGGACCAGGGCGTGATCCCGGTCTTCTATCACAAGGACCCGGAAATCTGCATCAAGGTGATCGAGGCCTGTTCGGCCGGCGGCGCCAAATGCATCGAGTTCACCAATCGCGGCGACTACGCCTCCTACACCTTCCTCGACGTCGCCCGCCACTTCGACAAGGCCGACCCGTCGGTCATCATGGGCGTCGGCTCGATCGTCGATGCGCCGACCGCCGGCATCTACATCGCCAACGGCGCCAAGTTCGTCGTCGGCCCGATCCTCAATGCCGATGTCGCCAAGGTGTGCAACCGCCGCAAAATCGCCTATTCGCCGGGCTGCGGCTCGGCTTCGGAAATCTCCTACGCTGAAGAGCTGGGCTGCGAGATCGTCAAGGTCTTCCCGGGCACCCAGGTCGGCGGCCCGGAATTCGTCAAGTCCGTCCTCGGCCCGATGCCGTGGACCCGCATCATGCCGACCGGCGGCGTCGACCCTGACGAAGCCTCCGTCAAGGCCTGGTTCGGCGCCGGCATTGTAGCGGCCGGCATGGGCTCCAAGCTGATCACCAAGGAACTGCTCGACGCCAAGGACTACAAGGGCATCGAGACCAAGGTCCGCGAAACCGTCGCGCTGATCAAAAAGTACAAGAAGGCCTAAGGCCTCAGGTAAATTGAAAGAGGGTATTTAAATGGTTGATAATGTTCTGAAAATCCGCTCGGCCGAAGAAACCAAGTGGGACTGCGCCTCGTTCGGCGAAGTCATGCTGCGCTTCGATCCGGGCTTCGGCCGCGTCCGCAACGCCCGCACCTTCCAGGTCTGGGAAGGCGGCGGCGAGTACAACGTCGCCCGCGCCATGCGCAAGTGCTGGGGCAAGCGCGCCACCGCCGTCACCGCCCTGCCGAAGAACGACCTCGGCTGGCTGGTCGAAGACCACATCATGCAAGGCGGCGTCGACATGTCGCACGTCATCTGGCGGGACTTCGACGGCTTGGGCCGCAACACCCGCGTCGGCCTGAACTTCACCGAAAAGGGCTTCGGCGTCCGCGCCGCCCTGGGCTGCTCCGACCGCGGCAACACCGCCGCCTCGCAGATCAAGCCGGGCGAAGTGAACTGGGAAAAGCTGTTCGGTGAAGAAGGCGTGCGCTGGTTCCACACCGGCGGCATCTTCGCCGCGTTGGCCTCGAACACCGCCGAAGCGGTCATCGAAGCCGTCGAAGTGGCCCGCAAGTACGGCACCGTCGTTTCCTACGACCTGAAATACCGCGCCTCGCTGTGGAAGTCGCAGGGCGGCAAGGAGGGCGCCCAGAAGATCAACCGCAACATCGCCCAGTATGTCGACGTCATGATCGGCAACGAAGAAGACTTCACCGCCTGCCTCGGCTTCGAAGTCGAAGGCCTCGATGAGCACATCTCGGCCATCGACCCGGCCAACTTCAAGAAGATGATCCAGACGGCCGTTAAACAGTTCCCGAACTTCAAGGTCGCCGCCACCACGCTGCGCAACGCCAAGACGGCGTCGGTCAACGACTGGTCAGCCATCCTGTACGCCGGCGGCGAGTTCTATGCCTCGATGATGCGCGAAAACCTGGAAATCTACGACCGCGTCGGCGGCGGCGACGGCTTCGCGTCGGGTCTGGCCTTCGGCTTCATCGAAGGCCTGGGTCCGCAGGCGGCGGTCGAATACGGCGCCGCCCACGGCGCGCTGGCCATGACCACGCCGGGCGACACCTCGATGGTCCGCAAGGAAGAGGTCGAGGCGGTGATGAAGGGCAAGGGCGCCCGCGTCATCCGTTAAAACGATCAAGCCCCCGGTTCCGGCCGGGGGCTTTTTTGTATCTACGGGATTAAATCCCACATATTGGAATTTACCATGTCCGCGCCCGTCGTCTGCTTCGGAGAACTGCTGATCCGCCTGACCTCCACCGGCGGCCAGCCCCTTGTCACCCTGCCCGACTTCGCGCCCTATGTCGGCGGCGCCGAGGCCAATGTGGCGCTGGGCCTGCAGCGACTGGGCAATCCGGCGCGCATGACCAGTGTCATTCCCGACAACGACCTTGGATGGGCGGCGGTCCAGGAACTGCGCCGCTGGGGGGTGGATACGTCAGGTGTTGTTACGGCGCCCGGGCGGATGGGCCTGTATTTCCTGACGCCGGGCGCCATCCATCGCCGGTCGGACATCCTCTATGACCGCGCCGGTTCGGCGTTTGCCCTGTCGAAGTTCAGCAAGGTCAACTGGGCAAAGCTGCTGAAAGGCGCCGCCTGGCTGCATGTCTCCGGCATCACCGCGGCGCTCGGCAAATACAGCGTCGCGGCCGCGTTGAAGGCCATGCAGACCGCCCGGCGATTGGGCGTCAAGGTGTCGTTCGACTGCAATTACCGCCCGGCCCTGTGGGAAACCTGGGGCGGCGACGCGCGCACCCTGATCGGCGGATTGATGGCTGAGGCCGACCTAATCTTCGGCGGTCATCGCGACATTGAGCTGGTTACCGGCCTGACCTTTCCAGGCGAAGCCAATTCGACGCCGCGCGAACGCGCCGCCGCCGACCATGCCTTCGACATCTATCCGCATCTGTATCGGCTGACCAGCACCTGCCGCACCCAGGTTAGCGCCGATCATAATAAGCTGTCGGCGCAAATGTTCACCCGCCGCCACACCCTAACGACCAAGACCTACACTATCGAGGGGATTGTCGACCGCATCAGCGGCGGCGACGCCTTCGCCGCCGGCGTTCTGCATGGCATCCTGCGTGGGGAAAGCGACCAGCAGGCGTTAGATTATGGCATAGCCTGCGGGTGTCTGAAACACGCCCAGCCGGGCGATATCAGCCTGACGACGCACGATGAGCTGGTCGATTTCCTCGCGGGCGGCAGCTTTGATGTGAAGCGGTGATAAAACTTATGGGGTGTGGGGTCACGGCCCCCACACCCCATAAGTTTTATGCCCTTAACTCCTCAGCTTCCCCCGCATCCTCGCTGCTTGCCGTCGGCACACACTTCTGCAAGGTCCCGACCCGCCAATCCGGCTCGATCGGCTTGGTCAGGAAGTCATACACCCCGACCTCGGCCCACGCCTTCTTGTGATAGTCCATGGCATTGGCCGTCAAGGCGATGATCGGCGTCAGCTGGTTCGGCCCGCGTTCCGACCGGATATTCCGCGTGGCGGTGATGCCGTCGATCCCCGGCATCTGCATGTCCATCAGGATGACGTCGAACTTGCGTTGATGACACAGCTCGATAGCTGCCTCGCCATTATCGGCCATGGTCCACGCCCAGCCCATCGGCTCCAGGAACAGCGACACAATGCGCCGGTTGACCTCATGATCGTCGACGATCAACACATGCATCGCGGCCTCCTCAGACGCTTCAACAACGGATTCCAAAACAATTTCCGGCTCCGGCAGCCGCCTCGCCACCTCATAGGGCAGGCTGAGGTAGAAACACGACCCGCGTCCGACCTGCGAGCGTACAGTGATATCACCCCCCATCAGCCGCGCCAGCTTGCGCGAAATGGCCAGGCCCAGGCCCGTGCCGCCGAACCGCCGTGTCGTCGCCGCCTCGCCCTGTTCGAAGCTCGAGAAGATGCGCTCGATATCCTCGGCCGCGATGCCGACGCCCTCGTCCTCGACGGCAAAAATGATCTGCCCATCGACCTGGCGCACCCGCAGCCAGACCGAACCCTTGGCGGTGAATTTCACCGCGTTGGACACCAGGTTGAACAGGATCTGCCGCAGCCGCAACGGATCGGAAACGACATGGCTGTCGAGATCGCGCGCCACCACCGTCTTGATCTCCAGGCCCTTCTCGCGCGCCTGCGGCAGGAACAGCGCCTCCAGGTTATGCAGCATGTCAGCCAGGTCGATCGGCGACCGTTCGAAGGTCATCTTGCCGGCCTCGATTTTCGATAGGTCGAGCACGTCGTTGAGCAGGCCCAGCAGCACCTCGGACGCATCACCGAGCATGCTCAGATGCGCCTTCTGGGTCTCGTTCAGCGGCGTCTTGCGCAACAGCGTCACCGCCGAAACCACGGCATTCATCGGCGTGCGGATTTCATGGGTGATCACCGCCAGGAAGTTCGACTTGGCGGCATTGGCATTCTCGGCGGCGACCTGCGCGTCGTGCGCCACATCACCGGCCTGCTGCAGGTTCACCATGCTGTCATTCAGCGTACGCACGGCCGTCATCAGATAGACCAGATAGGTGACGATGCTGACGATAACCACCGCCATCGGCAGGACCTCGGCGCCCGAACTCAGGGCGAGCGTAATGATCGGCAGGCCGAGCAAATAGGCGGCATGCGGGATCAGCGACGCATATAGATACTGCTTGCGATAATACATAGTCAGCACGGCATTGATCAGCGAACAGCAGATCGAAATAGCCGCGAACATCTTGCCGGCGCCGCCGCCGAAGAACCAGTTGTAGGCCGTGATCGAGGAGAAAATGAGGACATTGGCGACCAGGCTGGTCAACAGGTGCCATTCGCGCACTTGGGGCTTGTCTCTGAGCACCGCCAGGAACAGCGCATAGTCGACGGCCTGGGCCGCGCAGTAGACCGCCAGCCACCAAGCTGGCCAGATCGCCGGATGCAGAAGGTAGGCCAGCGCGCAGGCCAGCCCCGCCAGGGCCAGACGCGTCATCACGCCCTTAACCCGCGTGCGGGCAATCGCCTTGTCGCTGGTGTCCGTCATGACGTCCCCTAAAACCGCATGCCGAAACATGAGGCGTCTCAAAGCCAAACGCACGCAAACCCTTCCCAAAACATGGTTGGAGGTAGCCTAGAGACAAAGTGTTAAGAAATTGCGCCGTTTCTCGCGCCGGTTGCCGAAAAGCCCGCCAAATCCATTGTGGTTAATGCTATTTAAGCACGTTTTCAACCGAAGAGCGAGTAATCTCGTGATAGCCCGGCTTGGCTTCGGCATAGATGCGCCGCGCCATTTCCGGACCCCAGGTCGGCTGCTGCATCAGGCTGCGATACAGCGGCGTACAGAACTTCATCCGCCCCTGAGACAACAGGAAATCGTGCAGAGCCGGCATGGCGGGTTGATAGTGGTGCTTGATCGCCAATTGCAGCCAGGCAAACAGGATTTCCGAATTGTGCGTCCGCGTGAATTGGAAGGCATTGTCGAGACTGGCCATCTGGTCGTTCGTCAGAGTGTCCGGCATCTGGCCGAGGAAATACTGCCAGTGCTGGGTGGTATAGCCGCTGACGTCAAGCGTCTTCGGATCCTGGCCACCTAGGAAGGCCTTGGCCGTATCGGCCACCGTATCGAACACCGGCGAGGTCGGTGGCTCCAGATTGTCGGGCAGGCCCTTGTCGTACAGCCAGGCATGCACCTTTAGCGACTTTTCGAGGTCGTCATCGTTGTGCAGCAGATGATCGCGCAGATCGACCAGGAAGGCGTCCGTAGTCATGCTCTTGAAGGCATAACGCTGGAAGTAGCCCTTCAGATAGGCATCGAACTTCTTGCGGCCGAACTTGGCTTCGAGCAAGCGCAGGAAGGCCGCGCCCTTCTCGTAGGGCACCTGGTTGTAATAGTCGTCAGGATCGACGCCCTTCAGGTCGGGATGCAGGCGCGTCCATTCGTCGTGACCGTCGGCGTCCAGTTGTTTGATCGTGTCCTGCAGGTCCTGATAGCCCAGGACCTTGAGCATGTCGGCGCGGTCCTTGCCGTAGACCGCCTCCATGATACGGTTCTCGAAATAGACCGTGAAGCCTTCATTGAGCCAGAAATCTTCCCAGGTCGCATTGGTCACCAGGTTGCCGGACCAGGAATGGGCCAGTTCGTGCGCCACCAGTGATACCAGGGACCGATCGCCGGCCAGCACGGTCGGTGTGGCGAAGGTCAGGGTCGGGTTTTCCATGCCGCCATACGGGAAAGACGGCGGCAGGACCAGCACGTCGTAGCGGCCCCAGCGATACGGCCCGTACAGCTTTTCGGCGGCATCAAGCATCTGCTGCATGTCGGCGAACTCGAAGGCCGCCTTGTCGAGCATGGCCCGTTCGGCATAGACACCGGTGCGGTTGCCTTCGGCCTTGAAGCCGATATCGCCGATGGCGATGGCGATCAGATAGGGCGCCACCGGCTTGTCCATATTGAAGCGGAAGGCGCGCTGGCTGGAATGGCCGGCCACCGGCTCGCCCTTGGGCGTCAGCCGGTCGGCGCTCATCACCGCCACCAGGTCCGACGGCACGACGATGCGGGCGCTGTAGGTCTGACGGATCGACGGGCTGTCCTGGGTCGGAATCCAGGTGCGGGTGTTGATCTCCTCGCCCTGGCTGAACAGGAATGGCTTCTGCTTGCCGGCGGTTTGCGACGGGTCGAGCCATTGCAACGCCTTGCCGCCCTTTTGCGTCTGATAGTGCACCACCACCCGCTGCGCGCCCTGCGGCAGCTCGATGGTCAGCGGTTGTCCCATCATCTCGTCGCCGCGGCCGACCGTGTATTTCAGCGGCGCACCCGAGGCGTCGGTCACTGACTGGATATCCAAGTCCTTGGTATCGAGAATGACCTGCTTGGCATTGGCCTCGGTCTGCAGGTTGAGGCTGGCCGTGCCTTTCAGCGTCTTGCTCTGGAAGTCGGCGGTCAGGTCGAGATCGACGTGGACGACGCGCGCTTCCTGCGGCCGGGCATAGGAATGGTCGTCAACAGTCCGGGCGACCATGGCCATCGGTTCACCGTCGGCCGACTCCTTACGGATGCACCCTTGCAACCCCACGCCGAGCGCGGCCACAGCTACAACCGCGGTCGCCAAACGCCGTATCGTCCTGCCTGCGCGAAGCCCAAATCTCATGACGGCGCCCCCGATAAGCCGGGCTCAGGGGTTGAACGCGAGCACGGCAATGACTGTTCCCAGCTATCTAACTGAAAAACAAGGCTTCACACAACCGTGAAATTGACGCACCCGACAGCAAAACGCCCCTCCTTGCGAAGGGGCGTTTCCCATTTAACGACTACGGCGCTTGAATTGTGCGCCTTCCGACTTCGGACGCGGCGGTTCGGAATAGTGCGCGCGGTCGCCGCCGGAGCGGTTGCCCTTGAATCCCGGTGTACCACCGGCCTTATGGCCACCCGGACGCGCCTGACTGCGCGAATCCTGACCCCGCGACTCTGGGGAACGGCCTTCGGTCTTGGCCGGCCCATTCTTGTTCCAGGCCTTCTTGAACGGCTTCTTGGCAGCGGGCTGGGTTGCGGCGCTGGCCGGACGTTCGGCCGCCAGTGGATCGTAACGGATCGGACGCGTATCGGCGAGCGGCCTATCGCCGTTATTGGCGCCGTTGCCCTTGAAGCCTGCCTTGCCGCGCCCCCCCGAACCCGAACGATTGCGGCTGCGCTTATGCACATTTTCCGCTTCCGGATCGAAGTGGCGCGCCTCACCGTCACGCCCACCCCGGCCCTGACCACGGCCGCGGCCGGGTTTCGGATCGCCCTTTTTGCGGTGTTCCGGCAGGCGTTCCGGCGTCGTCGGCTTTTCCGCCACGCCCGAGGCCAGCATGGCCTCGTCGAGCAGCTTCAGGGCCTGGTCCTTGCGGCGGTCGAAGCTCGGGATGCGCTGGCGCGTCACCCGCTCGATGTCCTTGAGCAACTTGCGTTCGTCGTCGGCGCACAGGGTGATCGACACGCCCGCCCGCCCGGCCCGCGCCGTCCGGCCGATGCGGTGGACATAGGCTTCCGGCACGTTCGGCAGCTCGTAATTGATGACGTGGCTGACATTGTCGACGTCGATGCCGCGCGCCGCGATATCGGTGGCCACCAAAGCGCGGACCTTGCCGGCCCGGAAAGCCTGCAAGGCGCGCTCGCGCTGGCCCTGAGACTTGTCGCCGTGGATCGAAGCCGCCTCGATGCCGCCGGCCTGCAAATAGGCGGCGACGCGGTCAGCAGACCGCTTGGTGCGGGTGAACACCAGGGTACGGTCAAGCTTCTCGTCGGCATACATTTCGCTCAGCAAGGCGCGCTTGCGCTGCGCCTCAACGAACAGCACCTGCTGCGACACCCGCTCCGCCGTCGTCGCCTCAGGCGTCACCTCGACGCGCTTCGGCTCGGTCAGCAGTTCGGCCGCCAGGGCACCAATCTCCTTTGGCATGGTTGCCGAGAAGAACAGGTTCTGCCGCTTGGCCGGCAGGCGCGAGGCGATCTGGCGGATCGGCTTGACGAAGCCGAGGTCGAGCATCTGGTCGGCTTCGTCGAGCACGAAATATTCGACCTGGCGCAGGTCGACCGTTTTCTGCTCGATATGTTCGATCAGACGGCCGGGCTTCGCCACCAGCACGTCCAACCCGCCGGCCAGGGCCTTGTATTGCGGGCCATATTTGACGCCGCCATAGATGGTGGCGATCTGCAGGCCCATGCCCTTGGAATAGGTCTTGAAGCTGTCGGCGATCTGCGACGCCAGTTCGCGCGTCGGCGACAGGACCAGCACGCGCGCCGTCTTCGGCGCCGGCATTTTGCGGTCGGAAAGGATGTGCTGCAGGATCGGCAGGGCGAACGCCGCCGTCTTGCCGGTGCCGGTCTGGGCGATGCCCAGCAGATCGTGGCGTTGCAGGAGATGGGGAATGGCCTGGGCCTGGATCGGTGTCGGCTTGGAATAGCCCTCGCGTTCCAGGGTCAAAAGAAGGGTCGGGCTCAGGCCCAGATCAGCAAAAGTCTTATGAGTCACGTAGCGTGCTTTCAAATCGAACGGGCGGCGCAAAACGCGAACGCCCGCGCCTGTGGCAATCACAGGCCGGGTGGAACGAAGCAAGCGCGTGGACGGACTTCGAATGACGGGCAGGCGGCCTTTGAAGCGAGACGGCCTTGGAAAGCTGGCGATATGTACCCCGAAAACGGAGCATACCTCACGCGGCCAGCGCGGCGCCTGATGTCCGGAAAAGGCCCGGTTCGGCCGCCTGAAAAATTATTTCGCACAAGCGAAAGCGACCTAATGCCTGCGCCAGGCAAAAAAGTCAAGTGCCGGAATGGGTTAACCCTCCGTTCCCGGAGTAACACCCTTTTTTACCAAAAACACTTTGTAAACCAAACTGGCGTAACATTGTTTCCTTGGGGCGATAACGATCCGGATTGCGCGCAGGATTTGCGTCTTTCCGCCTCGCCACCGCTCCCGAAAACCAGACACGGAAACGCCTTTCGATGAACCCGCCGCTGCGCCCGCCTGCCCGTGCTCCGCTTGCTCCGAACCCGGTCGGTTCGGCGCGCGGCCCCGCGGTCAAGCCTGTGCAAGGCGTCGAAATCATCCAGCCGTCGGAATTCGAGCGCCGCTCCGAACCACGGACCAACTGCGACGACCGGGGCGCCCTGCTCTTCCTGTCGACCGATGAAGTCGTCACCGTTCGCATCATGGACCAAAGCCCGTCGGGGGCTCGCGTCGCCTTCGACAAGATCGGAAATATCCCGCCCGAAATCTGGCTGATAGACCTCGACACCCACATGGCGCGGCGCGGATCGGCGGCCTGGTCGACGCCCACCCGCATGGGCTTGAAGTTCAATTTCGTCCAGACCCTGCTGCCTACCAAGCCGAAACCGGCCAAGATCCCGCAGGAAGTCTTCGACATATGGATGCGCCTGACCGGCCAGACTCCGCCGCCCGAAACGCCGAAGCCGGACGAGGACGACAGCGACGTGCTGTACTTCGACTAACCGTATCCTTACATCCAGCAGCAGGTTCGCAATGTCGCGCTTACCTGTTCGCGCGCAGGTTTGACGCCTCTTCCAGGAGGCTCCCATGTCCGACAAGTCCGACAAAGGCCATGACGCCGACACGTCCCTTATCACCAAGCCAGACCCTGAGTTGCAGGCCGATATTCCCGACGGCTACGGCATGATCGGTCCCGCCCGCAAGCCTGGCATCCGACCGCACGAAGGCGGCGATCCGCGCGGCGACGGCAACGCACAATACGGCGCCGCCCCGGTTCGCGACGCCCGCTATCAGGACGACCACGACGTACGTTCCGGCAAGCGCCAGCACCGCGGCGTCCAGCCCGGCAAGGCCGGGCTGAGCCAGACGGTTATAACAGAGAGCGGAACCTCAGAGTCCCCGGCACCGTCTTCAACGCCTCCAGAGCCTCCTTCGGATAGCCCCGATCGACGTCGACAATGACGTAGCCCAGTGTCTCGTTGGTCTTCAGGTGCTGGGCCAGGACGTTAAGGTTGTAGTCCGCCAGCACTTGGTTGATCGCCGCCAGCACGCCCGGCACATTGCCGTGCAGATGCAGGAAGCGATGCCGTCCCTCGACCTCCGACAGGGCCACGTGCGGCATGTTGACGCTGAACGTCGTATCGCCGCGATTGAGGAAGTTGAGCAGCCGTTCCGAAGCGAATTCACCGATGGCTTCCTGCGCCTCTTCGGTCGAGCCGCCGATGTGCGGCGACAGGATGACGTTCTTCAGCCCCATCAGCGGGCTCTTGAACGGATCGTCGTTGGTGCGCGGTTCTTCCGGGAAGACATCGACCGCCGCGCCGGCGATCTTGCCGGTCTTGAGCGCCGCGGTCAGGGCGGGAATGTCGACGACATGGCCGCGCGACAGGTTGACGAACAACACCCCATCCTTCATGCGGGCGAACTGCGCCGCGCCGAAGATGTTCTTGTTGTTCGCCCGGCCATCGACGTGCAGACTGATGACGTCGGCCTCGGCCAGCAGGGCGTCGAGCGAGCGGTAACGCTTGGCGTTGCCGAGGCTCAGCTTTTCTTCCAGGTCATGATAGATGACTCGCATGCCAAAGGCTTCGGCCAGCACGCTGAGCTGCGAACCGATGGCGCCGTAGCCAATGATGCCGAGCGTCTTGCCGCGCACTTCGTGGGCGCCGGTCGCCGACTTGTCCCACTTGCCCTTGTGCATGCCTTCCGACTTGTCGAAGATACCACGGGTCAGCATGACGATCAGGCCGAGGACCATTTCGACCACCGAACGGGTATTTGAATAGGGCGCGTTGAACACGGCGATGCCGTGCTGCGTACAGGTCTTCAGATCGATCTGGTTGGTGCCGATGCAGAACGCGCCAACCGCCATCAGCTTGTCGGCGGCCTCGATGGCCTTGGCGGTCAGGTTGGTCTTCGAACGGATGCCGAGAATGTGCACACCATGCAGCGCCTTGATGAGGTCATCCTCGTCGAGCGCGCCTTTCACGGTCGTGACGTCGTAGCCCTCCTCACGGAAGCGGCGCACCGCCTCCGGGTGGATGTTTTCCAGCAGCAGGACCTTGAGCTTCGAGCGCGGGAACGAATAGCGACCCTGATAGCCTTCGGCATGCAGCACTTCGTCGAACGACGCCGCCACCTGGTTGCTCTCGCAGCCTTCCGTCGCCGCCACCACCTTCGGCCGCGCCACGTTTTCGGTGAAGGCGTAGAAGCGATCGGCCGCCCCGCCTTTGAACACCTCGTAGTCGGTCCAGCCGTCCCCGACCATGACCACGCTGCCGCCAAGGTTCAGCGCCTGCAAGGCGGTCACCTTGCCGCCGTCCTGGCTGAGCGGGTTGGTCAGGTCGACGCCGATGGCGACGCCGCCATTATCATAGATCAGCCGGTTGGCCAGTACGTATTCCGCTGCGATGCCGAGATCGGCGACCACCGGATCGATGAAGTCGTGGAAGCCGCCCGAAATGATGCGGAACTTGCCGGGATGCTCGCTGAACACCGCCTTGTTGCGCAGGATCGAGGCGCTGATCTTGTCCTTGAGCGCTTCAGCCAGGGCGGCGATGTCGTCGCGCGTCGGCCGCAGCAGCTGGATGCGGCGTTGCAGGGCGTCCGAGAACGAGATTTCCCCCGACATCGCCTGGTCGGTCAGCGCCTTGATCTGCGCCGCTTCGGCCGCCCGCGCGGGGTCGCCTTCGGCCAGCCGTTCCGCCAGCACGTCGAGCGCTTCGACCTGGGTAAAGGTCGAATCGAAGTCCAGCACGACGGTGGCGAGCTGCGGCGGATTGAAGGTTGCATTCATGACGGTGACGCCCATATGGGAGGGCTGGCGCACGGAATGGCCGGTTTTGGCCCCGCGCCCAGCCAGAAACATTTGCGCCGCAGATAGGATAAAAGTGGCCCCCGTACAACCGCCTTCGTCATTTATTATGGCCAGGTGGGACGATATTCTCTAAACATTGCCCAAGGCGCTGCTAAACCGCTTCGCTAAACTGCGCCGTCCGCTCACAGGTAACCAGCCCGGTTTCATGCCCGACAGTTCCGATCCCGCCGAAGACTATTCCGCCCGTTTCGTCATCGAAACGCACCCGGTGCACGGGCGTCTGGTCCGCCTCGGCGACACGCTCGATCAGATCCTGCGCGCCCATGATTACCCCGATGTCATCGCCAATCTGTTAGGCGAGGCTTGCGTGCTGGCCACCCTGGTCGGCGCCTCGCTGAAGTTCGAAGGCCGCCTGATCTTGCAGGCCCAGGGCGACGGTCCGGTGCGTTACGTGGTGGCGGATTATGACACACGCGGCGGCTTGCGCGGCTTCTGCCGATATGATGAAGGCGAACTGGCCGCGTTGATCGCCGCCAACGAAGGCAGCTTCCAGAGCCTGGGGGCGCAGACCCTGCTCGGCAAGGGCACCTTCATCATGACCCTCGACCCGGAGGACCACGCCGAGCGCTACCAAGGCATCACGCCGATTGAAGGTGAGTCGCTGTCCCTGTGCGCCGAACACTATTTCGCCCAGTCCGAACAGGTCCCCACCCAGATCAAGCTGGCCGTTACCGAAGTCAAGGGCGACGGCCCGGCGCAATGGCGCGCCGCCGGCGCCATGATCCAGGCCATCGCCGGCGACGAAGCGCGCGGTGAAACACAGGAGTCCTTCACTCACATCCGCGCCCTGTTCGAGACCCTGGGCGAGGACGAGTTGACCGACTTCGACCTGAAGGCCGACCGTCTGCTCTACCGCCTGTTCCACGAGGACGGCGTCCGCCTGTCGGCGCTGAAAAACGTCTTCAAGCTGTGCCGCTGTTCGCAGGAGCGCGTCGAAGGCCTGGTCCAGTCGTTCTCGGACGAGGAACAGCGCGACATGCTCGAAGCCGACGGCAAGGTGCACATCACCTGCGAATACTGTTCGAAGACCTTCCTGGTCGGGCTATAGAACCGACTGAAATCAGCCCTGCATGTCCAAGGAATAACCCGCCGACCGCACGGTGCGAATCGGGTCGAATTCTTCCCGGTCGTTCAATGCCTTGCGCAGGCGGCCGATATGCACGTCGACGGTGCGGGCCTCGACATAGACATCGTTGCCCCACACCGCGTCGAGCAGTTGTTCGCGCGAGAATACCCGGCGCGGATACTGCATCAGGAAGTCGAGCAGCTTGTATTCCGTCGGGCCGAGGTGGATGTCGCGATTGCCGCGCTGGACGCGGTGCGACAAGCGGTCGACGCTGATTTCGCCAAAAATCACCCGATCTTCGCTCAGGCCCGGCCGGATGCGACGTAACACCGCGCGAATGCGCGCCATCAGTTCGACCATCGAGAACGGCTTGACTACATAATCGTCAGCACCGGTGTCCAGCCCGCGGATGCGGTCGCTTTCCTCCGAACGGGCCGTCAGCATGACGATCGGCAGGTTGCGCGTATTGCTCTGGGCGCGCAGGCGGCGGCAGACCTCGATGCCCGACACCTTCGGCATCATCCAGTCGCAGACCAGCAGGTCAGGCTGACGCTCCTTGATCATCACCAAGGCTTCATCGCCGTCGGTGGCGACTCCGACTTCGTAGCCTTCCTTCTCAAGGTTATAGTTGAGCAGGGTCGAGAGGGCGTCTTCGTCTTCGGCGATGATGATATAGGGCTTCATGTGCACACGTGACTGTTAGGTTCCGGACAGGGTATCGCCCTTGGGGCGGTCTTCGACGTAATCCTCACCCGTAAGTTCGTAATGAATATGTTCGGCGACATTCGTAGCGTGGTCGCCGATACGCTCCAGGTTCTTGGCCATGAACAACAAATGCGTGCAGGCCGAGATGGTGCGCGGGTCGCCCATCATATAGGTGAGCAATTCACGAAATAAGGAATTGTAGTGCTCATCGACCTCGGTATCCGAGGCCCAGACGCTCTGCGCCAGGTCCTGCTTGCCACCCTTGTAGGCGTCGAGCACGTCGCGCAGGCGCGACGACACCAGCTTGCCCATGCGCTCGATCGAGCGCGTCAGCGGCAGCATCGGCTCGGCCTCGGCGATGACCATGGCGCGCTTGGCGATGTTCTTGGCAAGGTCGCCGGTGCGCTCCAGCGAAGTGGCGATCTTCATGGCGGCCACCGTCTTGCGCAGATCGTCGGCCATCGGCTGACGCAGGGCGATCAGGCGGATGCACTTGCGTTCGACATCCTTTTCCAGTTCGTCGAGGCGATTGTCGCGCTGCACCACGCTCTGGGCCAGGGCCACGTCGCGCCGCGCCACCGATTCGACGGCATCGGCCACCTGAGCTTCGGCCAGGCCACCCATCAGGACAACCTCGGCGCTGAGCTGATCCAGCTCTTCCTCATAGGTTTTGACGATATGCGGATTCATTTTGTTGAACGGAGCCATGGCAGTTCCTTCCCGGCGTTTAGGCGAATTCTGTGACAGTTTTATAATTTAAACTAAGCTTTTATGAAAAAACAAAGAAAGCGTGGTTAACGACCGCCTAACCGGCGTCCTTGAGCTTCGCGGCCTTCGGCTGAACCACGCCGTCCGAAACCACCAGGCGCGGCGCCAGTTCGTCGCCCGCCCCGAAGGCCTGCGCTTGCGGGAAGTAGGCGCTGAACATCGTAAAGGTCGCCAGCGGCGGCACCGGCAAGGCCGCCACCTTGTCGTCCGGCAGCCCTTCCATGTCGCGTGATTCGGTCGGTGCACCCAGGCTTTCGACCACCAGTCCGCCGCGGTGACGATTGATGATGTGCTTGACGATGGCTAGGCCCAGGCCGGTGCCGAGCCGGTCACCGCTCTTCTGGCCCTCGACACGGTAGAAGCGTTCGGCCAACCGCGGCAGGTGTTCGCGGCGGATGCCCGGGCCGTTGTCCCGCACCCGGACGCGGGCGTAATACTCGTGGACATTGCGATCGGGCCGCAATAGCACCAGCCGGCCTGCCGTCTTGTCGGTGCTGGCCACCGCCTGCTCCAGCTTCAGGTCGAACTCGACATCGACGGTCACTTCGGAGCCGCGCGGCGCGTATTTCAGGGCGTTGTCGACCAGGTTCTGCGCTACCTGCAGGATCTGGTCGCGGTCACCGATGATCGGGTAGAGTCCTGGTTTTGGTGCCGTCACCTTGATCTTGACGGCCTTTTCCTGGGCTATCAAGGTCAGGCCCTCGACCACATCGCGCACCGCCAGCACCAGGTCGGCCTCGCCGGACGGCGGTACGTGCTCATTCATCTCGATGCGGCTAAGCGACAGCAGGTCGTAGATCAGCCGGCCCATGCGGTCGGCCTGAGCCGCCATGATGGTCAGGAACTTCTCGCGGGCGCCGTTGTCGTCCTTGGCCGGACCGCGCAAGGTCTCGATGAAGCCGGTCAGCGAGGCCAGCGGGGTGCGCAACTCATGGCTGGCATTGGCCAGAAAATCCGCGCGCATCCGCTCCATGCGGCGCGCGTCGGTCTCGTCGCGGATGACCAGCAGGGCTAGGCGGTTGTCCTGGGGGTTCTCGACCGGCAGCGGCGAGGCGAACGCCCGCCAGTACTGTTCGCGCGCCCCGCCAGTCGTATCGAAGACCGTCGAACGGGCAATGCGGCCGAACAGCGCCTCGTCGACACACTCCAAAACTTCGGGATTACGCACGGTCGACACCAGGATGCCACCCTCGCGCTCCATGTGGAATTCCTTGCGCGCCGCGTCATTGGCAAAGACAATCCAGCGTCCGGCGATATCGTCCTGCTCGAAGCCGGACACGATCATCACCGGATCGGGGATGGCGCGCAGCACTTCCTGAAAGCTCGGTCCCTCCGGCTGGACCTTGACCTGGACTTCCGGCGCCTTGACGGCCTTGAGCCGGTTAGCCAGATCGCCTTGCCGCACCCAGCTTTCGTAGGCCATGTAGAGGAAAGTAACACCGGCGAAGAACGGCACGAACGGACGCAATAACGGAACGAAGGCCATGGCGACCGTCGCCGCCGCCCCGACCCAGGCGCCCAGGGGTGTCGCCCCCAAAAAGGTCCGCCGTCTGTCCATAGACGAATTAAACCCCAGAATATTGAATTACTTATGACAAAGAGCGGCGTTACTAAAATGATTTGACGACAATTGCGTGACTAAACCCTAACCGAACCGACGCATATCAGTAACGTTTATGTCAGTTGCGTGTAAGATGGTTTAAATTTCAGGGGCGAGTCTGGCCGGTGCCGCGAACGATATATTTGAACGTGGTCAGTTGTTCGGCGCCCACGGGCCCGCGCGCGTGCAGCCGGTCGGTCGAGATACCGATTTCGGCGCCCAGCCCGAATTCGCCGCCGTCGGCATATTGCGTCGAGGCGTTCCACAGCACGATGGCCGAATCGACCTCATTCAGGAAGGTCTCGGCAGCGGCGGTGTCTTCGGTGATGATCGCTTCCGTGTGACCGGAGCCATAGGTCTTGATATGGGCGATGGCCTCGGCCTCGTCCTGGACCACACGGATCGAGATAATCGGCAGCAGGTATTCGGTGCGCCAATCTTCCTCAGTTGCCGCCTTCATCGGATAAATCGCCTGAGCCGCGGCATCGCCGCGCAGCTCGCAACCCTTGGCCTCTAGTGCCTTGGCAATCTCGGGCAACAACTTGCCCGCCACCGCTTCGTCGATCAGCAGGGTCTCGGTGGCGCCGCATACCGACACGCGGCGCATCTTGGCATTGACCGTCACCTCGACCGCCTTCTTCGGATCGGCGGCCGAGTGGACATAGGTGTGGTTCAGGCCTTCCAGGTGGGCCAGGACCGGCGCGCGCGCTTCCTTCTGCACGCGCTCGACCAGCGACCGACCGCCGCGCGGAATGATCAGGTTGATGGCGCCGTTTAGTCCACCCAGGATCAGGCCGACGGCATCGCGGTCCGAAGTCGGCACCAGTTGCACGCAAGACGACGGCAGACCAGCCGCCTTGAACCCGTCCTCAAACGCCGCGTAGATGGCCAGGGCCGAGTTGAGCGCTTCCGAACCGGTGCGCAGGATGGCGGCGTTGGACGAGCGGATGCACAGGGCGGCGGCGTCAGCGGTCACATTGGGACGCGACTCGTAGATGATGGCGATGACACCGATGGGGGTCGACACACGGGCGATGTCCAAGCCGTTGGGCCGCGTCCAGCGCGCCAGTTCCTTGCCGACCGGATCGGGCAAAGCCGCGACCTCTTCCAGCCCCTTGGCCATGGCTTCGACGCGGGCCGGATTGAGGATCAGCCGTTCGATCATGGCGTCGGTCAGGCCCTTGGCCTTGGCGCCGGCCTGGTCTTCGGCATTGGCGGCCAGGATCTGGGCCTCACGCGCCCGGATCGCCTTGGCGGCCTCGAGGATGGCCTGGGTGCGCACCTCTGGGCCAGCCAGACGCAGAGCCTCGGCACCGGCCTTAGCCTTGGCGGCCATGGCGGTCATCAATTGCTCGAGCGAGACGCGGCTTTGGTCGTCCATGACAGGATTCCTTGTTGTTCAGGCCTATATAGCGCAAAAACAGCAAATTACGACCGTTTATCCATCAATCGGTTTGCGCGCCGCCCTGGCTCCGCTTCGCTCCGAATCGGCTGATCACACCCACAATCAAGCCAATCGTTGCCGACAGCAGGATGACGACAAGCAACACCGTGGCGCTAAACAAACTCCATTCGTCGCTAGCGCCCAGCCACCCGAAAGCCCCTCCGTACACAAACAGCGGAACGGCAAATACGGAAATCACGCCGACAATGCGCCAGACGCCTCTTGCCCAAGCGATGATGCCTCCGGCCAAAAGCCCCGGCAGCAATCCGAGTACAAACCAAAAAGCTATCGCCGTCGCCATCAAACCCCCAAGGTCAGAACGAACTAACCAACCGCCATATCGTCGCGATGGATGACCTCATCCCCGGCAGTATAGCCGAGAATACCCTCGATGTCCTTGCTGGCACGGCCACGGATCAAGCGGATGTCCTCGGCATTATACGACACGATGCCGCGCGCCACTTCCTCGCCCGACGGCGCGACGATCGATACCGTGTCGCCCTTCTCGAAGCTACCCGAGACGTCGACAATCCCTGACGGTAACAGTGACTTGCCGTTATGCAGCGCCCGCACTGCGCCTTCGTCCAGCATCAATTTTCCCGCGGGTGCCACGGTACCGGCAATCCACGCCTTGTAAGCCGCGCTTAAACTGGCCTGCGGCTTGATCAGCGTAAATCGTG
>CAYULN010000309.1:0-6871 GCA_964445605.1 uncultured Caulobacteraceae bacterium | reverse complement strand
GACCAGGCGCTGATCGAGGATCGAGCACGGCACCTGCATGATGTCCGGCTTGAACCGTTTGGCCAGCAACAGCGGCTGGTCCTTGTAGCTAGCTGAGATGCCAATCTTGCTGACGATGCCCTCGGCCTTCAGCTTTTCCAGCCGCGCCCACAGCTCGTCGCCCTGTTCACCCGTCAAATCCTCGGCCGAATCCACCAGGGCCGCCTGCGCCCGCGCCAGGCCCATATGCTCCACCGACCGGCGCAACCGCGCTTCCAGCCAGTCGAGCCCCTTCTCCAGCCGCAAGGTCCGCACCTGCGGCTTGAACGGCGACGGAAACGGCCAGTTGCGGCCCAGAATCCGTTCGACATCGCCGTCATAATGGGCGGCGTCGATCAGCTTGATCCGGTTCTCGGCGGCCAGGGCGAGAATCTGGCGCACCTCGTCCTCGCCCACGCGCCCGCGCGTGTTCGAGATGCCGTAATCACAGCCGAATTGTGCCGAACCTAAACCTAAACTGGCGACCATCAGGTCACTACCGCCTTTTACAAAAATCCTTAACCATAAATGACTTTGGCACTTTGACGGGGAAATCTTAAAGAACCTCTTTACGGGCGATAAAAAACCGCGGCGGGCCGCGGTTAATTCCTGTTAAATTTCCATTAACCATGATTTCCGGAAGCTTAAGATCAAAGCCCGTAGATCCGGACACGGTCTTCCTCGCCCGACACGCTGATGTTCAGGTCATTGACCAGACCGGTCGACAGTTCGTAGACCCAGCCGTGCACCGTCAGCGGCTGACCCGCGCGCCACGCCGCCAGGGTGATCGGGTTGAGCGTCACATTGCGCACCTGCTGCCGGACATTTAATTCACACAGCAGATCGACGCGCGCATTCTGGTTGGGACAGTCTTCCAACTCGTGGCGGTGCTCGTGGGCGATCTCGCGGACCGGCGACAGCCAGTGATCGATCAGGCCGTGGTCCTCGGACTCCAGCGCCGTGCGCACGCCGCCGCAACCGTAATGGCCGACCACCAGCACATGCTTCACCTTAAGCACGTGCACGGCATATTGCAGGGTCGACAGGTAGTTGGCGTCCTGCGGCGGCGTCAGATTGGCGACGTTGCGGTGGACGAACATCTCGCCGGGATCGAGATTGACGATTTCATTGGCCGGCACGCGCGAATCCGCGCAGCCGATCCAGAAATATTCGGGGTTTTGCTGCCGCACCAGGCGCTTGAAGAAATCCGGATCGACGCGCGTCTTTTCCGCCGCCCACTTGCGGTTATTGGCGATAAGGTCGTCGAGTTCCACGGAAGCACCCTGCACAATAAACCCCCAGGCGGGATTTAGGGGCGCGACCGATGCAGATCAAGCGTTTTGTGGATTAGTGATGGATCAGCTTCATCAGGTGCATATGCACGCAGCCCAGCGCCTGGTCGATGACCAGGCCGGCCTTTTCGAACGAATGATAGCGGATGGCGAGGATCACCACGACCACGCCGACCAGGCTCAACAAGGCCTCGATCAGGTTGATGGCGGTCTGCACCGGGCGCACCCGGTTGACCTTGGCATACGAGTTCAGCCCTTCGGGGGCACGTACCGGACTGGAAAACTTCATTACGCTTGCCCCCCTTATGGGTCACCCGCACACGGCTGTTAATCCATCTTAACCGCAAAGCGCCGCCGCCGCCAAGCGGGCAAATCTTTTTAGGCGTATCGGGGATTCCGCGACACAGAACGCCGGATGCGGCCGCAAGGACTTGTCTTTGCGGCACGTTTCGGTCAAACGATAGGGTTAAGGCTCAATACAATGGGCAGTATGCAGGGGAATTGGCGAAATGAAGGATCCGGCTCTGGTGGAGACTCCGGGCGGCACACGCGGCCTGAAGACGATCGTGGCGGCTTCGGCGGCCGGCACCACGTTCGAATGGTACGACTTCTTCATCTTCGGCACGCTCACCGCCATCATCGCCAAGAATTTCTACGCCGGCCTCAACGACACCCTGGCCACCATCGCCGCCCTGTCGACGTTTGCCGTCGGCTTCATTGCCCGGCCGGTCGGCGCCATCGTCTTCGGCATCATCGGCGACAAGAAAGGCCGCAAGGGCACCTTCCTCTACACCATCCTCGTCATGGGCCTGGCCACCATCGCCATCGGTTTCCTGCCGACCTACAAGCAGATCGGCATCGCCGCCCCTATCCTGCTGATCGCCCTGCGCATCGTGCAAGGCTTCGCGCTCGGCGGCGAATATGGCGGCGCGGCCATCTATGTCGCCGAACACGCCCCTTCCAACAAGCGCGGCGGCTTTACCGGCTGGATCCAGACCAGTGCCGCCTTCGGCCTGATCACGGCGCTGCTGGTGATCATGCTGACGCGTAAAGTGTTGAAAAGCGAGGACGTTTTCGCCGACTGGGGCTGGCGCATCCCGTTCATCGTCTCGTTCGCCCTGCTCGCCGTATCGGTCTATATCCGCGCCAAGACCGCCGAAAGCCCGGCCTTCCAGGCCCTGCACGAAGAGGGCCGCCTCGCCAAGTCGCCCTTGAGCGAAGTCTTCAAGCGCGGTCCTAACCTCAAGGGCATGATGATCGCCCTGTTCGGCTTCATGACCGCCCAGGGCGTCATCTGGTACACCGCCTTCTTCTACAGCCAGGTGTTCCTGACCTCGATCGTCAAGCTCGATCCGCTGCAGATGAACTGGCTGATCATCGGTATGACCCTGGTCTCCAGCTTCCTGTACATCACCTTCGCCTCGCTGTCGGACAAGATCGGCCGCAAGCCCGTCCTGCTGTTCGGCATCATCCTGGCCTGCGCCAGCTTCTTCCCCGGCTTCAAGGCCCTGATGCATTACGGCAACCCCGATCTCGAGGCGGCGCAGAAGGCCAATCCGGTCTATGTCGTCGCCGATCCGGCCCAGTGCAGCTTCCAGTTCGACCTGTTCAACACGGCGGTTTTCCGCACGCCGTGCGACCTGGCCAAGAGCGTCGTCACCGGCGTCGGCACGCCCTATGTCAACAAGGCGGCCCCCGGAACCACCACGGCCAGCGTCCAGATCGGCGCCCAGACCGTCGCCATCCCGTCGGGCGCCGGCCTCGACAAGGCCGGCATCAAGGCGCTCAAGGCCAAGGCGTCGGGCGATGTCAAGGCCGCCCTGAAAGCCGCCGGCTATCCGGAAAAGGCCGACCCGGCCAAGGCCAATCTGTGGGCCATGTTCGGCGTGTTGAGCCTGTTCGCCGTCGCTTGTACCGCCCTTTACGGCCCGATGGCTTCGCTGCTGGTCGAAATGTTCCCGACGCGCGTGCGCTACACCGCCATGAGCCTGCCCTACAATATCGGCACCGGCTGGTTCGGCGGCCTGCAGCCGGTCCTGTCATTTGCCATGGTGGCGGCTTCGGGCAATATCTATTTCGGCCTGTACTATCCGGTGGTCACCGGCGTGCTGGCGGTGATCGTGTCGCTGCTGTTCCTCAAGGAAACCAGGGGCCGCGACCTCAGCACGATCGAGTAACAAGCCCTAGTCGAGCGACGGGCCGGCACGATCCGAGATTTCGACATAGGGCTTATCCAACGGATTGATGAAGACGCCCTTTGTGCTGTCCTTGAGGCAGACCTGCTTCTTGAAGGTCACCCGCGTCGAAACCAGTTCGAACGTGTTGCATCTGGGCAAGGCCAGTTGTCTGCTCATGTTGCCGCCGGTCGATGGATCGGCTTTCAGATGTCCGCTGTAGATCTTCTCGCCGTTGATCGTCAGCCGGACATCGTCATCGTAAAAATTGAACAGGGTCAGCGTGACCCGGTACGATGGCTCGGCGGCCAGCGCGGGATTGGCGATACACGCCATTAGCAGGACACCAAGTCCGAGAAATCGCTTCATGGGTCTTATCCTCCCCTCGTCCGTCCGTGATCTACTTAACCCGGCCGATCCTTAAGTTCAACGGCCAGCGGATGGTCTGCCGTCGCGCCGGATCGCCCCAGGC
Organism: uncultured Caulobacteraceae bacterium; assembly: GCA_964445605.1. Classification (GTDB taxonomy): domain Bacteria; phylum Pseudomonadota; class Alphaproteobacteria; order Caulobacterales; family Caulobacteraceae; genus Asticcacaulis. The sequence continues at coordinate 2,915 of CAYULN010000309.1, read as the reverse complement.
TTCGCTCAGGGCAGCGGAAAACCGTTCATACGGTTCGCGACCCAGCGCCTTTTCGGCGTTGCGTACCGCCGACCAGGTATCGACATAGCCCAGGGTCTCCGCCAGCGACCAGTCGGCGGCCATCGCCAAATCCGGCGACACGATTTCGACAAAGGGGAAGGCGAGCTCGCGATAGCCGCTCTCGACATGGCGGCGCTCCGGCGGCCAATACGGGCCAATAACGTCGTAATAGAAGGTGTCGATGAGCCTGCCCGCCTCGCCGTCGGTCTTGATGACCCCGTAGGTGATCAGAGCGATGACGCCCTGCGGTTTCAGCACCCGCCGCACCTCGGCGTAAAACACGTCAAGATCGAACCAGTGCGCCGCCTGGGCAACCGTGACCAGATCGGCGCTGGCATCGGCGAGGCCGCTCTGCTCCGCCAGCGCGACGCGATACTCAATACCCTGATGTGGTGTGGCATTTTCAATCTGCTGAGCGCTGGCATCGGTGGCCACCACCCGCGCGAACACCTCGGCCAGCAGGACCGACAACTGCCCGGTCCCGCAGCCGCAATCGAGCGCCAGGCCGCGACCCGGCGCCACCGACGCCAGGTAATCGGCCAAGGCCGGCGGATAGGTCGGCCGGTACTCGGCGTAATCGCCCGACCGTGTCGAGAAATGATCCTTGAACGCTTCAACCATAGCATTCCTCTCCTATTCCGGCCGCGAGGTGGTGATCGCCTTGACCCGGACAGGGCTCTTGTCCGAGTGCCCGGCGGCATCGACCACGATCAGGTCATAGAATCCCTCCTGCTTGGGCGACCAGCTGAAATCGCCGCCGTCGTCCTCCAGGATCGGCTGGCCGTCGGCGTACCAGCTCACCGGCCGCACGCCATGCGCCGACAGCTTCAGCGGCCGGACACCCTTCAGAGTCCCGGCCGCATCGACGCCGCTGGCCTCGACATAGACGGTCGAGCCCTTGGGCGGGAACAGGATCGACGCCTTGGCGTCGTTACCCGGCAGGATTTTCAGCGCCTTGGGGGCATTGGCGGGCGGCAGCGGATTGGCGATCTTGGTCGGCGCCTGGATCTGGTCGAAGACGTCGAACAGCAGGGGCGCGGCGGCTTCGCGGCCAGTCTGGTCGGCGCGCGCGCCGCCGTCGGGGCGGCCGGTCCACACCATCGCGGCATAGCCGCCGGCGACCCCGACCGCCAAGGCGTCGCGATAGCCGTAGGAGGTCCCCGTCTTGAACGCTGGCCGGTTGCCGGCGCGCATCAATGGCCCCGGCAGCCGCCCGGCCGGCGCCGGAGTTTCGCGTAAGATTCCGATCACCTTGTCGGCCGCTTCCGCCCGCATCAGCCGCGTACCGCCTTCCTTGGGACGCTGGTTTTCCTCATCGAGCGTATAGGCCAGCGGCTTGGCCAGGCCATGGTCGCCGAGCGCCGCATACAGCAGGGCCAGATCATCGAGATGGATGCCCTCGCCGCCCAGGGCCAGGGCCAGGCCGGCGTCGCGTAAGCGCGATTTCGGCCGCACCAGTTGCACGCCGGCCGCCGCCAGCCGCCCCTCGAAAGCGTCCGGCCCGACCTTGTTCAGCACCGCCACCGCCGGGACATTGAGCGAGTTGATCAGCGCCTCCTTGACCGACACTTCGCCGTGGAAGACGCGGTCGAAATCCTCCGGCTGGTAGTCGCCGAAACGCGTCGGCGCGTCCATCAGCCGCGTGTCCGGCGCCACCAGGCCGTCCTCGAAGGCGAAGCCGTAGATGAACGGCTTCAGGCTCGAGCCCGGCGAGCGCAGGGCGCGCGTCATGTCGACCCAGCCGCCGGGCCGATCCAGGCCGCCGGACCCTACCGACGCCCGCACACCACGCGTCTTGATATCGATGACCAGGATGGCCACCGAGGTGTTCGGCCCCTGCTGCTTGGCGGTTTCCGTCGCCATCGACTCCAGGCGCTTTTGCAGGTTGGCGTCGATCGTCGTCACGACGGTGGCCTGCAAGCCCTTGACGCCGCGCGCCAGACGCCCGGCGGCGTGCCAGGCTATGGCCGGGAATGGATTGCGCTTCGCCGGCAGGGGCTCGCCGAGCGCCTCATTGGCCTGGATGTTGTCGATTTGCCCGGCCAGCTGCATCCGCTTCAGGATCAGGTCGCGCGCCGCCCGGGCGTGCACCGGATGCCGGTCCGGCCGGCGGGCTTCGGGGCTTTGCGGCAGGGAGATCAGCAGGGCCTGCTCGCCCAGGGTCAGGCTCGACGGTTCGTGGCCGAAATAGCTGAGCGACGCCGCCCGCACCCCTTCCAGGTTGCCGCCATAGGGCGCCAGCGACAGATAGATCGACAGAATCTCGCGCTTCGAATAGCGCAGCTCCAGTTGCAACGCGCGCAACGCTTCGATGGCCTTGTTGCCGTAGTCGCGCGGATGCGGCGTCAGCAGGCGCGCCGTCTGCATGGTGATGGTCGAGCCGCCCGACACGATATGGCCGACATGCAGGTTGGACAGCAGCGCCCGCGCCACGGCGGGGGCATCGACTCCCGGGTGGAAATAGAAACGCTCGTCCTCGGTCTTCAGCAGGTGGCGGATAAAGCTCGGATCGGTGCGATCGAGATCGGCGCGGATTCGCCAGCGTCCATCGTCGACCGGCAAGGCGCGCAGCCAGGTGCCGTTACGGTCGAGCGCCACGGCCGACGCCCGCTCGGCCTTGCTCATGTCGGGCGGCAACAGGACGTTGACGGCGCCGACCAGCACCTCGATGGCGAGGCAGCCGATCAGCCCCTTGACCAGCGGCCCTATCCATTTGTCGGGTTGCAAACTGAACTTCACGTCTATCGCCGCATAGTCTTCGGCATGGAAACAATGCGCGGGCCTGCCGAAAGGCTCACCCGCGCACCCTTTTTACCTTGCCGAAATCGTCACCCGCGACCCCTGCGTCCGGCCGA
>CAYULN010000308.1:0-6112 GCA_964445605.1 uncultured Caulobacteraceae bacterium | reverse complement strand
CGCCTGCTGTTGGAAGCGGGTGGCGACCCGAACGAGACCAATGCGCAGGGCGACACGGCGCTGCATTGGGCCGTGCGACGCGGGCACAGCGCGGAGATTATCCGCATACTGATTAATGCCGGCGCCGATATCGACGCGGTGCGCGGCGACGGCCGGACGGCCTATGCCATGGCCGTGGTCAGCGGCCAGACCCGGGTGGCGGACGTTCTGAAAAGCCTCGGCGCCGATACGCGGCTAAGCCCATTGGATACGTTCGTTGCCGGCCAGGACAGCGAAGTGCCGGCGGCCAGCGCCCTTTCGCCCGAAAATGCCCGACTGCTCACCCAGCTGGCCGAAAGCGGCAACCGCGACGCCGTGGCCAATCTGATCAAGGCCGGCGTGCCGGTCGGTGCGCGCGGCGACGGCGGCATCACGGCGTTGCATTATGCCGCCTGGCGCGGCGACGCCGGGATGATGAAGCTGCTGATCGACGCCGGGGCGCCGCTCGATGTGCGCGACAATATGTACATTGCGCCGCCGTCGGGTTTCCTGCACCATGGCGCCACCCATTACGGGCATGGCGACTATGCACAGGGCGCTCGTTTGCTAATCGCGGCAGGCGCAGGCGATTGGGACAAGCCGAGCGGCAATCCGGCAATGGACGCTGTGTTGCGCGAGAAGGGGTTGATCAAATAGGCCGGCCGAAGAACAGCACATAGCCGTCCAGATCACGGATCTCGAAGCCGCGCAAGCCGTCGTCCGTATCGCCCAGCGGCTTGTGCAAGACCGTACCGCGCGCGGCCAATTCGGTCGCCAGTCCATCCGGATCGGGCGTGTCCACGTAAGCATCCCAGCGCGCCCAGGGATGCCGCGACGGGTTGGGTTGAGGCCGAACGTCCGGCCCGATCGCTTTGAGCATCAGCGACGCGCCGTCGCGCCGGATCATGGCGAAGAACGGCGCGTCTTCCGGAGCCATGTAGGTCACTGAAAATCCCAACGCGTCCCGATAGAAGACCATGGCTGTGGTAACGTCTGACACGATGAAGAAGGGCATGATGGTATTGAGCATCTAACGTACCTTCAACCCCAGTTCGGCCAGCAGTTCCGCCGCCTGGGAGCGCGAAATGGTCGCGCCCTTGAAGCGTTTGGCGTCTTCCAGCCGCACGCCGCCGATATCGGTGCCGCGCAGGTCGGCGCCTTCGAAACGTGCGCCGTCGATACTGGCGTCACGCAAAGAGCAGTCCTCGAACACCGAGTCGCGGAAATCGCAGCGGTGCAGGTCGGCGTTATGTAGGTCGAGCTGCTTCAGGGTGCGCTGGGCGAAGGAGATGTTCTGCAGGCGGGCGTCGTCCAGACGGCATTCTTCGAAGCTGATATCGAGCGTCTTGGCGGCGTCGAAATGGGCGCCCGTCAGCTTGCAGCGCTGGAACTTGGCCTGGGTCAGCGTGGCGCCGCGAAACAGGCCGTTGTTGAAGTCGCAGCCGGTGATTTCCGCCTCGATCAGGATGGCGCTGGTGAAGTTGACATGCGCGCCCTTGCACTTGGTGAAGTGGGCGCGTTCCAGCTTGGCGGAGTTGAACTTGACCTTCTTGAGGATGCAATCCTCGAACGCCCAGCCATTTAGGATCAGGTCGGACAGGTCGGCGTCCTCCTCGATCTCGCAGCCGATGAGCATGACCGGCTCGGCCTTGTTGGCCAGCAGCAGGATTTTGCCCCTATCGAGGATTTGGTCTTCAATCGTCGTCATTTTGGGGCTCGCGTTCGTAAATCTCGTATTCGCCGGTTTCAAAGTTGCGCATGAAGGCGGAACCGATGGGCGAATCGATTAGGTGAAGCCAGCTATCATCAGCATTTAAGACCTTACCAAGTGCAATATAAGCAGCCTTTCTTGCCTCAAATTCTTCATCCGAAACGTTGCGATAATCTCCGCGAATGCGCCAACCCGAATCGGGATATTTGTCGCCCGGCTCGTCGAGATTCGGTTCCTCGCGATAGAGATAATAGACTGGTACGTCTTCATCCAAGATACAGCGATCAACCATACAGCGACCCCAATATTGCTTTTGTTTAGGCTCATCGGGCAAATCGCGTTCAGTATCAAAATCGATAATATGAAACGGCTGGAACCGTATTTCCGACCCAACTTTCAATTGCGGCATGTCGAGCGGAGTATTGCGAAGCGCGCCTATAACGTACTTCGGTGTGACATCTGTGACCTTTACCCACATCCGTTCCGCGCCGTGTTTAAGGCTCATAGGTTTGCTACAGAAAACCAATTGAACAAGATCACCCGGGCCGACGCTGTCCTGTCTGGCTTTAGATGGCAAGTAGAAGGTGTAAGGCGCTTCTTTGTGAGTTCGCCTAGGATCATCTAGTGAATAAGTACCGAAATAACGACGCCAGAGATTATATATCGGCTGAAAAGGCTTCCACATAAAGTTGAGGATAGGCGGGTTGCTCCGGTTGGGCAAGCTCCGTCGCGTTATGGGGTCGAGGGGTCCGAGACCCCTCGTCTTCTCTTAAAAAAGAAAAAGGGTGGCTCCCCGAAGTGGGGGCCACCCTTTTTCTTTATCAGGACAGGCAAGGGGTCACAGACCCCTTGACCCCGTTACTAGTCGCGGCGGCGACGCCGGCGCGGGCGGTCGCCGCGTTCCGGACGGTCACCACCGTCGGCCAGTTCCAGTTCGCCTTCGTCGCCGTCTTCACCAGCAGCGGCGCGGGCCGCCTGACGCTCGGCGCGTTCGGCATCCAGCTTCTCGGTCAGGTCCTCACCAGTCTCCTGATCGACCACCTTCATCGAAAGCTTCGTCTTGCCGCGGTCGTCGAGGCCGAGGAACTTCACCTTCACTTCGTCGCCTTCATTGAGCACGTCGGACACCTTGCCGACCTTCTCGCGGGCGAACTGCGAGATGTGGACCAGGCCGTCCTTGGCGCCGAAGAAGTTCACGAAGGCGCCGAAATCGACGATCTTCACGACTTTGCCCTTGTAGATGGCGCCGACTTCCGGCTCCGAAGCGATCGACTTGATCCAGTCGCGCGCCGCGTCGATCTTTTCCTGATCGTTGGCCGCGATCTTGATCGTGCCGTCGTCGGCGATGTCGATCTTGGCGCCCGTCTTTTCGACGATCTCGCGGATGACCTTGCCGCCCGAACCGATGACTTCGCGGATCTTGTCCGTGGCGATCTTGATCGTCTCGATCTTCGGCGCGAACTCGCCCAGCTCGGTGCGGGCGCCGGAGATGGCCTTGTTCATTTCGCCCAAGATGTGCAGGCGGCCTTCATTGGCCTGGCGCAACGCCTTGGTCATGATCTCCTCGGTGATGCCGGGGACCTTGATGTCCATCTGCAACGAGGTGATGCCGTTGGCCGAACCGGCGACCTTGAAGTCCATGTCGCCGAGGTGATCCTCGTCACCCAGGATGTCGGACAGGATGGCGAATTCGCCCGACGGCTCCAGGATCAGGCCCATGGCGATACCCGATACCGGGGCCTTCAGCGGCACGCCAGCGTCCATCAGGGCCAGCGACGAACCACAGACGGTCGCCATCGAGGACGAGCCGTTCGACTCGGTGATTTCCGAGACCAGGCGGATCGTATACGGGAAGTCTTCCGTCGCCGGCAGCATCGGACGGACGGCGCGCCAGGCCAGCTTGCCGTGGCCGATTTCGCGGCGGCCGGGCGAGCCCATGCGGCCGGTTTCACCAACGCTGTAGGGCGGGAAGTTGTAGTGCAGGAGGAACTTTTCCTTGTACGTGCCTTCCAGGGCGTCGATGAACTGCTCATCTTCACCGGTGCCGAGCGTGGCGACGACCAGGGCCTGGGTTTCCCCACGGGTGAACAGGGCCGAACCGTGGGTGCGCGGCAGGACGCCGACTTCCGAGACGATGGCGCGGACCTTGTCGACGGCGCGGCCGTCGACACGCTTGCCGTGTTCGATGATGTCGCGGCGCAGGACGTCGGCTTCGCACTCCTTGAAGGCGGCGCCGAACTTGGCGGCGTCGTAGCCGTCCGGGTTCTCTTCCGACTTCACCAACGTGGCAGCAGCCTTGGACTTGGCGGCGCCGACCGCTTCGTGGCGCGGGTGCTTGGCCTGGATGGTGTAGGCGTCGCGGATGTCCTGGCCGACCAGCTTCTTGATCTTGGCCACGAGGTCCGACAGGTCCTCGGCTTCGAAGTCGAACGGGTCCTTGGCGGCGTGATCGGCCAGTTCGATGATGGCGTCGATGACCGGCTGCATGCCTTTGTGGGCAAACATCAGGGCGCCGAGCATCTTGTCTTCGGACAGTTCCTTGGCTTCGGATTCGACCATCATCAGGGCGTCGGCCGTGCCTGCGACCACGAGGTCGAGTTCCGATTCCTTCATCTGGTCGAGCGTCGGGTTGAGCACGTACTCACCTTCGATGACGCCGACGCGGGCGCCGCCGATCGGGCCCATGAACGGCACGCCCGACAGGGTCAGGGCGGCGGAGGCGGCGACCATGGCGACGATGTCCGGATCGTTTTCCATGTCGTGCGACAGGACGGTGGCGACCACCTGGACTTCGTTCTTGAAACCCTTGACGAACAGCGGGCGGATCGGACGGTCGATCAGGCGGGAAACCAGGGTTTCCTTTTCCGACGGACGGCCTTCGCGCTTGAAATAACCACCTGGGATCTTGCCGGCGGCAAAGGTCTTTTCCTGGTAGTTGACGGTGAGCGGGAAGAAGTCCTGGCCCGGCTTCGGTGAGCGGGCATAGACGACGGTCGCCAGCACGGTAGTCTCGCCGTAGGTGGCGAGGACGGCGGAGTCAGCCTGGCGGGCGACACGGCCCGTTTCCAGGGTCAGCTTGCGCCCGGCCCAGTCGATGGATTTTCTTTTGATGTCAAACATTTGTTTTCTTTCGTTCAGCTCCCGGCCGGCCCCATGCCTTCCGGAAGGTGGCCACCGGCGTCCGGTGGCGCGTTTAAGGCTCGTTCGATTTCCCTTTGAGCCATGGATTCAGCAAGGCAGTGGCCTTGCGGGGTGTACAAAATCGCCGGTTTTGGCGAGTGCATCCTTTGGTCGGATGCCAGTCTTGCAAACGACGGGCAGAGCCTTCGTTTTGCGGCTCCCTCGCCAAATTGGCGAAGAGAATGGTCATAAATCAAGGGCTTGAGGCGGACCCCAAGCCCTTGTGGTTGTTCTAGCGACGCAGACCCAGGGTCTCGACGATCGACTGATAACGGCCTTCGTCCTTGCCCTTCAGGTAGTCAAGAAGGCGACGGCGTTGCGACACCATCTTCAGCATGCCACGACGGCTATGGTGATCCTTCTTGTGGTCCTTGAAGTGCATATTCAGGTTGTTGATGCGTTCCGAAAGAATGGCGATTTGCACTTCCGGGCCGCCGGTATCGCCCTCGGCGCGGGCGTGGGTCTTGATCAGGTCTGTCTTGCGATCAGGCGTAATCGACATCGGGTTCTCCTTTACGAGAATTACAGGTTGATGATGCGCGTCGGATAAATCCGGCCGCTGCGGAACTCGCACAAGGCCTGGACCGCGCCGTTCATCACCGCCTGCACGGTATCGGGGAACTCGTCGAACCCGGCCTCGCGGCGGGTTTTCAGAGCTTCGGATACGTGCGCTATCTGACGGGGCAGAAGGGCAAGGTCACGTCCTTGCTTGAGCTTCGCCGCCTCCTCTTGCGTCACAGGCAGGGCCGGGATGTCGTCCAGCGCCGTCTCTACGCCAAGCAAAGCCGCGAATTGCGCGTCTCTATGCACTAAATCGTTGAGCTTTTCCAGTGTTATTGAAGAATTTAATGCGAACGCGCCAACAGCGGTGCGGCGCAGCGCGCTGACGTGGCCGCAGACTCCGAGCTCAAGGCACAGGTCACGGGCCACGGAACGGACGTAGGTGCCCTTGCCGCAATGGAGCGTAAAGGTGGCCGTGTCGGTGTCGAAGGCGTCGAGCGTCAGGTCATAGATTTCGACCTCGCGGGCCTTCAGTTCGACTTCGACGCCTTCGCGGGCCAGGTCGTAGGCGCGCTTGCCGTCGACCTTGATGGCGGAAAAGGCGGGCGGCACCTGTTCAACTAAGCCGATGAAGGCCGGCAAGGCGGTTTCGATGGCGGCGCGGCTCGGGCGGGCATCGGACTGGACCGTCACCTTGCCTTC
>CAYULN010000307.1:0-28211 GCA_964445605.1 uncultured Caulobacteraceae bacterium | reverse complement strand
CGCTGTGGCAGGCCATGGACGAGGAGGAGATCAAGGAAATCTCCCAGGCCATGTCGAGCCTGGGCACGGTCTCGGCCAACGTCGTCGAGGAACTGCTGATCGAATTCGTGTCGGGCATGAGCAATTCCGGCACGATCATGGGCTCGTTCGAACAGACCCAGCGGCTGCTCAACAACTTCCTGCCGCCGGAAAAAGTCGAAGCCCTGATGGAGGAAATCCGCGGTCCGGCCGGCCGGACCATGTGGGACAAGCTCGGCAACGTCAACGAAGGCGTTCTGGCCAACTACCTGAAGAACGAATACCCGCAGACCGTCGCGGTGGTGCTGTCGAAGATCAAGTCGGACCACGCGGCGCGCGTGCTGTCGTCGCTGCCGGAAGATTTCGCCCTGGAATGCGTGCAGCGCATGCTGCGCATGGAACCGGTGCAGCGGGAAATCCTCGACAAGATCGAACAGACCCTGCGCGTCGAATTCATGTCCAACCTGGCGCGGACGTCGAAGCGCGACAGCCACGAGTTGATGGCGGAAATCTTCAACAATTTCGATCGCCAGACCGAAAGCCGCTTTGTCGCCGCTCTGGAAGAACGCAACCGGGAATCGGCCGAACGCATTCGTGCCCTGATGTTCGTGTTCGAAGACCTGTCGAAGCTCGATCCGGGCGGGGTGCAGACCCTGCTGCGGGCGGTGGAGAAGGACCAGCTGGCCTTGGCGCTCAAGGGGTCGTCGGATTCGTTGCGCGACATGTTCATGTCCAACATGTCGGAACGCGCCGCCAAGATCATGCGTGACGACATGGAAAGCATGGGGCCGGTGCGCCTGAAAGACGTCGACGCGGCCCAGATGGCGATGGTGCAGATCGCCAAGGACCTGGCGGCCAAGGGCGAGATCATGCTCGCCGGTCAGGGAGGCGACGATGAACTTATTTACTAGTTGCGTTCAGGCGCAGAGCGCCTTGGCGCCACGCAGGCTGCGCGCCTCAATGGCGCTAGTCGCTACGCTCCGGGCTAAGTGGCCAGGTCCTTTAGCTATTGTGTTGGAGGCTTACGCATGAGCGAGCCCCTGCAGAAATTCGAGTTCGGCACCGTCTTCGGCGACGCCGGCGACATCGTCGCCCGCCCGGTTCGCGAGAAGCGGTTCTACACGCCCGAGGAAGTCGAGGCCATCCGCGTCAATGCCTATGCCGAGGGCGAGCAGTCGGCCCTGGCCCGCGCCCAGACCGCCCAGGCCGCCGCCGTGCAGGCTTTGGCCGACGCGGCGCAGATGGGGTTGGGCGGGCTGACCGTCGCCATCCACGCCCACAAGGAAGCCGCCGTCAAGCTGGCCCTGCTGTGCGCGCAGAAGATCGGCGTCGAGGCCCTGGCCCGCTTCCCGGAAGCGCCGGTGACGGCCGCGCTCGAGGCGCTCGGCCAGGAAATCGAGAAGGCCACACGCCTGGTATTGTTCGCCGCCGACCCGTCCGACGAGGTCAAGGCCGCCGCCGAGGACGCGGCGGCGATGAGCGGCTTTGCCGGCGCCATCTCGTTCCGCGACAATCCAGCCCTGCCGCAGGGCGCCTTCGAGATCGCCTGGAGCGACGGCCGGGCGGCCTTCGATCCGCAGCAAGTTTATGAAGCGCTCGATCATGCTTTGCAGGAAGCGCTTGACGCCGAAGCTTATCACCAATCCCGCGCGCGCCCCGACGGGGCGCCGCATGAGTAAGGAGTTCCGTTATGTCCGATAACGATCTCGGCCTGGAAGACTTCGATGAAGCCGGTGCGCCCGGCATTCCGATGGGCGACGAGGAAGGCGACAAGTCGGCCGCCGACCTGGCGCCGGTCTTCGACGTGCCGGTCAACATCTCGGCCGTGCTGGGCAAGAGCTACATGTCGGTGTCGCAACTGCTCAAGCTCGGCCAGGGCAGCGTGCTCGAGCTCGACCGCAAGGTCGGCGAGGCTATCGACATCTATGTCAACAACCGTCTGGTCGCCCGCGGCGAGGTCGTCGTGGTCGACGATCGCCTGGGGGTGACCATGACGGAAATCATCAAATCCGAAGACACGGGAGTTTAAACCATGAGACTGTTGGTAGTTGGAAAGCTGAGCGGTCAGCTCTCCGTCGCGGTCAAGATGGCCATGGATTCGGGCGCCAAGGTCGCCCATGTCGAAACGGTCACCCAAGCGACCGACGCCTTGCGCAAGGGGCAGGGCGCCGACCTCTTGATGGTCGATTACGAACTCGATATCGCCGAGCTGATCGCCGCCAACGAGCGCGAGCACATCTCGGTGCAGGTGATCGCCTGCGGCGTCAATCCGGATCCTCGCAAAGCCGCGGGGGCGATCACCGCCGGCGCCAAGGAATTCATCCCGCTGCCGCCCGACGCCGAGCTGATCGCCGCCGTGCTGGCTGCGGTTTCCGACGATTCCCGGCCGCTGATCACCAACGATCCGGCCATGCAGCAGGTCATCAAGCTGGCCGACCAGGTTGCCGGTTCGGACGCCTCGATCCTGATCACCGGCGAAAGCGGCGTCGGCAAGGAAGTGATGGCGCGCTACCTGCACGAAAAGTCGCGCCGGGCGCAGCGGCCGTTCATCTCGGTCAACTGCGCGGCCATTCCGGACAACCTGCTGGAATCGGAGCTGTTCGGCCACGAAAAGGGCGCCTTCACCGGCGCCATGGCGCGGCGCATCGGCAAGTTCGAGGAGGCCGACGGCGGCACGTTGCTGTTGGATGAAATCTCGGAAATGGATGCGCGCCTGCAGGCCAAGCTGCTGCGGGCTTTGCAGGAACGCGTCATCGACCGGGTGGGTGGCGCCAAGCCGGTGCCGGTCAATATCCGCGTCCTGGCGACCTCCAACCGCAACCTGGCGAGTGCGGTGCGCGACGGCACGTTCCGCGAGGATCTGCTGTATCGCCTCAATGTTATCAATCTGGCCATCCCGCCGTTGCGCGACCGGCCGGCCGATATCGTCGCCCTGTCCGACTACTTCGCCAAGAAGTATTCGGAAGCCAACGGCATCGGTCTCAAGCCGATCAGCCTGGAAGCCAAGCGCCGCCTGCAGGCCCATCCGTGGCCGGGCAATGTGCGCGAGCTGGAAAACGCCATGCACCGCGCCGTGCTGCTATCGGCCGGCAGCGAGATCGACGCCGAAGCCATCCGCCTGCCCGACGGCCAACCGTTGAATCCGGTGGCGCCGATCGGCATGGACTATATCAACCGTGCCGCCCAGGCCGCCGAAACCGCTGCGCGTTCGTTCGTCGGTTCGACAGTGGCCGAGGTCGAGCAGAAGCTGATTCTGGATACGCTGACACATTGCCTGGGCAACCGGACGCACGCGGCCAATATCCTCGGCATCTCGATCCGCACCTTGCGCAATAAGCTGAACGAATATTCGGCGGCGGGCGTGGCCATCCCGGCCCCGCAGTCGGGGGCCAGCGCGGCCTAGGCCGGCCGGACGACCGGCGCGTCGAGCAGGCTCCGGACCTTGGCCGCCAGTTCGTCGATGGTGAACGGCTTGCCGATCAGTTCGACGCCCGGATCGACCACGCCGTTATGCACCACCGCATTGCGGGTGTAGCCGGTGGTGTAGAGCACCTTCAGGTCCGGGCGGACGGCCTGGGCCTGGTCGGCCAGCTTGCGGCCATTGATCTCCGGCATGACGATATCGGTGAACAGCAGCATCACCTCGGCATGGCGGCGCAGCAGGTCGAGCGCGGCGGCGGCGTTCTCGGCCTGGAGCACGCGGTAGCCGAGCTCGGTCAGAACATCGGCGCTGAACTGGCGGACGGCGGATTCGTCGTCGACAACCAGGATGGTTTCATTATCGCCGACCGGTAGTTCGCGACTCTTGCCGCCGGTATTTTCCGCCGTTTCGGCCGCCAGCACGCGCGGCAGGTAGATCTTGACCGTGGTGCCTTGTCCAGGCTCGGAATAGATCTTGATGTGGCCGCCCGACTGCTTGACGAAACCATAGACCTGACTCAGCCCCAAGCCCGTACCCTTGCCGACTTCCTTGGTGGTGAAGAACGGTTCGAAGGCCTTGGCGATGACGTCGGGCGTCATGCCGGTGCCGGTATCGGTGACCGCGATCATGACGTATTGCCCGGCCGGCAGGCCGAGGTGCTCGGCGGCGTAATGGCTGTCGAGGTGGGCGTTGTGGGTCTCGATGGTCAGCCGCCCGCCGCCCGGCATGGCGTCGCGGGCATTGACCGCCAGGTTGAGCAGGACGCTTTCCAGCTGGTTCGGATCGATATGCACGAGCCATAGGCCGCCGGCGAGCACGGTCTCCAGACGGATGTCGGCGCCGATGGAATGGCGCAGCAGGTCGGACATGCCGGCGACCAGCCGGTTGAGGTCGAGCGTCTCCGGCCGCAGAGCCTGCTGGCGCGAGAAGGTGAGCAGGCGCTGGGTCAGGTTGGCCGAGCGCCGGGCGGCCTCGACGGCCTGGTCGATATAGTGACGGGCGCGCGGATCGTCGTCGCCGATGCGCCGGCCGAGCAGCTCGAGCGATCCCATGACCACAGCCAGCATGTTGTTGAAATCGTGGGCGATGCCGCCGGTTAGCTGGCCGACCGCTTCCATCTTCTGGCTCTGGCGAAGCGCTTCTTCGGTACGCCGCAGGATTTCGGCCTGCTCCCGTTCGGCGGTGACGTCGCGGCCGTAGGCATAGACGAAATCGCCTTCCTTCGAGGTCCGCCAGGAAATCCAGCGCGGCATGCCGTCGGCATGGACCAGCCGGGTTTCGACATCGGTCAGGTCCTGGCCGGACATGGCCATCGCCAAGCTGTCGCGCGCCACATCGAGGTCTTCGGACCAGACATAGTCCTGCAGGTTGCGGCCGTGGGAGTCCTCCGGCCGACGGCCGAGGATTTCGACGGCGGCGGGGCTGACCGAGTGGATGACGCCCCGGCCGTCGAGGACGACGAACAGGTCGCGGGAATGGCGCCAGACGCGGTCGAGCTCCGCTGTCCGTTCGGCGACCAGCTGTTCGAGGTGCTCCTTGAGTTCGATCAGGCGGGCCTCGTCCTGCTTGCGCACTGTGATGTCGATGGTGGTGCCGAGGCAGCGCACGCATTGGCCGGTCTTGTCGAATAGGCCCTTGCCCTTGGCGGCGACCCAGCGGATCAGGCCGTCCGACTTGCCGATCGTGCGGTATTCGACGTCGTAGGGCGAGCGAACGGCGGGATCGACTGCCGCGGCGTAGGCGGCCGTGACCCAGTCCCGGTCCTCGGGATGCAGGCCGGCGAAGAAGTCGTCCATGCTGACCGGGGCGTCCGGCGGAATGCCGAACATGGCCTTGGTGCGTGGATCCCAGAACATGTGATTGCTCGGCACGTCGACGTCCCACAGGCCGATTTCGGCGGCGTCGGTCGCCAGGCGCAGCATCTCCTCGGTGCGCATCTGTTGCGTGACGTTGCGGGCGATCTTCGAGGCGCCGACGATACGGCCGCCGCCGTCGCGGATCGGCGAAACGGTGATCGATACATAGATCCGCTCGCCGGACTTGGTGACGCGCACCGTCTCGAAATGGTCGACTTTTTCGCCCGCCCTGATCTTGGCGATGATGGTGTATTCCTCGTCGATCAGATCGGGCGGGATGATGAGGGTGATCGGTTGGCCGACCGCTTCGGCCGCCGTATAGCCGAACATGCGTTCGGCGGAGCGGTTCCACGAGGTGATGATGCTGTTGAGGTCCTTGGACACGATGGCGTCGTCGGAGGAATCGACGAGGGCGGCCAGGTAGGCGGCGTTGCGCTCGGCCGCCCTAAGCAGACCGATTTCGCGAGCCACCTTGGAGGCGCCGACGATCTTGCCCGACGAGTCGCGGATCGGCGATATGGTCACCGAGATTTCAACCGGCGCGCCGCTCTTGTGGCGGCGCACGGTTTCGAAGTTCTCGATCCGTTCGCCGCGGCGGATCCGGGCGATGATCATGTCCTCCTCGGCGCGCCGGTCCTCGGGAATGATCAGGGTGATGGGCTTGCCGATGGCTTCGCTGGCCGTGTAGCCGAAGATGCGCTCGGCCGACTGGTTCCAGGCGGTGATGATGCCGTCGAGCGTCTTGCCGACAATGGCGTCGCCGGAGGATTCGACGATGGCGGCAAGACGGGCCTGGTGCAGGTCGGACAAGGAAGGGTCTGAAGAATTCATCAGGTGTCGAGGGTACAGAACGGCTTTCCGGCGGGCAAGTAGCCGTCGATCAAGGACTTAGCGCGGAAAAAATAAGAGCACAGTAAGGAAAGTGACCGCCGCGCGGACGGGGTGGCCGCGCGCGGTTTTGGCCGATATTCGCGCCGCTCTTCCACAGGCCCGTGGGCGCAATGGATTGACAACCGGGAAATCCACGCTTGAATCCGTTAACCCTGCTACTTGACGTAGGGACAACGAAGGAGAGCCGATTGCACGACGATGGCCCCAACATCGCGTCCCTGACGGATAAACAAAAAGAAGTCCTTCGCCTCATCTCGCAGCACTTGCAGGCCAAGGAAATCGCTCGGGTGATGAACATCCGGGTCAGCACGGTCAAGGCCCACGCCAAGGCGGCGCGCGAGCGGCTGAAAGTAGCGACCAGCCGCGAGGCCGCCCGGCTTTTTTTTCAATACGAAGGGACGGCGGATACTATCCCTGGAGGAGAATGGCCTTCAAGGAGGATGGTCGAACCCGTCCCGGATGCGTCAGTCTCGGGGCATGGACAAGACCTATCTACCCCAAACCGAACATTACCTGATCATGAGCTGGAAGGATCTGGAGATCGCCTGGAGGATGCTGACCGCACCCTCGAAAGCGCACCGGATCGACGATACGCTCCAGACGGTCCAGCATCTGGCGCAGGAGTGCGGCCCGGAAAAAGCGATCTTCACGATCGTGGCGGCGACGGCCTGGTTGACGGACGACAGGCCGAGTTCAATGGACGGCTGGAAAGCCTAAGCGTATTTTCCTGGCTGAGACTCATCTTTGAGAAGGCCGCCTGGATGCTCATCGTCCTGGCCGGTGTCCTCATGGGCGTTTTCGGCGCGCTTCAGGCGATCCACAATTTCACACGCTATTTCGGCTGACCGTCGCCGGAAAGCGACGGCAGCCGGATTCCGGCGGACTAGGGAGTCATCAAGAGATGAAGAGAATCGAAATTGTACAAGAGGGCGCGCAATATCTTTTCGACGCGGAGCACGCGCTGGACGACGCCTTGATGGCGGCGATGACCATGGGGGTGCGGCTTGCGACATTGCGCAAGGAGGCAAAACTCTCTATGGTCGTCGGCCAGGACGCCATGAGTTCCCTGATCGAATCCATCTCGATGCTGGGCGGCGCCAGGGGGGCCATGGTTCGCATGCACGGCCAGCTCGATTCGGTCAAAACCATGTTGGGGTGCCAAACCGTTGCCATCGGAACCACTGAGGACAAGCCTGGTGGCGGCGGCGTCACTAACCGCCGACCCGTGGTGGTCGCCAGCGCTGCGGCATAACTGGCTGACCTTGCATGCCATATGGGTCAATCTTGGCTCCATATGCGCCTTCATCGTCTGTTCCTGGGCTTTAATAAGAGGCGGCCGCATAGAGCGCTATGCGGCCGCAACCATTGCGATCGGATGGATTCTGACCGCTTTTCTTCAGTCGCATGCCGGACGCCGTTCGGAGATTCCGGTGATCCTCATCGATCTCATCGCCTGCGTCGTGTTCGTCGCCCTGTCGATGTCCTCCCGGAAGTCGTGGACCCTGTATCTGGCGGCGTGTCAGGTGTGCGGCGTGTTCGTGCGTCTCGTCGCCAAGACGATCCATTTCGGCATGGACAGCTATATTACGATCATCGGCATCTTCAGCGGCTGGGGACTGCTCATCGCCTTGGCGGCAGGCATGTGGGACTACGAAGTCCGCCGCCGCAAGGCGTAGCCGGGCGGTCGGCTATTCGATGGCGATGGCCTTGATCAGGGCCACGGCCCGTTTGCGCAAGGCCGGGGCCAGTTTGGGAAAGTATTTCGCCAGCTCGAGGCCGTCCTCGGTCGTCAGAAGCTGCAAGGCGTCGGCATCGGTCTCCGTCGAACCCGTGCCGGGGCCGAACGGCTCTTCGAAGAAATAGCCGACAGACGTTTCGAGAAACCGGGATATCTCATACAGCTTGGAGGCGGAGACCCGGTTGGTGCCGCGTTCGTATTTCTGGACCTGCTGAAAGGTGACGCGAATGGCCTGGGCCAGATCGTTCTGACTCTTGTCCAGTTCCTTGCGGCGCCGGCGGATCATGGCGCCGACGCGCAAGTCCATCGTGTGAGGCGCTTCCCTGTCCAATCCGGCTCTCCAATCCCGCGCACCGTCCAATTGTTGCGCAAGAAACGACCGCGCACAAGAGAGAGTTTTGATCCGAAGCGCCGAACCGGCCGAAACGCGCCAATCTTAACCACTCGTTCACCATCCGCCGGGTAAGTTTTGCCTAGTCTCCGCGCGCGCGGAATTCTGTGCATTTTTCTGATCCGGAGGCCCGCGTGGCTGACGCTGCGGCCGTTCCCGCTTTCAAGATTTCCGAGATCCAGGGGTGGCTGAAGCGCGGCGAAGTCATCATGGCGATCGGGGTCATCTCGATCATCGTCATCCTGATCATGCCGATGCCGAGCGTCGTGCTCGACATCCTGCTGTCGCTGTCGATCACCTCGGCCATCCTGATCCTGATGACCGGCCTGTTCATCAAGAAGCCGCTGGAATTCTCGTCCTTCCCGACGGTGCTGCTGGTCACCACCCTGTTCCGGCTGGCGCTCAACATCACCTCGATGCGTATCATCCTGACCCACGGCCAGGACGGCGAGCAGGCGGCGGGCAATGTCATCAACGCCTTCGGGCAGATGATGACCCAGGGCAACTACATCATCGGCGGCATCCTGTTCTCGATCCTGGTGCTGGTCAATTTCGTCGTCATCACCAAGGGTTCGGGCCGGATCGCCGAAGTGTCGGCGCGCTTTACCCTCGACTCGATGCCGGGCAAGCAGATGGCCATCGACGCCGACCTGTCGTCCGGCCTGATCGACGCCGACGAGGCGAAGCGCCGGCGCAAGGAAGTCGAGCAGGAATCGGGC
The DNA here is from genome assembly GCA_964445605.1 of uncultured Caulobacteraceae bacterium. Taxonomy (GTDB): domain Bacteria; phylum Pseudomonadota; class Alphaproteobacteria; order Caulobacterales; family Caulobacteraceae; genus Asticcacaulis. Next base: position 19,177 of record CAYULN010000307.1, on the reverse strand, counting down.
TTTTTCGGCGCCATGGACGGCGCCTCGAAGTTCGTGCGCGGCGACGCCATGGCCGGCATCGTCATCACCCTGGTCAACATCGTCGGCGGCATGCTGATCGGCATCCTGCAGCACGGCATGGAGCCCGCAACCGCCGCCCATACCTACATCCTGCTGACCATCGGCGACGGCCTGGTGACGCAGATCCCGGCGCTGATCATCTCGATCGCCGCCGGCTTCCTGGTGTCGAAGGCCGGCGTCGACGGTTCGGCCGACAAGGCGATCGTCACGCAGTTGGCGACCAATCCGGTGGCGCTCGGCGTGGTGTCGGCGGCAGCCGGCGTCATCGGCCTGATCCCCGGCATGCCGATCATCTTCTTCGCCGCTATCTCAATCGGCACTGGGGCTCTGGCCTGGCGGCTGGGGCGCAAGCCGCCGCCGCCCACCGACGACGAGATCGCCGCCATGCAGCCCGTCGAGCCCGTCGAAGAACCGATCTCGGCGGCTCTGGCGATTGATGATGTGAAGATCGAACTCGGCCTGGGCCTGCTCGGCCTGATCAACGAACTGGACGGCCGCAAGCTGACCGACCAGATCAAGGCGCTGCGGCGGACCCTGGCGCAGGAATACGGCTTCGTCATGCCGAGCGTGCGCATCCTCGACAACATGCGGCTGAACAACCAGGCCTATGCGGTGCGTGTCAAGGAAATGGAAGCCGGCACCGGCGAGGTGCGCATCGGCATGCTGATGGCCATGGACCCGTCCGGCCGCCAGGTCGAGCTGCCCGGTGAGCACATGAAGGAGCCGGCGTTTGGGCTGCCGGCGACCTGGATCGACCAGGGCTTGCGCGAGGAAGCGACTTTCCTCGGCTACACCATCGTCGATCCGGCGACCGTCATCACCACGCACCTGACCGAAATTCTCAAGGACAACATGTCGGAACTGCTGTCCTATGCCGAGCTGTCGAAGCTGCTGCGCGACCTGCCCTCCGACCAGAAGAAGCTGGCCGACGACCTGATCCCGAGCGTTGTGACGGTGGCGACCCTGCAGCGCGTGTTGCAGGCCTTGTTGAAGGAACGGGTCAGCGTTCGCGACCTGCCGGCCATTCTCGAGGCGCTGGGCGAGGCGGCGGCGCATACCAAGTCGATCACCAACATGGTCGAGCACGTGAGGTCTCGTTTAGCAAGACAACTGTGCTGGCAGAACCGGGCCGACGACGGGTCGCTGCCGATCGTCACCCTGTCGCATGACTGGGAGAACGCCTTCGCCGCGTCACTGGTGGGGCAGGGCGAGGACCGGCAGCTGACCATGGCGCCGTCGGCCTTGCAGGAATTCATCCGCAGCGTCCGCGAAGTGTTCGAGCGCGTGTCGATGAACGGCGACGTGGCGGTGCTCTTGACCTCGCCGAACATCCGGCCGTTCGTGCGCTCGATCATCGAACGCTTCCGGGCGAACACCGTCGTGATGAGCCAGAACGAAATCCACCCGAAAGTGAAGCTCAAGACCGTCGGTCAGGTGTAAGGCAGGCGGTCAGGATTTCGGAAGGACCAGCTGGTTGAACCAGTCGTTGAACGCGTCGATCGGGGCATCGATGGCCAGCAGTAGAAAGCAACCGATCGCCCCCACCCAGAAGCCAAGGGTTACAAAGTGGCGCGGGCGGTCGGGCGGCAGGACCAGGCGGGTTCCGGCTTCATCCTTGATGCGCGCCCCCGGTAGGATCGCCCGGCCGAGAAGGGCCAGCGGGATGGTCAGGAACATGGCGGATTGCCGGAAGATATCGGATGGCCGGATGTAGAGCGTGGTGTTTTCCGACTTGGATTCGACGGTGGCGCCGCTGGCCGGATCGGGATGAATCTTTGAGTGGGCGAAGATCGTGTAGACGCCGCCGACCAGAGCGCCGAAGAACACCCCGATCAGCAACCCGCCGGCGAAATATCTGAACCATCGCATGTGCCGCCCTCCCTCGACCGGCATAGCCTTACGCACTGCCATGCCTTTGTCAATCAGGGCTGAAAGGCCGTCCTTAACCCCTTGACAATTCGATGACAAACCCCCTTTTAGACGACACAGGCGAGCGAGAACTCGCCTTTTTGGGTTAGGGACAGATGAATCGCATTATCCGCCAGGTCTTCGGCACGACGCGCCCCCGGGACATTTTCGGGGACCTGCTGACCTTTGACCGGATGCCGGTGCGGCCGGTGATTCACATCATCTACTGGGCCGGCCTGGGCCTGTTCTTCATCGCCGGCCTGGGTATGGCCGGCATGTCGATCGGTTCGGCGCTGCACGACAGCGACGTGATGGCGTGGTTGCTGGCCATCGGCGTGACGGTGAGCGGCTGGCTGGCCCTGCTGATCGGCGTGCTGGCGTGGAAAGCATTCTGCCGCTTCTACATGGCGGTGATGACCCTGGCCGACGACCTGCATTACCTGCGGCAATTCCAGGAGCGCCTGAGCCCGGACACGACCGTCGCGCCCGCTCCGGCGCAGCAGCCCGTCGCGCCACCGTCCTTTGCGCCCACGCCGGTTACGCCGGCCCCGGCCGTGCAGCCGGCGGCGGTTCAGCCGCAGGCGGACGCCTCGCCCATGGAAGACGGCGAGGCGCCCAAGGAAACCGGCGATATCCTCGAAGATCCGTTCTTCCGGCCACGTTTTGGCAAGCAGGAATAGGCTCGTGGGCCGCCTGACGGACGGTGTGCCGCTACGCGATTTCAAGCATCTGAAAATGGGTGAGGCGTATGTCGTGGTCCGCGATTTCACGGATTACGATGGCGTCGTGCATCCGACGGGCGAGACCTGGCGATTCCTGGGGCACAATTTCGTGCCGTACCACGACGGCCTGTCGCTGTTCGTCGAAATGGGTGGCGTAGAACGGCATATCCGGATGCAATGGCTGCCGGAAACGCAGGCGGCGATCATCGATGATCTGGAAAGCTACGTTCAGCCTACGACTTGACCGCCGTCACAAACGCTTCGGCCAAGGGCTTGGCGGCGCCGTTGCCGTCGAACAGCAGCGGCGCTTCCGGCAGATGCAGGCCGGTGTTCCGCCGGTTCAGCCAGGAGTCGCTGTCGCGCAGCCCCCAAAAGGTCATGCCGTAGCGCTGGGCCGCCGGCACCTGGTCATAGGCCTCGACCAGTTCGTTCAGGGCGCGGATCTGGTCCGCTTCGGTATCAAGCCCGGCATGGCTCTGGCGCGTCGAGATATCGATCTCGGAAATGTGCAGTTTCAAGCCCAGCGAGGCCAGGTCGCGAATGCTGGCGGTGATCAGGCCAGGCGCGATGTCGGCAACGATATGGCTTTGCGAGCCAATGCCATGCAGGGGCGCGCCGTTCTTCAACAGGGTCTCGCACAGCTTCATGAAGGTGGCGCGCTTCTTCGGCGTCACTTCGAGGTTATAGTCATTGATGAACAGCACGGCGTTCGGATCGGCTTCATGGGCGGCGGTCAGGGCCAGGCCGATATAGTCCTCGCCGAGCGCCTGGCTCCACAGGCAATCGCGTAATTTTTCCCCATCGTCGGTGACCGGTTCGTTGACCACATCCCAGCTCGGCAGGCGGCCTTTATAGTGGCCGACGACGCCCTGGATATAGGCGACATAGGCGTTGAGGAAGGCCGTCGGATCGCCGGCCAGCTTTTCGAGATAGGGGCTTTTCTGCGAGTACCAGATGAGGTTGTGGCCGTGCACGGTCATGCCGTTGCGCGTGGCGAAGTCGACAATGGCGTCGGGGCGGTCGAACCTGAGGCTGCCGTCGTCGGCCAGCGTATATTCCATCTTCATTTCCCACTCGGGCGTCAGCCGGGAGAAATGGCGGGTGGCCAGCGCGGCCCAGGCCGGATCGTCGCACTGCGCCGCCATGGCGCAGGTGCCGAGCCGATAGGGAACAAGCGATTTGAGCGGCGGCAGGGGGGCGGCGGACTGCGCCTTGCAGCCGCTGGCGAGCAAGGCGGCGGCGCCCGTGAACAACAGACTGCGGCGTGTGGTCATGACGGACAGGTCCCCAAGAGCTTGCGCCCTTTCTAGCACGATTTGTGCCGGGACGTATGACGGTTTAGGACGCCTTGCGCGACATGCGCAGCGATACTTCGTCCAGCATGGCGTCCTCGGCCTTGCGGGCGGCGGTGGCGCGCTTGATCTTGGCGATCTCGGCGACGTGCTCGAATTTCTTCAGGCCCTCGAAGGCGAGGCCGAGCTGGTCGCGGATGCCTTCCTCCTCCTGCATGATCAGGTCGAGGTCGGCGGCGACGGTCTCGCGGCGATGATTGAAGCCGCGCTTATAGGCGCCGAGATGATGGCCTAAGGATGCGTCTTCAGCGGCGCGGGCGCATTCGAGCTCATATTCGGCGTCGAGCGTGGCGACCTTCATTTCGCAGTGGGTGCGGCGGGTGACCACTTCGGCCAGGCGCTTCTGCAGGGTTTCGACTTCGAAGGTCGACAGGCGGATCAGCGATTTGGCCCACTTAGGCATGGCGTTCCCTCTTTTTTTTGCCGCTCAAGCGCCGCTGGGCTCGCGCAAACGTGCGCGGCGGCCGGTCGGCCTTGCCTCAAGCCTAAAGGCTTTCGGAAATACGTGCCCTGTAACGGTCAGGTCTGAGCTAAAATGTCGCCCAAAAGTGTAAAGGACTCGTCAAGAGGCGTGTACTCATCCTTACCCTGACGTAAAAAGTCCTCGACCGCCGGGTTGAGCTCGATGGCGCGGTCGACGTCGGGGTCGGCGCCGGCGCGATAGGCGCCGATGCGGATCAATTCTTCCATGTTGGAATAGGCCGACAGCACCTTGCGGGCCTGGCGGACGACCTCGCGCTCCGGCACGGTCTGGCATTCCGGCATGGTCCGCGAAATCGATTTCAGCACATCGATGGCGGGGAAACGGCCGCGTTCGGCGATGCCCCGGCTCATGACGATGTGGCCGTCCAAAATGCCGCGCACGGCGTCGGCGATTGGTTCGTTGTGATCGTCGCCGTCGACCAGCACGGTGAACAGGCCGGTGATCGGGCCAGTGCGCGTGCCGTCTTCCAGGACCGGACCGGGGCCGGCACGCTCCAGCAGCTTGGGCAGCTCGGCGAAACAGGTCGGCGTGTAGCCTTTGGTCGTCGGCGGTTCGCCGGTCGCCAGGCCGATTTCACGCTGGGCCATGGCGAAGCGGGTCACCGAGTCCATCAGGCACAGCACTTCCAGGCCCTGGTCGCGCAGGAATTCCGACAGGGCCAGGGTCATATAGGCCGCCTGGCGGCGTTTCAGGGCCGGTTCGTCGGAGGTGGCGACGACGACGATGGCGCGGCGCAGGCCTTCGGGCCCGAGGGTTTCTTCGATGAATTCGCGCACTTCACGGCCGCGTTCACCGATCAGGCCGACGACGACCGCATCGCAGGTGGCTTCGCGGGCCAGCATGGACAGCAGCACCGATTTGCCGACGCCGGAACCGGCGAACACGCCGAGACGCTGACCGCGGCAGCAGGTGGTGAAGACGTCCATGGCGCGGACGCCCAGGTTTAGGCGCTCACCGACCCGTTGCCGGGCGTGGGCGGGCGGCGGGGCGGCCTTGAGCAGATAGCCTTCCGGGCCTTGGGGCAATGGGCCGTGGCCGTCGATCGGGTCGCCGAAGCTGTCGACGATGCGTCCCAGCCAGGCGGTGGTCGGGTGGACCTTGGCGCCTTCGTCGGAGATGCGGATTTCGGCGCCGGGCGTGACGCCTTCGACCGGGCCGAACGGCATCATCAAAGCGCGGTCCTCGCGGAAGCCGACGACTTCGACCGGCAACGGATCGGCATTGCGGCGGATAATTTCACAGCGCGCCCCGACCTGCATGTAGCTGAGGCCGCCCTTGGCTTCGATGAGCAGGCCGTTGACGACGGCGACACGGCCATAGACGCGCATGGGCTCGATGGAACGGGCGATCTGGAGAAGGTCCTGCATGGCGCGGAGTGTAGGGTGGGACAGGGTTAAGAAAGGTTAATGGCGGTGTGAAATGGGTGTCAAATTGCTGTGGGAATAGACGGGAAGAGGGCGCCTCGCCATACCCGCAAATAATAATACTTTACAAAATAAAGTTCTTTATCGTATCTTCGCCCGGCAACCACCGAGGGAGAGGGCCGTGGCTCAGGATCAAAGCAATCGCGTCAATATTCTTACCGTCGCCGGTTTGGCGGCGCTGGCTTATGTCGTCACCACCGCGGCGCACGAAGGGCTGGGTCATGGCGGCATGTGCGTGCTGGGCGGCGGCCATCCCAATGGTTGGAGCGCTTATTATTTCGACTGTGATGCGCGCGACCGGCCGGACTGGGTGTTCCGCGCCGTGGCGGCGGCCGGCAGCACGGTCAATCTCCTTCTCGGCCTGCTCTGCGGCGGCTTATTGTCGGCCCGGTTGGCGCAGGCGGGCAAGCGCGGCGCCTGGACGGTGTTCCTGTGGCTGATGTTCACGATCAACCTGTTCGACTGGGCCGGATACTTCATGTTTTCCGGAATTGCAGGATTGGGCGACTGGGGCGAGGTCGATGGCGCCGTGCTGCACGGCATTCCCAACGCCTTATATATCCGCATCGGCATGGCTATCGTCGGGTTCGGCTTCTATATCCTGTCCAGCCGGATATCGTCGGCGTTTCTCGGGCGCATCCTGGGCGGCCGCAAGCTCGGCGCGGCGCAGGCGATCTGCTGGACGGCCTATGCGACCGGTGGTTTACTGGGCCTGGGCGCCGGGCTGCTCAATCCGCTCGGCCTGATCATCGTCTTCGAGTCGTCGCTGGCGTCGTCCTTGGGCGGCACGTGCGGTCTGCTGTGGCTGTCGCGCCGGATCAAGGACGAACCGTCCGAAACCGAGTTCGACCTGCCGTTCAATATCGTCTGGCTGGTGCTGGGCGTGGCGGCCGCCGTGGCCTTCGCCCTGATCCTCGGGCCGACGCTGAAGTTCGCCTGATCCCGGCACAACGACGCGCGTGGAAATGAATTACCGCGAATTCATTAGGTTTTATAAAAAAACGCCATAAGCTCTTCGTGATCGGGTAGGAGACACCCTCATGCTGATGTTACTGGCTGTCCTGGCGACGACCGAGCCCTCGGTTCCGCACCTTTTCGAGCCGGCGCGGCCGACAGCCGGGGCTGTCGGTTCAGTAATGCTGGGGCCGGTGTTCGGGCACATGTTCATGTGCGTCGAACATCCCGAGGGCAGCAACGCGTCCGCACTTGGCGATGCCTTCGGCACCGATTGCGTCGTTGTCGGAGGGATGGACAGCGGCAACGGCTATTTCCGCTTGTTCCGAACCGACGGCAAGGCGAACGCGGATTGGTACGGTTGGCAGGCCGATGTCCTGGCCCCGTTCGACGGCATGGTCGTAAAGGCGAGCGTCAACGAGACAACCAACACACCGGGGACGATGGGCAAGGAAGCCGCCAGCGACCTCGTCTTCAAACGCCGGGACGGCACCTATGTCGTTTATGCCCATGTCGACAGCATTCAGGTCAAGGTGGGCGACAAGGTCAAACAAGGGCAGGTCGTGGCCCATGTCGGCAACAATGGCGCTTCCTTTGCGCCGCACATCCACATCGGCGCCTTCAAGGGTACGCAACCGCTGCAGATTCGCTGGGATCAGCGTGCTGAGGGCCGCCTGCCGGGATTTCAGTAGGACGGCCATTACCGGGCAATCCGCCATGATAAAGCCGCAAGGATCGCGCCATCCTTGCGGCGATTGGGGGACTTCCGTGGTCAAGCTTATCCGTAATTCAGTGATCGCGATCGTCGGGATCGCGATCCTTCTGCTCATATTGATGTATGTCATCGCCGGCGGCTTCCTGCTGCATCGTGCCCTGGGGCGGCCGGGCTGGCCGGAGATGGCGGATACGGATTTCCGCCTGTCGCACGCCATGCGGATGGCCTGGAAGGATCAGCCGCCGGCCGTCCATCCGGGCGCTTACGTCTGGAAGACCATCGCCCCCGGTTATGAGATCGCCGAGTTGCCGGTGCTGACCGATCGCGAAGAGATCGACCGCCTCTACCTCGTCCGCCTCGATCCGGCGCTTTATACTTTCTCGGTGCACGTCAAGTCGCACAAGCCCAATAACATTGGCCAATGGGAAAAGGCGTTGCCCGACGCCGCCCTGATCGTCAACGGCGCCTTTTTCGGCCCGAAGAACAAGCCGGACACGCCGTTCCTGGTCGGCGGCGAGGCTCAGGGGCCGTCGGATTACGACGCCCAGGCCGGCGCGTTCGTCGCTTCGGACAGCGCCACCCGCGTGGTCGATCTGCGTGACGGTTCCGGCTGGAAGGCGGCGTTTGCCGGGGCGCACGACGCCATGGTTGCCTATCCGCTGCTGATCGGCAGTGACGGCCAGACCCACGTCAACCGCAAGAGCCGGTGGCTGGCCAACCGCACCTTTGTCGGTCAGGACGGGCAGGGGCGGATCGTCATCGGCTCGACCAAGGAGGCTTTCTTCTCGCTGGATCGCGAGGCCGATTTCATCAAGGTCGCCCTGCCGGACCTGAAGATCGTGCTCAATCTCGACGGCGGGCCGGTGGCCTGCCAGAGCGTGCGCGCCGGCGGCGTGCATCGGCTGCATATCGCCCGTTGGGAAGCCCAGGAGGACAATCACCGCGTCAAGCTGATCAACCTGCCGTTCGGTGAAAGCGAGATGCCGGTGGCGTTGGTGGCGACGCCGCGCCATGCTTCGAAAAACTAAGGGCCATTGCCACGAAGGCCGACGCGCCGTACATAGTTACCAAGCAGTTACGGGGCAAAAGGCATGCTGGTCGTTCTGGTTGCGTTTATCGTTGGGCTGATTTATTTCGCGCCGGCCTTGCTGGCGACGGCCTGCCATCATCCGCGTTTGATGCGGGTGTGGGGGATCAATCTGCTCGGCTTCACGATTGTCGGCTGGTTATATGCCTTGAAGGAAACCGTGGACGGCGTGCACCATGTCTATGGCAAGCATTCGCCGGAAGGCAGCCTGCTGATCCAGCGCTTTACCTTCAACCGCTATTTTATCCTGGCGGTCGCCGCCATCGGCCTGATGGCGGTGAGTATTACACTTGGTTTGCGTCAGCTCCGGCCGCCGCCGCCGCCTTCGGCGCTGGACCAGCAGGTGGCCGCCGGCGATTGCCTGCCGTCGCAATTGCTGGTGCGGATGAACGGCACGACCTCGTGCCTGACGGCGCAGCCCAGCAATGTGCGGGTGCGCTTCGACTACGCGCCGAATACGCTGAGCCTGGAGGAGGCGAACAGCCCGATGTACGCCGACCAGTGGAAGACGTCGCACCATGTCGCCATTACGGTCGACCTCGACACGCCCGCCTCGGCTTCGGCGACGCCGGTTGCGCAGTAAAAAATCGTTCGGGATTTACGAAGGATTTCGCCGGGATTACCGTCCGGGCATGACTAGTGCTTTCGCCTCTGAATTCGAAGCCCTGTTCCGCGCCACCTATCTCAAGGCGGTGCGGCGCATCCGCGACAAGCGGGAGCGGTTGTCGCCGGAGAGTGTGGCCTTTCTCGATCATCTGGCGGCCGCTGGGCCGATGACGCTAGGCGAGATCGCCAGGCATGTCGGGCGCGCCGCTTCGACCTTAAGTGAGATGGTCGATCACTTGGTTGCCAAGGGTTTACTGACACGCGACCGCGATGAAAGCGATGCCCGCCGCAGTCTGATCTGGCTGACCGAGGCCGGGCAGGCGGCGTTGATCGAGGCGCGCAATGTGCTGGAGGCGGCGCAACTTGTGACGGCTGGCGCGGCGTTGTCGCCTGAGGAGCGCGCTGTGTTTCTTGATTTATATCGGCGGTTTCTTGCCGCCATTCCATCTCCGGGAAAGGAGTCCGACGATGAGTCATAAGTGCGAGAGCTGCGGCATGCCGATCGACAGCGGCCAATACTGTCAGCACTGCGTCGATGAGAGCGGTCAGTTGCAGGACTTCGACACGCGTTTCGAGCGCATGGTGCAGTGGCAGCAGCGGCGCGGCAGCCCGCGCGACAAGGCCGAGGCGGAGACGATTGTCTATATGTCGACCATGCCGGCGTGGAAGGATCATCCGCAGGTGCTGGCAAGGTTAGGCACGAATATGTAACGGGGTTTGGGGCCTGAGGCCCCAAAACTTCCTTGATATCTTTTTCTTTTTAGGGGCCCTAAAGCCCCTGAAAAGAAAAAGATTTTAAAGACGTGGGGCCTCAGGCCCCAAACCCCATCACAGGTCCTTACCGAACCACACCTGCGCATAAGGACTATCATTAAAGCGCGGCACTTCGGCATAACCGGCCTTGCGATAAAGCGCGATGGCTTCGGGCAGGTTCAAGTTGCTGTCCAGCCGCACCCGGACCAGGCCAGCCTCACGCGCCAGGTCCTCCAAGGCCGTCAGCACCTTGCGGCCGATACCCAAACCGCGCGTCGCCGGATCGACCCACAGCCGTTTGATCTCACCGGTATCCGCCGCCGGCTGTTTCAGCCCGCCGCAGGCCACGGCCTTGCCGTCCAGCCGCGCGACGACAAAAACACCGTGCGGCGGCGTGAATTCGTCGTCCTCGGCCGGCACATCATTATCGGGATCGTAGCCGCTGTCGAAACGCGACGCCAGTTCGCGGAAATAATGGCCGACACAAGCCCGCGCATCCGAACTGGCCGGCGAAACCACCTGCACCCCCACCGCCGAAGCGCGCAGCAAACGCTCGACCTCGGCCATGGCGTCAAGCAGGCGCTGCCTCTGTCGCTCATCAAGGGGATCGATCAACGACTGGGCCAGCCGGTCGGACAGGTCATCATAAGTATCGACCTCGCCCCGCCCTTTAACGGTCAGCGCGGCCAGCCGCACCCGGCCGTCGGTCGGGGATTTTTCGACCGTAAGCAGGCCCTGGCCTTCGAGCGTGCGCAACAGGCGGCTCAGGTACCCGGAATCGAGGTCAAGCCGCTGACGCAGGTCGCGGACATCGGCGCCGCCGCGGCCGATCTCGAACAACAGCCGCGCCTCGCCGAACGGCCGCCCCCGGCCGAGATAGGAGGCCTGTAAAAGCCCGATCCGCTGGGTGACCAGGCGGTTGAAACGGCGGATCTGTTGAACCGGAGCGATATCCATTATCTGACTTTAGTCAGATAATTTATAGATAGCAAATCACGATGGCCGTGGTCTTAACCGTGAAACGCAAATAATCAATTGCGCGCAAAAATTCAGCATGAACGGGTGATCGCGCATTCCCTTTTTGGGCGAAAAACGATTATTTTTCAGCGTTGTTTTTCGCTATGAAAGAGTCCGCGGATTCACGCATCCGTGTGCTTTCCGTTACGCAACTGTGTGATTCAACGGACTCTTTGCCCAAATGTGGCCGTAAAAAAGCTGTGAATAGTTGTTTCCCTTGACTCCGGACTCTTGCCCCCGATTCGCAAATCAGCTTACGCCTCGAACCCCAGGTGTTAAGCTTAACGAATCTTAAGTGATTTCCAGTTTAGCATGAAGGTTAACAGGGCAATCGCATGTCGCGTTTGTCGATGGGAACCCATTAAGCCGGGAGGGGCTTAGAACAGATGCGCGTACTGCTGATTGAAGATGACAGCGCCACCGCCCAGAGCATCGAGTTGATGCTCAAGTCGGAAGGCTTCAATGTCTACACCACCGACCTCGGCGAAGAGGGCGTCGACCTGGGCAAGATCTATGACTACGATCTGATCCTGCTCGACCTGAGCCTGCCTGACATGTCCGGCCTGGAAGTGCTGCGCCAGCTGCGCGTCGGCAAGGTCAACACCCCGGTCATGATCCTGTCGGGTACCGCCGAAATCGAAACCAAGGTCAAGACGCTCGGCGGCGGCGCCGACGACTATATGACCAAGCCGTTCCACAAGGACGAGCTGATCGCCCGCATCCACGCGGTCGTCCGCCGTTCGAAGGGCCACGCCCAGTCGGTCATCCGCACCGGCGACATCGTGGTCAACCTGGACGCCAAGACCGTCGAAGTCTCCGGCAACCGCGTCCACCTGACCGGCAAGGAATACGAAATGCTCGAGCTGTTGTCCCTGCGCAAGGGCACGACGCTCACCAAGGAAATGTTCCTGAACCACCTGTACGGTGGCATGGACGAGCCGGAACTGAAGATCATCGACGTGTTCATCTGCAAGCTGCGCAAGAAGCTGGCGGTGGCCGCCGACGGCAACCACTACATCGAAACCGTCTGGGGCCGCGGCTACGTGCTGCGCGACCCGTCCGAGCAAGGCTCGTCTTCGACGGTCGCCGCCTAACACCGGCAAACAGAATATCCAAGAACGCCTGCCGTCCTCTCGCGGCAGGCGTTTTTTATTTTGCCGATCGCGCGGCGCGGGCGTAGGTTCCGTCCATGAGCCAGCATATCGCCGCCTTCAGCCTGGTCGTCGGTGACTACGACGAAGCCATCGCCTTCTATGTCGACCGGCTGGGCTTCGACCTGACCGAGGACCGGCCGGTGGGCGGCAAGCGCTGGGTAACGGTGGCGCCGCCGGGCGGGCAAACGCGTCTGCTGTTGGCCCAGGCGGTGGGCGTCGGGCAGGAGTCGCGCATCGGCAACCAGACCGGCGGCAGGGTCGGCTTCTTTTTGCACACGGACGATTTTCAGCGCGACTATGCGCTGTACCGCGAAAATGGCGTCCGGTTCCTGGAAACGCCGCGTCATGAGCCCTATGGCACGGTGGCGGTGTTCGAGGATCTGTACGGCAATAAATGGGACCTGATCCAGCCTGCGAAATGATGATTATCGCGCCGTTAACCCAATTCTTAAATCTTGGAATAAACGGTTCGGGCGCATACTCAAAGCCTCATGCCAAAAAGTGCCTGACTGATACGCGCGCACTTTTTGGACAAACATGAGGCATCAAAAAAAGCTGGGGACCACACCCGGCAGAGTTACGGGTAGGCCTATGCAGTCAGAGTTTCGTCTGTTCAACGTGCTGTTCGTCAGCCAACGCAATTCGGCCCGGTCGATCCTGGCCGAGGCCCTGCTGAACCGGCTTGGGGCCGGGCGGTTCGAGGCCTTTTCCGCCGGTTACGATCCGGCGGAACATTTGAGCCCCTATGTCATCGGCCTGTTGCACCGGATCAACTACAATACCGGCAAGCTGGCGACCAAGCCGCTCGAGGTCATGGCTGGCCGCTATGCGCCGAAACTCGACTTCGTCATCCGCCTGGCGCCGGGCATGCCGTCAAGCGGCGAATGGCCGACCTTGAAAGGCAATCCGCTGGTGGTCGACTGGTTCCTGCCTGATCCGCGCGAGCATCTGACGGCGCCGGCCCTGATCGCCAACGCTTATTCCGATCTGTTCGATTGCCTGATCGGTCGGGTGCACACGCTGTCGCATCTGGCGGTGTCGCAACTGAGCGACGACGCCATCGGGGTGCGACTGGAGAAACTGGGAGAAACGCCGGTACGCCTGGCGTCGTGAGGGCGCGTGCATAGCGGCCCAGGGCTACCGCGTTCAAACACAAAAAGTTTATGGGGGAAGGAACCCGCCTTGGCTTTATCCCGCCCAAATTTCGTAATAAATAGAAGCGGGGCTGGAAACGTTTCCTTTGAATGGATTTGTGATTTGCCCTCTGGGGCAAAACTGTAAACATTAGAGCGTGTTGTGCCTGAAAGCGATTCGCTTAGGGATTCAGCTCGCGGTCTGGCCCCAACATATTTCCGATAAGGTTGAATGATGACGAATGACGATGCGGTGGTAAATCTTTTCGCCCTGGCCCACCCGGGACGGCTGAACGTGTTCCGCACGATCGTCAAGGCGGGACCGGACGGCATCGCCGCGGGCAAGATCGCCGAAGCCGTTGCCATCCCGGCCAATACGGCCTCGACCCACCTGTCGATCCTGACCGGCGCCGGCCTGCTGTCGGCCTATCGCGACGGCCGCTCGATCATCTATCGCGCCAATTTCCCGCACTTCTCCGAGCTTGTCGGCTTCCTGATCGAGGACTGCTGTGAAGGCGAGCCGGAAGCGGCGGACTCCCTGCGCAAGCACTTCAAGGGCAAGGCGGTGGTCGAAGCCGTGCCGCGCGCCGCCAAGGCCAAGTAGAGCCTTTCCGCAAAACCTGTGGAAAAGACGGCGCGGCCTCAAAGGGACCGCGCCGTCGTCATGTTGTTGCCGCAATGGCACCCGGCGGAGGCAAGCGGGTTAAAAACTCACATCGGATCCTTATAAAATCACGGTCTGTCCCCGGTTCCGCGCTTATGCCGGGGCCACATTCATAACCTTAATGGTTCCTATCTTGGCGGTCTCGTTTCGCAACCGAAGGGGCGAAACCGACAACCTCAAAGGACACTGTTATGAAGACGACCCTTGCTTACAAAGTCGCCGGCACGCTGGCTGCCTGCCTTGCCGCCACGGCCCTGAGCGCGGCCGCCCAGGACACGACGGCGACCGCTCCAGCAGCGGCTCCGGCCGACGCCCCACCAGCCGCGCAGGCACAACCGGCCCCGGCCGCCGCGCCACAGGCGACCGCTGGCAACCCGGCCAAGGACTTTGTCCAGAAGGCCTTCCTGAACAATGAGTTCGGTATCGCCGCGTCGCAGGTCGCCCTGCAGCAGGCCAGCTCGCCGAGCGCCAAGGCCGCCGCCAAGCAGGTGCTCGACGACGGCATGAAGACGCGCACCGCCATGATCACCGCCATCCAGGGCTCGACCAGCGACATGCACTTCAGCCAGGACTGGACGGACGACTACAAGCAGAAGCTGGCCGAACTGCAATCGACCGGCGGCACGGCGTTCGACGCCAAGTACCTGGCGACCCAGAGCCAGGTGACCAAGGAAAGCACCGGCCTGTTCACCGATTATGCCCAGAACGGCACGGACGCGTCAGTGAAGACGTTCGCCGCCAATACCCTGCCGGCTCTGCAGGCCGACAGCGCCAAACTTGACGCCGCCGCTTCGGCTGCGCCGACCGCCAGCGAAACGTCGACCAGCGACACCTCGACGAAATCGACGACCAAGACGACCAAGAAGTCGAAATCGAGCCGCGGCACGCGGTAAGGCGTTCAAGAACTCCCCCTTGGAAAAGGGGGAGTTCTTTATTGACGATACCGACGGCTCTGGCCACATTCGCCGCGTTCATAACCTGCGCGGAGAAGGCCCCATGCCGTACGTCAATTTCAAGCTTACCCCCGATGGTCTAACGACTGAAAAGAAGAAGATCCTGATCCAGCGCGTCACCGAGCTGCTGCAGACCGAGCTGGGCAAGAACCCGGAAACAACAGTGGTGATCATCGACGAAGTGTCGACCGATAATTGGGGCCTCGGCGGGCGGACCGTCACCGAACGGCGGGCCAAGCCGTGACGTCGCCGTCCACGGCCGCCGGCCTGACCGCGCTGATGTTCGTGGCCGGCGTCGGCATTCCGGTGATGGCGGCGCTCAATGCCAAGCTGGGCCAGGGACTGGGCAGCCCGTTCGCGGCTTCCGCCATCCTGTTCGTTGTCGGCGCGGTCGTGGCGGTGATCGCGTTGCTGGTCACCGGCGTCCCGGCGCGGCCGGCGCAGTGGCCGGCGCCGCAATACTGGCTGGGCGGTACGCTGGTGGCGTTCTACGTGCTGGCGGTGACCTTTTCGGCGCCGCGTATCGGCATCGGCACGGCGATCTTCATGGTGCTGCTGGGGCAGATCGCGGCGGCGGCGGCCATCGACCAGTTCGGCCTGTTCGGCGCGGTGAAAAGCCCGCTGACGCCGATGCGGATGGTCGGCATCGCCGTCATGTGCGTCGGCGTGTTCCTGGCGAAGAAACCGGCTTAGCGATCGAGCAAGGCCATCGAAGCCGGAACGTAGCGTTCGCCGGCAAAGCCGGTTTCGGCGATCACCGCCTCGATGCCGCGGATATCGGCCGGCGTCAGGTCGATATCCACGGCGGCGAGGTTTTCTTTCAGGCGCTCCAGGCGGCGCGTGCCCGGGATCGGCACGATCCACGGCTTTTGCGCCAACAGCCAGGCCAGGGCCAGTTGCGCCGGCGTGACGCCCTTGGCGCGCGCCAGGTCGGTCAGGGCGTCAACGGCCTGGATGTTCTTGTCGCGCGCCTCGCCGATAAAGCGTGGCGAGCTGTTGCGGTAGTCCTTGGGGTCGAGCTGTTCGGTCTTCAGAGCGCCGGTCAGCATGCCGCGGCCAAGCGGCGAATAGGGCACGAAGCCGATGCCCAGTTCCGTGATGGTCGGCAGGATCTCGGCTTCCGGGTCGCGGGTCCACAGCGAATATTCGCTTTGCAGGGCCGTAACCGGCTGGACGGCGTGGGCGCGGCGGATGGTGGGGGCCGAGGCTTCGGACAGGCCGAAATGCTTGACCTTGCCGGCCTGGATAAGGTCCTTGACGGTACCGGCAACGTCCTCGATCGGCACGTTGGGATCGACGCGGTGCTGGTAGAGCAGGTCGATATAGTCGGTTCTCAGGCGTTTCAGCGACGCGTCGACCACTTCGCGGATATGGTCGGGACGGCTGTCGACGCCGGTCAGGCCGTTGGGGGCGGGGATCTTGAAGCCGAACTTGGTGGCGATGACGACGTGGTCGCGGGCCGGCGCCCCATTCTTTCCAGAAAACGCTTCGCCGACCAGTTCCTCATTGACGAACGGGCCGTAGACTTCGGCGGTATCGAAAAAGGTGACGCCGAGTTCGACCGCGTCGCGAAGCAGCTTCAGGCAGGCGTCGCGATCCGACGGCCCATAGGCGAAGCTCATGCCCATGCAGCCCAGGCCGAGAGCCGACACTTCCAGGTTTTGACCAAGTACGCGCTTTTGGATTGAGGCAGTCATGGGGGAGGCCCTCTCGTTTATCTATGTGATTTACGTGGAAACCCTAACTCTCCTCCCCATTCCATGGGGAGGTGTCAGCGAAGCTGACGGAGGGGTATCTTGCTAGGCTAAGTGACCCCTCCGGCCCTGCGGGCCACCTCCCCACAGGTGGGGAGGAGAGTGGTACATCCCTTATATGGGCGCCGGCGCGCCAACAGGAAAGAGCGAGGCCTTATTTGCGGCGTTATTTATGGTAAACTGATTCCGAGTGCGCGTGGGTCGTATTGTGAACCGGGCGCTGGTAAGCTAAAGCGTGATGTCCCCGTCATCTTGATTGGCAGAGCCATATGCCCGACCCTTCGCCCCCGGCCGTGTCCCGGCCTGAGACCGTCTCCTGCGTCGTTTGCGCCTATAATGAAGCCCTGCAGATCAGCCAAATTCTCAAGGCCATCCATGGCCATCCGCTGCTGTCCGAGATCATCGTCGTCAATGACGGGTCGACGGACGACACGGCGGCGCTGGCGGCGCGCTTTCCCGGCGTCAGGCTGATTTCGTACCCAGTCAATCGCGGCAAGACCTATGCCTTGAGCCAGGGGATCGCGGCGGCCACTGGGGATTATCTGATGCTTTTGGACGCCGATCTCGACGGCCTGACGGCGGCCGATGTGCAGGCCCTGGCCGAGCCGGTGCTGCGTGGCCGGTCGCAGGTCAGTTTGAGCCTGCGCGCCAACAGCCTGGCCTTGTATCGCGGGCTGGGGCTCGATTTCGTGACCGGCGAGCGCATGCTGCCGGCGCGCCTGATCAAGCCGCACGTCGAGCGGATGGAGGCCCTGCCGCGCTGGGGCGGGGAGGTGTTCATCAACCGGCTTATCACGGCCGCGGACCTGTCGGTGGCGGTGGTCAAGTGGCGGCACGTCTTCAATATCCGCAAGGCGCGCAAGGTCGGGGCGTGGCGGGGGTTGTTGGCCGAGCTGTCGATGACGGCGGATGTGTTCCGCGTGCTGACTCCGGTCGAGGTGGTGCGGCAGAACCTGGCGCTATTGGCGCTGATCGAACGGTCGCGAGTGGTGCGGTACCTGCGGCCGCAATTCGCCGCGCAAAGGCTCAGGCATTACCGCGAGAAGCTGTTCGGCAGCTGGATGGCGTAAGGCGTGCACGAAAAAGCCTCCGGATCGCTCCGGAGGCTTTGTTTTTCATGGGTGTTTAATCTTATGCCGTCTTGCGCACGCCCGGGGCCGGTTTGGCGATCGCCTGGTTCTTGACGTACAGGCCGCGCATGCCGGCCATCGGCTTGAACACGTCCGTGATACCCAGCACCGTTTCCGCCGCGCCGAGGAACAGGTAGCCGTCGTCGGCCAGCATGTTGGCGATCTGCTCCAGCACCCGCTTTTTGGTTTCCAGGTCGAAATAGATCAGCACGTTGCGGCAGTAGATGATGTCCTGCCTGCCGAGCGCGCGCAGGTCGTCGAGCAGGTTGAACTTCTTGAAGCGCACCGACGAGCGCAGCTTCGGCGAGATGCGCCACATCTCGTCGACCTTCTCGAAGTTCTTGACCATCATGGTGATGGGCAGGCCGCGCTGCACTTCGAACTGGGTGTACAGGCCCGACTGCGCCTTTTCCAGGCAGCGGTCGGAGATGTCGGTGGCCAGGATGTCGAGATTGACGCGCGGGAAGTTCATGCGCATCTCTTCCATCAGCATGGCCAGCGAGTAGGGTTCCTGACCGGTCGAACAGGCGGCGCACCACACCTTGATGTCGCCGGTGGAGCGGGCCTTGGCCAGGGCCGGCAGGATGTCGCTCTTGAACTGGTCGAACGGCACCTTGTCGCGGAAGAAGAAGGTTTCGTTGGTGGTCATGGCGTCGGTGACCGTCGCCATCAGTTTTTCGTCGCGCTTGGCGCGCAGGGCGGTCAGCAGGGCCGACACCGTCGCGAAGCCCTCGCGGCGGGCGACCGGGGCCAGGCGGCTCTCGATCAGATAGGTCTTGTCCGAACCCAGGATCAGCCCGGAGCGCAGCTTCAATGTGGCGGCGAGATGGTCGATATCTTCTGATGTCATGATGGTCGTTCGCCCCTGGCAAATGCTTTACAGGCGGCCGACAGTCCGTCGACCGGCTTAATAATTTCGGCGAGGCCCGCCTCGGCCACCGCACCCGGCATGCCCCAGACGACGCTGGTGGCCTCGTCCTGCACCAGCACGCTGGCGCCGGCATTGACCAGCACCTGGGCGCCATCGCGGCCGTCATGGCCCATGCCGGTCAGCACGACGCCGAGGGCATGCTTGCCCCAGACCTCGGCGCCGGACTTGAACAGCGGATCGACCGCCGGGCGGCACCAGTTGACCTGCGGACCCTGGTCGAGCTTGATCTGCTTGACGATCGGGTCGTTCTTGATGGTCATGTGCCAGTCGCCGGGGGCGATATAGACGTTGCGGCTTTCGATCAGCATGCCGTCCTTGGCTTCCTGCACCTTCTGCGGCAGCGCCTTGTCGAGGTGCTCGGCCAGGATGGTGGTGA
>CAYULN010000306.1:0-14143 GCA_964445605.1 uncultured Caulobacteraceae bacterium | reverse complement strand
TCTCGATTTCCGCGACGAACGCCCGGAGCCATGCGGAGGGCGGGGAAGAAGTCGGTTTCTGACATATGTTATTTTTTATGTCAGAAAGTGTCTATGAATTTGACATAACGTCTTGTGCTACGCGTGATTCTGACATATGCGTTTCCATATTGAAGAAACTTGTCCACTTTCTGACATATGAAGATCTCAGCCTACCAAGCTGGCCAGTATGAACCGCAGTTAGAGTATAAAAGCTTCCTGCCTGCCTCCATTCATCATCAATGGAGCATAGATGATCCGCATGTCTTGCAGCTTCTGGGACAGGCGGATCGCGCCTTGGGTGAATTGAATGCTTTTGCGCAGCTGATCCCCGATATCGATTTCTTCATTCGGATGTACGTGGCCAAGGAAGCCACGCAATCGAGTCGGATCGAAGGCACGCAAACCAATATCGAAGACGCCTTCATGGATGTCGCCGACCTATCACCGGAATCGCGCGACGATTGGGGCGAAGTGCAAAACTATATTCGCGCCATCAATTTCGCCATTGAGCGCCTTGAGCACTTGCCCTTGTCAAATCGGCTGTTACGAGAAACGCATGCTATCCTTTTGGAAGGTGTTCGTGGTGAGACCAAGCGGCCGGGTGAATTCCGGATCAGCCAGAACTGGATCGGTGTCAGTCTAAAAAATGCTGCCTTCGTACCGCCGCATCATGATCATGTCCCGAACCTGATGAGCGATCTGGAGAAGTTCCTGCATAGCGAACAGATCATCGTGCCGCCGCTCGTCCGGATCGCCATTGCGCATTATCAGTTCGAAACCATCCATCCTTTCCTGGATGGCAATGGGCGATTGGGACGGTTGATGATCTCCCTGTACCTGTCGTCGGAAAAACTGTTGATCAAGCCGGCGCTCTACCTGTCGGATTATTTCGAACGGAACAAAACGGCTTATGTCGATCTCCTGATGGCGGTCAGGCAAGGTAACCACTTGCGCGAATGGCTGATTTTCTTCCTTCATGGTGTCGAAGAAACGGCTAAGGCATCGGCGAACGTATTTAAGGGCATATTGGCGCTTAAGGAGCGTATCGAACGCGAAGTGTTGCCGAGATTTAGCCATCGTCGGCAGGAGAACATTCAAACGCTTGTTCGCCATCTTTACGGGCGGCCGATCATCGACGTGAAGGGTGTGACGGAACTGTTGAGGACAACTCCGAACACGGCGGCATCCCTGGTAAATGACCTGGTTAATTTACAAGTGCTGACTGAAATAACCGGGCAACGTCGCAACCGTTTGTTTGTTTTCAGCGACTATATGCGCCTATTCAGCCAGTCGTTTTGATTGCTCGCATATTACACGCGGCCAGCTCATCGGCCGTCAAAACCCGGCCGCGCCAGGTGAAACTGTCGATCGCGCCCAGCACGGCCACGATACGCTGACAACTGCGAACCGCCGGCATGTCAGCCACGACCGCCGCATGACAGGCCGTGCCCAGACAAACCCATTCGGCGCCATCAATAATATAGCTCGATTGCGCCGCCGGAACCTTCAGCACCAACTCGGCCGATTCCGACACGGTGCGCGCCTCGCCCAAACCCGGCGCCAAGGCCAGCCACAGACTCGCGAACACGGAAATCCCTTTTAAAACAGCCATTTCAGCCTCCCGTAATAGCCCTTTCATTTTTGTACTAAATTGCATAAAATAACCACGAGTCAAGCTTTTTATGCAAAACGGTACAAAATTGGACACGCAAGCCCCCAAAACGCAGTCTCCTAAGTCTCGGGGTCGCCCCAAGGCCTACGACCGCACAAAGGCGCTCCACGCCATGCGCGAGGTGTTCTGGCAGAAAGGCTATGCCGCCACGTCGCTGGACGACCTGTGCGCCGCGACCGGCATGAACCGGCCGAGCCTGTACAACGCGTTCGGCGAGAAGGCCCAGGTGTTCAAGGCGGTGCTCGACGAATATGTCGCCGAAGCACGGCCACGCTATGAAAAGGCCTTCCGGACGCCGGGCCTGCGGGCGGCGCTGCACGCGGTCTACGAGACGGCGTTCGACATCTATAAGGAGCTCGACCCGAAGGGCCTGGGCTGCTTCATGATCGGCGCGGCCCTGACCGACAGCGTGCGCGACCCGGAAGTCGCCGAGATGATCCTCAAGCAACTGCACGAGATGGATAAAGGCTTCGGCTGGTTGTTGAAACGCGCCGAAGCGGAGGGCGAATTGCGGCCTGGGGTGGATCGCCGGGCCCTGACCATGCTGGCGTCATCGACCCACAGCACGCTGTCGGTGCGCATGCGGGCCGGGGAACCGCACGACGACCTGCGCCGGTTTATCGGCCAGATGGTCGATATTATTTGCGCTTGAGGAGGCGGGGATAAGGAAGAAACCCCACCACCACATCTCGCCGTCCCAACCATCGCAACACGCGGCTTCTTCCGAGCACGGCTTCGTGCGGTCCCCGGCACCGGCCGCCCGGCTCCCCGACAAGCGGGGAGGAACGATTAGTAGACGCAGGGCGTTCTTTCTTCTTGTACCTCCCCGCTTGTCGGGGAGGGGGACCGCACGACGACGCGAAGCGGCTAGATGCGGTGGTGGGGTTTCTTGCTTTATTTCCCGCGCCCCGTTGAAACGCCCGTCATTTGCGCCTACCTGCCAGGCAGCACCCGACAGGAGCCCTCGCCATGCCTCCAATGACCCTTAGCGCGTCCCCATCCGGAACCTTTCAGATCGGCGGCGACATGCCCGTCACACGCCTCGGCTTCGGCGCCATGCGCATCACCGGTTCCGGCGTGTGGGGTCCGCCCGCCGACGGGGACGAGGCCATCCGCACCCTGAAACGCCTGCCGGAGCTGGGCGTCGATTTTATCGATACCGCCAACTCCTACGGGCCGGATGTCTCCGAGGAACTGATCGCCGAAGCCCTGTACCCCTATTATCCGGGCCTGGTCATTGCCACGAAAGCGGGCTTTGAACGCAAGGGGCCGAATATCTGGGTCACCAACGGCAAGCCGGACTACCTGATCAGCGAGGCGCGCAAGAGCCTGGCCAAGCTAAGGATCGAATATATCGACCTGTGGCAACTGCACCGCGTCGACCCGAAGGTGCCGGCCAATGAGCAGTTCGACGCCATTAAGTCTCTGATCGACCAAGGGATTGTCCGCCACGCCGGCCTGTCGGAAGTGTCGGTGGCGCAGATCGAAGCGGCGCGCAAGATCTTCCCCGTCGCCACTGTGCAGAACCGCTACAACCTGGTCGACCGCCAGAGCGAGGACGTGCTCGATTACTGCGAAGCGAACGGCATCGGCTTTATCCCGTGGTACCCGCTGGCGGCCGGCGAGCTGGCCCGGCCAGGCTCGCTCCTCGACCGCATAGCCCATGCCAAGAACGCCTCACCAAGCCAGATCGCGCTGGCCTGGGTGCTGAAGCGGTCGAGGGTCTTACTGCCGATCCCCGGCACCGGTAAGGTCAGGCACCTGGAGGAAAACGTCGCGGCGGCCGAGATTACCCTGACTGACGACGAATTCCAGGCCCTGGACAAGGCCGCCCGCGCCCTGGCCTAGGGCTGGAACGTCACGCCATATTCCGCAAAGAAGTCCACGACCTTCGGGTCGATCTTGAGCGCCGCCGCCCGGTCGGCCTCGGCTTCGGCCTTGCGGCCAAGACGCGCCGCGGCGACGGCGCGGCCATAGTGACCGGTAGCGGAATCCGGATTGTCCTTAAGCGCCGCGTCGAAGTCGGCCCAGGCCTTGTCGTTCTGGCCCAGCCTGAGTTCGACAAGTCCCCTGACCTTTAATTTGGGGGCCTGCCCGGGCGCCAGGCGAATGGACGTGTTGCAATCGGCCAGCGCCTTCTCCAGATCCTTGCCCTGCCTTGCCCGGCATTCGCAACGAACGAAATATCCTTCCGCGTCCGCCGGGGCGAGTTTGATCGCCAGGTCGTAGTCGGCCAGGGCGCGGTCGTAGTCGCCCTTTTGCTCGTAGGCGCCGCCGCGCTTGTGGTAGGCGTCCGGATTGGTCGGATCGAGCTGCACAAACCGGTTGTAATCGGCGAGGGCGTGGTCTTCGTCGTTCTTCCAGTCGTAGGCGACGCCACGACCCATAAAGATGTCGGGGTTGGTGGGAGCGAGCTTTTCCGCCAGGTTGAAATCGGCAATGGCGCCGTCGTAGTTGCCTTGGTTGATCTCCATGAAGGCCCGGTCCATCAAGGTGTCGACATTTTTCGGATCGATTTTCAAGGCCTGATTAAAATCGGCGACGGCCTTGTCATAGTCCTGCTTTCCCGCATAGGCGCGCCCGCGCCCGTCGAAGGCATTGGCATTGTTCGGGTCGAGCGCGATGGCCTGGTCGTAATCGGCGATCGCCCGATCGTAATCGGCCTTCAGATAATACCCCCAGCCGCGAGATACCAGGATGGCGGCCAGCTGCGCGCCCTTGAATGTCCCGGACCGCACGAGCGTGGTGCAAGCGGCGATATCGGGGGTCTTGCCGAGGGGAACCTTGCATTGCTGTTGCAGGGTATCGTCGGGCGTCGTCTGCGACTGAGCCTGCGGCGCGCTGAAAACGAGCATCCCGCCGGCGCAAAGTACAACTAGTTTGAGCGCTTTCATTTTTGCTCCCCGCTTCACCTGTTTTGTTAACCCGCAACACGCCGGTCGAAAAGGTATAGATGCCGGCTCAGACGGTGCCAAAGTGCGCCCGGTGTTTGGAGGGGGATAGCGGCCCGCGCGCTGGCCTAGGGCTGGAACGTCACGCCATATTCCGCAAAGAATTCGGCGATCTTCGGGTTGATCTTGACCGCCGCCGCCCGGTCGGCCTCGGCCTCGGCCTTGCGGCCAAGACGCGCCTCGGCGACGGCGCGGCCGTAGAGACCGCTGGCGAACTCCGGCTCGATTTTAAGCGAGGCGTCGAAGTCGGCCCAGGCCTTCTCGTTCAAGCCCAGTCTGAGTTCGACGACTCCCCTGACCCTTAAGTTGAGGCCACTACGGGGCGCCAGGCGAACGGACTCGTTGCAATCGGCCAGCGCCTCGTCCAGATCCTTGCCTTGCAGGGCCCGGCACTCGCAGCGAACGACATATCCGCCGGGGCCGTTCGGGAAGAGTTTGATCTCCTGCCCGTAATCGGCGATGGCTTTGTCGTAGTCGCCCTTTTCTTCATAGGCCATGCCGCGCGTATGATAGTCTGCCGGATTGGTCGGGTCGAGCTTGATCGCCTGGTCGTAGTCGGCAATGGCTTTGCCGTAGTCGCCTTTATAATCGTAATAAGCGCCGCCGCGCTTGCGATAGTTGCCGGCGTTCTTCGGGTCGAGGGTGATCGCCTGGTCGTAGTCGGCGATGGCCCGGTCATAGTCGCCCTTGACGGCGTAGGCGTCGCCACGGCCGACAAAGGCGCCGGCGTTCTTGCCGTCGAGCGTGATCGCCTGATCGTAATCGGCGATGGCCCGGTCGTGTTCCTGTTCGATGGCGTAGGCGCCGGCGCGTCGGATCAGGAGGGCGGAGAGTTCGGCGCCCTTGAATTTCCCCGATTGTATAAGCGCCGTGCACGCCTTGACGATGCTGTCGGGGGAGGCCTTTGGATCGGCATTGCACTGCTGTTGCACTGTCGGGCTGTCGGCGGGTTTGGCCTCAGGCTGCGCCGCGGATGCGGCTCCGGAAACAGCCATTAGGCCGGCGCACAGTACGACTAAATTGAACGCTTTCATTTTGCTCCCCCGCTTCCCCTGGTTGGTTAACCTGTACCATACCGGTCGAAAAAGTATAGATGTCGGCTCAGACGATGCTAAAGTGTGCCGGTATTTGGAGGGGGTGGACAAATGCGGCATCATTATTTTGTGCCATTGCTGGGCCTGCTGGCGATGGCGGCGTTTCCCGCCATGGCGGCGGCGCGTCCTTGCGTCGAGGCCGACCTTGCCGGCGCTTATGCGCCGAACGGCTATAGCTACGTGAGCGTTCCCGAAGGCACGCCGCCCGCCGACCTGGCGGAGGACGTCAAGCGCAACACGCTGGTCGGCTTTTTCGACATGCCGGTGATCAAATATCCGTACGGCAGCCTGAAGACCTACGGGGTGTCGATCAGGTTGATCGTCGGTGTCGACGGCCGGGTGAGGTGCGCGTCGCTGGCGCCGTTTCGGGGCGGCGACGAACCGGAGATGAACGACCAGCGCAAGGCCTTTCTGGACAAGGTGTCCGGCTGGCGCTTCCTGCCGTATCAACTCGATGGCGAAGTAACGCCCGTCGCCGCGGAAATACCTGTTTTTGAAGAAGAACTGCCGGGCAAGCATGTCGACATGCCGGCCGGCGATCCGGCCCAGATGACCGTCGCCTACGACGTGCATGGCGGCATGTACGGACCTTCCTACCATGTCGAACTGCACGGCGATGGCACGGCCTTTTTCATGTCGACCGCCAAGGATGATCCGCTCGGGCCGCAGGTCTACCAGGTCGATCCGAAGGCCGTGCAGGCGCTGCTGGCCGACGCCCGGGCGGTCGATTTCTGGTCGCTGCGCGATCTGTACCGCGAGGCGCCGGACGTCTTTCCGTCGAATTTCACCCGCATCGGCATAACCGTTGGCGGGATTAGCAAGTCCGTTACCGGCCATGAAGCCAGCGACGCCGGCGAACCCGGGGACCTGCGGGAGCTGGGACCCAAGATCGAAAAGGCCGCCGATATCAAGGTCTGGCAGCAACCGACCCTGGCGACACTCGACCGGCTGAAGGCCGGCGGGTTCGACTTCACCTCGGATCGCGCCGGGTGGCTGCTCATCAACTGGGCGGGCGACCGTGACATCGCGGACGAAGTGCCGCTGGCGCTGATGCAACTGGGAGCCCCGCTGTTGATCCGGGCTTTCGACCGGGAACAAGATCCCGACCTGCTGGAAACGGCGCTCGGGGCCGGGCGGGTGGAGATGGGGCGGCGGCTGATCGCGGCAGGCCTGCTGCTGGACAAGGACGGCAAGCCCGATCCGGACAAGGTCAACCGCGATTTCATCGCCGCCATCGATTCCGGCGAAGTCGGCGCGGTCGACCTGATCGCGCCCTTCCATCCGGACTTGACCTGCGCCGACCGGTGGCAGCCGTCGAAGCGGGTCTCGGTCCTTTTCCGGCTCCGCGAGATGATGATCTATCCCCCTCCGGATCGCGTCCCGATCGCCCAGCGCCTGCTCGCCATGGGCGCCGACATCAATGCCCGCGACGCCACGGGCACAAGCGTTCTGATGTATGAGACCGACCTGCCGTTCCTCACCTTCCTGCTCGACCACGGCGCCGACATCAACGCGACGACCGACGAAGGGTGGACGGCGCTGGCCGCCGCTTTCAACCAGGACGTCGCCCTGCTGCTGCTGGCGCGCGGCGCCGACCCGCGCCGGGGCAAGACGCCGCAAGGGCTGCGCGAAAAGATCAGGCAGGAACACTGGCGCAAGGTGCCGGCCTGGCTGCGGGCCCATGGGTACGCCGATGTCCTGGTGGCGCAGCCGGGGGACGACCAGTAAGGGCTTTTATCAGCCTGAAATGATGCTAGTGTAACTGGCGGGACGATGAGGGGGATATCATGAAAATGCGTTGGCTTCTGCCGGTATTGGTCGTGCTGTCGGCGGGATTGCCCGCTGCGGTCCTGGCGGGCGTTGCGCCACGGCTTTGCGCGGACGCGGACTTGGTCGACCTGCCGCGGGCCGGCTTGCGGTGGCAGGAAGACGCGGCGCAGACCGTCGCTCCAATCGCCTATTACAGGTTTCGCGACGCGGGGCTGACACCCTTGTTTGCGCGGCCGGCGACGATCAAATATCCACCCGGCGCCGTCGACACCTACGGGTTTTACGTCTGGTTCGTGGTCAATGCCGAAGGGCGGGTGACCTGTGCTTCTTTGCTGTCGCAAGACCGGAAGACTCCGCCGGTAATGAATTACAAACGCCAGGCCTTCCTGGACAGCGTCGGCGACTGGCGGTTCAAGCCTTTCCACGACCATGACGAGACGACGTCGGTGGTTAGCTTGCTGGAGGTTTCCGAAGAGGAGGCGCCGGACAGCCATGTGGCCATGCCGACGGGCGATCCGGCCCAGACGACCGTGACCTTCACGATGCATTCCAGCTTTCTTTATGGCGCCTACCACGTCGAACTGCACGGCGACGGCACGGCCATCTACAGTTACGATGATTATGACGACTCCATCGGGCCGCAGCCCTACCACCTCGATCCGGCGGCGGTGCAGGGCTTGCTGGCCAAGGCGAAAACGGCCGATTTCTGGTCGCTCCCCGATCTTTATCGCGGATGGCCGAACGACTATTGGAGCAGCGTCGAACGCATCAACATCACCGTCGGCGGCAAGACAAAAGGCGTGACGCACTATTTCGACGGGCCGGCCGGCGCGCCCAAGGCGCTGAGCGACCTGTCCGGTGAGATCATGAAGGTGGCCCGCGTCGATTTCTGGCGCTATCCGACGCTCGAAACGATCGCGCAGCTCAAGCGCAACGGCTATGATTTCAGTTCGGCGAGCGCCGGTCACCTGTTGCAGGACCTGACGCGAATAAAGCGGGTGAAGGACGAGGTCCTCTTCACGATAATGGACTCTGGTGCGCCGCTGGACGCGCGGAGGTATGAATCGTCCGCACGCGGCTACAACAGCCTGCTCGACACGGCGCTGGCCGCCGGACGGGTGGAAATGGCCAGGCGGCTTATCGCCGCGGGCGGCCTGTTGAAGAAAGGCGAGCTCGATCCCGTCAAGGTCGACCACGCCTTCGGCCAGGCGATCGATTCGGGTGATCTGGCGGCGGTCGAGCTGATCCTGCCCTTCCATCCAAGCCTGACCTATGCCGATCCCGACGACCCGACGGTGCAGGTTTCGATCATCCGTAAACTCGGAGACGACATTTTTTGCGAGGAACCGTCAATCGCCATCGCCCAGCGTCTGATCGCGCTGGGGGCCGACGTCAACGCCCGGCTGGCCGACGGCACGACGCTGCTGCACAGCTGCGCGGCCACGCCGGCGTTCGCGACGTTCCTGCTCGATCACGGGGCGAACGTCAATGCCGCCGACAAGGAAGGCTGGACGCCGCTCGCCTCGACCTATGACGAAGAGGTGGCGCTGCTGTTGTTGGCGCGCGGCGCCGATCCGCGTCTCGGCAAAACCGGATATTGCCTGCGCTACTACATCAAGCATAACCGCTGGCGCGTCGTGAAGGCCTGGCTGGAAAGCCATGGTTTCAGCGATGTCCTGGTGGCGCAGCCCGACGACGACAAGCCCCTGAGCTGAGCGGCCTCTCGCTTGCAATTCCGTTCCCAGGCCCTGAGCGGTGCGTATCGTCCTGATACGTTTCTCGCCTCGGGGGATGCGTGGGACATGTTCGAATTCGGGCGGGAACTGAGGCGGATCTTCGGCAATCACGGACGGGGCGAGACCGACCCGAGCCTGTACGAGTTGCTGAATCTCAAACTGCTGATCCAGCAGGGCCGGCACCTGGATATCGAAGGCGGGCGCGTCTCGACCAAGAACCGTTTCACCCCCTATGTCGAAGCCGCCCAGATCTGGCGCGAATATGCCCGGCGCACCGGCGATCCGGTGGCGCTGCGCCGCGCCGCAACGGCGGCCGAAAACGCCGGCAAGGAAGCCAAGACGACGAGCGAAGCCGCCCACGCGGCGCTGGAACAGGCCCTGACCTGCATCCTCGGCTCGGACCTATTCGAAACCACGGAACTGCTGGATTCGGCGGAGAACCTGCTGTCCGGCGGCCGGGCAGCCCTGCATCAGGACGAGGCCCTGCGCGCCCGTTATGCCGCCGCCGAAGCCAAGCTGGCGGCGCGGTTGGCGCTCAAGGCCGGTATCGACGATCTCGACCCGGCGCTCAACGCCATGGCGCGCATCGATCGTTCGGTCGAAAAGGCTGACGATCGCGCCAAGATCAGCGGCGCCGCCCGCGACAAGATCGACGCCGCCCACGCCCGTTTCGAGCGCGGCGACATGCTGATGGTCGTCGGCCTCGACCGGTCGGACGCCTCGCTGATGGCCGCCGTGGTCAAGGATTTCGAGGCCCTGCGCGTCCGGCTCGACGCCGACTACGAACCGATCACCCATGCCCGCGTGGTGCTGCGCCTGGCCCAGGCGCAGATCTGGCAGGGCCAGATCGAAGGCCGTCCGGAAATCATCAGCGAGGGCATCGCCCTTCTGACCGCCGAGCCGCGCGGCCTCGACTACGAACATTCGCCGCTCGACTGGATCGAGCACAAGCATGCCCTGGCGCTGGGACTGCAGGCCCTGAGCGAACTGACGCTCAACGAAGAGGTCTACGACAAGGCGATGGAGATGTACGACCACGCCCTGAAGCGGCCGATGCAGAAGCAGTTGGCGCTGCGGTCGCAACTGGTCAACAACCGCGCCGTCTGCCTGGCCAAGCACGCCGAGATCAAAGGGGATATGAAGTCGCTGGACGCGGCCGAGGCGGCGTTCAAGGACGAGCTGCGCACCACCAGGCCGAGCGAGGACCCGGTCGGCTGGGCGATCCTGCAAAGCAACCTGGCGCGGCTGTATGTGGCGCGCGGCGATATTACCGGCTTCATGATCGAGCGGGCGGAAGCGGCCTATGCGCTGGAAGCGGCGCACGAGATCTTCGTCGAACATGGCATGAAGGGCCTGGCGAACAGCACGCGCGCCAACCTGGACCGGGTGCGCGAGGCGGAGGGCTGATCTTCCCAAGCGGCGCGGGCTTGGCTATCGTAGGGATATGCCAATGCGCGAAATGCTCCTGAAACTCTGGAACAGGCTCCTGGGGGAAAATGCGGAAAAGCCTGCGCCCCGTGAGCGGGGGCCTTTGTCTGCCTTATCGGGCGGCGGTGGTGGCCCGCACTCAAGTGTGGCCGGCCGGATCGCTGACAATTCACCGCACCCATATGCGGTTTATACTCGCGAATTCGACCGGGAGGTGACGTCGGACGAGCTTGATACCGTCCTGAGAACCTTGTCCGCCGGCGAACGAACTGTCATCGCGCACATGTGGTCGAAAGTCGCTTGCCAGATCGAATCCGACCGGCTGCCTGATTGCCAGGACACCGTCCTGGCCTTTCTGATCGACCAGTCAGGATCAATGAAAGGCGGCCGGATGCAGGCGACAGCGGGAGCGGTCCAGGCCTTGCGAACCGGCTTGCGAGATCGCGGCTGCGCCGTCGAAATATTCGGTTTTACCACCACATCCTGGCGTGGCGGCAAGTCACGCGGCAAATGGACAAAAGGCGGGCGGCCACCGTATCCGGGCAGGTTATGCGACGTGCTTTACGTCACCTATGGCGACGATTTGACGCCAATGCTCCGCTCCGACCTGCTCAAAGAAAATCTTGATGGCGAGGCGCTTGAATGGGCGGCGCAAAAGTTGCGCCAGCGGCCGGAAAGCCGAAAGATTCTTATTGCCATTTCCGACGGCGCGCCGGTGGACGACTCGACCCTGATGGAGAACGGGTCGCATTTTCTTTGGAACCACCTGATCGCGGTCATGGACCAGCTTCTGAGTGACGGTGATTTGCGTTTGGCCGGGCTGGGCATCGGTCACGATGTTTCGGCCCTTTATCCTGTGTGCGAGTCTGCGCCTCTGCCTGTGGATGTTGCGCCGGCCTTGTTGCGCCTGGTTGAGAAGATTCTCACCATTGGAGACCTCGACACCGAAGCGGAAGACTAAACCCTACGCCGCATGCGAAAGATCGGATAGGGACGGCCTTCGTCGTCCAGCGGCGACGAGGCGTAGGTGCGG
Source organism: uncultured Caulobacteraceae bacterium (assembly GCA_964445605.1). GTDB lineage: Bacteria > Pseudomonadota > Alphaproteobacteria > Caulobacterales > Caulobacteraceae > Asticcacaulis. The sequence continues at coordinate 2,438 of CAYULN010000306.1, read as the reverse complement.
AAGCCCATTCTTTCGTAAAACCCGACGGCCTGGGTGTTCTGGCTGTTGACGATGACCTCGGTCAGGGACGTGTCGGCGGCGTCGACAAAGGCGCGGCCCAGGCCCTTGCCGCGCCAGGTCGGGGCGATGAACAGCGAATCGATGGCCTGATCCGATATCCCCATGAAGCCGATCGGCCGGTCCTCGTCATCGACCGCCACCAGCAGTTCGGCGCGCGGCAGATAGGCTTCGCGTACCTGGATCGATATGGTGGCCAGGTCCGCCTCCGAAACGAAGTCGTGGGTGGCGGCGACCGAAGTGCGCCAAACCTCATACAGGTCTCCGGCATCGGAAGGCCGGGACGGCCGGAAGCGCCATTCGGGAAGAGTCATGACTGGGTCTCGTTCAAGGTGAGGACATAGGGAATGGCCTCGTTATCGGCTTCGGCGCCCTGGCCGGCATAGAAGGCCTTGGCGGAGGCGTTGCGGCGCCAGACCTCCCAGCCCAGTTTCGCCGCGCCATGCCGGCGCGCCCAGGCCTTGACCTCGGCCAGCAGCGCCGTGCCGATGCCCTGGCCGCGGGCTGCGCCGTCGACCGCCAGGTCGCTGATGTAGACGCGGGCTTCGCCGCTGTAGAGCTCATGCGTCAGGATCCAGGACACCAGGCCGGCGACGTGTCCGTCCTTGACCGCCAGCAAAAGGTGCATGCGCGGATCGGTCCCGAGATAGCGCGCCTCGAACTGACCGAAGGTCAGCGGTGGCGGCGCGGCTTCGATATGCCGGGCGAGCTGTGTGGCCAGGTCGAGCACGGCGGCGAAATCCTGCGCCGTGGCTGGGCGAAAGTGCAATCCGTTGTCCACCTGTCTCTCCGTTTGCATCGAACCGAGGGATACGACGAAAACAGCAAGTGGGTTACCGGCGCTCCGAAATTTCCGCCGACATTTTGCGAAAACCGGAATTCAGGTTACATTAACCCCGCTGTTCGGACCGGTAACAAAGAGGGTGGGGCCCGTGGAAACGCACAAGTCGATCTTTTCGCTGCTGAGCGGAAACATGAAGGCCTACACCATAAGCTGGGTGTCGACCTTCTTCACGTCGATCGTCAACGCCATCTGGACGACGCACGTCTTCCACTACGATTTCATCTCGAACATCGACGGCGCGCTGGCCAGCCAGATCGGCATCATCCTGCTCAACGAGGCCTATCTGCTGTTCTCGGTGATCGCCAGCCGCAAATACCTGTTCGGGCTGGGGACCGTAGTCAACCTGGCCCTGATCCTGATGAACGCCGCCTTTATCTGCCTGCTGATCTATGCGCCGATGGCGGCGTTCAAGATCTATGCGGGGCTGAGCCATATCGTTATCGATGGCCATTCGCCGCTGTATGACCAGATCGAGGGCTATTCCAATGTCATCGTGCGGCTGTGCGCCGGCTGGGCCAACGTCGACCTGGCGCAGTTGCAGTCGATCTACGGCAAGCCGATCGGCAAGGGTTTGAGCATTCTCAGTGGGCTGATCGCTCTGTGGTATTTGCGGTCGTTCTTCAAGGCGAAGAAGGCCTAACTCTGTTTTCCATGCGTCATGACGAGCGGGGCGGCCCATGCCGTGCTGCAATTTCCGCTGCCTCCGCGACAAGTCCGGTCGTGTCCTGCGTGTAATCTCATAACAATTCAATTTATTTAACGCGCATCTGATCCGAAAACCGCTGACACTTTTCGGGATGCGCTTGGGAGATCACGAATGAACAGGATGCGGCTTCTGGCAGGAACCATTATGGCGGGCGCATTGTTGACGGGCCAGGCGATGGCGGCGGCGGCACCGTTCACCAGCAAGACCTTCGTGTTCGGCACGGCGGCCAAGGCATCCGGCGACACGACCGCGGTCACCGCCGCCGGCGCTTATACGCCCGCCGCCGGTTACGGCTTCGAGAGCAGCACGCCGACCGTGGCCGCCAAAAGCATCGGTGGCGCGCCGTTCTTCTTCAGCTTCGACGCCCCCGAAGGCAATTACAAGGTCACCGTCACGCTGGGCGGCGATGCGGCGTCCGACACCGATGTCCGCGCCGAGCTGCGTCGGCTGATGGTCGAACCGGTCGCGGTCGGCGCCGGCAAGACCGTCACCAAGACCTTTATCGTCAACGTCCGCACGCCCAACCTGCCCGACGGCGGGGTCGTCAACCTGAAAGCGCCGCGCGAAAGCGTCCAGGAAGGCCGCGCCTGGGATGAGCGCATCACGCTGGAATTCGACGGCAGCAACCCCGAAGTCCGTTCGATCAGCGTCGTGCCGGTCAATGTGCCGACCATCTACATCCTGGGCGACTCGACGTCGTGCGATCAGATGGGCGAGCCCTACACCAGCTGGGGCCAGATGCTGACCAACTTCTTCAAGCCGACGGTCGCCGTCGCCAATCACGGCGAATCCGGCGAGTCGGTATCGGCGTCGATCGCCCGCAAACGCTTC
>CAYULN010000305.1:0-2876 GCA_964445605.1 uncultured Caulobacteraceae bacterium | reverse complement strand
TGAAGCCTTATACCGGCTCGTTGGACGACTACGCCAAGCTGGTTATCGAACGCGCCAAGACCGCCACACGCGCCGAGGCGGAAGCCGCGGCCGAGAAGAAGCCATCCAGCGGCAATTCCAAGGAGGCGCGGAAGGCGGCTGCGGCGGCGCGCAATGCTATCGCACCTCTGAAGAAGAAAGCCGATGACCTGGAGCGGCAGATAGAGGTGACCGGCAATCAGATCAAGCTTTTGGATCACAAGCTGGCTGATCCGGCTATCTATACGAAGGATCCAGTCGGCGCGGCTTCGCTCGGCAAGGACAAGGCGCGATTGGAAGAGAAGCTTGTTGCCTTGGAAGCGGAATGGATGGAAGCCGCCGAGATTTATGAGACCGCGCGGATCGAAGCCGGGGTATAGGGCGCGGACAAGGAACGGGGTGTGGGGTCCGTGACCCCACGTCTTTATTCTTTTTCTTCCTCCTCGCCCGAAGAGGGGCGGGAGAAAGAAAAAGAAGAAGGAAGTCTTGGGGCCGCAGGCCCCAAACCCATTCGCTATCCGTGCGCTATCACAACCGCTTGATTTCCTCTCGACGCTGCACCGCAGCATCTCTATATTAAAAGTGTCAAGCACTGCCGGATCCCATGAGGAACTCGGCCGAAGTGTCTGAAAACTTGCATGTTGCGAAAATCCGGCGGGGGCCGGTGCGACATGCCTTTGGGGGCCATTATGACCTTATCCTATCTCCCGTGGGCCGCGTCGGCTTTAGGCGCGCTGCTCATTTTGCTTGTGCTTGCTCTGTCGGGCATGCTTCGCTATGTCGGCAACAACCACGCCGCCATTGTCGAAAAACTGTGGTCGGGCAAAGGTTCGATCACCGCCGGCCTGATCGCGCTGAAAGGTGAAGCCGGCTTCCAGCCGACTGTGTTGCGCGGTGGCTTTCACCTGTTCTTCCCGTTTCAGTTCCGCCTGCACATTCAACCGCTGGTGACCGTGCCGCAAGGCCAGATCGGTTACGTCTTCGCCCGCGACGGCGCGACGCTGTCGGCCATGCAAACCCTGGCTGGTAATGGCCGGGCGACCGACTTCGAAAACGCCCGCCATTTCCTGGAAGCCGGCGGCCAGAAAGGCCCGCAACGCAAGATCCTGCGCGAAGGCACCTATGCCATCAACCTGGCGCAGTTCGTTGTCATCACCGCCGACCGAATCTATGGAGTGAAGCTGGACGCTGCCGACGACGCCTTGTTCGAGGAAATGAGCAAGGTGATCACCGCTCGTGCCGGGTTCGACGCCGTCGTCATAAAGGACGCCGACGATGCGATTGGTGTTGTGACGGTCCACGACGGCCCGTCGTTGCCGGCCGAGCAGATCATCGCACCGACGGTCGGCCAGGACCCGGCCGATGCGACGACCTTCCACAACAATTTCCAGGACCCGGAAGCGTTCCTCGTCGCCGGCGGCCGTCGCGGCCGCCAGTTGCAGGTCCTGGTCGAAGGCTCCTATTTTATCAATCGCTTGTTCGCGACTGTTGAGAAGGTGGCCAAGACGATCATCGAGGTCGGCCATGTCGGCGTCGTCGTCTCCTATACCGGCGAAAACGGCGTCGACACCTCCGGCGCTGACTATCGTCACGGCGAACTGGTGGCGCGCGGCACGCGAGGCGTCTGGTCCGAGCCGTTACTGCCTGGCAAGTACGCGTTCAATCCGTACGCGGGGAAAATCCTGATGGTGCCGACGACCAACTTCATCCTGAAGTGGGACCAATCGACCGTCGGCCCGCACAAGTTCGACGAAAACCTGTCGGAAGTGTCGCTGATCACCAAGGACGCGTTTGAACCCATCCTGCCGCTGTCGGTCGTCGTCCACATCGACTACCGCAAGGCGCCTTTGGTGGTGCAGCGCTTCGGCGATATCAAGCGGCTGGTCGAACAGACGCTCGATCCGATGGTGTCGGCCTACTTCAAGAACGTGGCACAAACCCGTACGCTTATTGAACTTTTGCAGGACCGGAGCGATATTCAGATCCAGTCGGCGCGCGAAATGAAGGACAAGTTCGCCGGCTATTCGCTGGAGCTCCAGGAAGTGCTGATCGGCACGCCGCGCGCTGCGCCTGGCAATGACCAGATCGAGCAGATATTGAACCAGCTGCGGCAGCGGCAGTTGGCTGACGAAAAGGTCGGCACCTATGAGCGGCAGGTCATCGCCGCCCAAAAGGAACGCGCCCTGCGCGAAGCTGAGGCGCAAGCCAAGCAGCAGACGGCGATTACCGAGTCAAAGCTGTCGATCGAAGTGCAGGAAAACCAGGGTAAGGCGAACCTGGCCCGGTCGCAGCAGGAAGCCAATCAAACCCGGACGCTCGCCCAGGCCGAAGCCGACCGTGTGCACATGCTGGGTGAGGGCGAGGCCAAGAAGGTTGTCGCCCTGGCAAAAGCGGAGGCCGAACGGGTGACCAAGGTCGGTCTGGCCCAGGCGGAAACCATCGCCAAGCAGGTCGAGGCTTCGGGTGGCGCGCGCTACCAACTGACGCGTCAGATCGCCGAACGCTTTGCCGAGGCGCTGGAAAAGTCGGGCGTCGATATCGTGCCGAAAATCGCCCTGGGTGGCGGCACAGGTGCCGATCCGGCCGGGAACAGCCCTTTGCTGCAGGCTTTGATGGCCATGATGCTGTCGGACAAGGCAGGGTTGGAGGAGCGGACCGAGGTGCAACGTCAGAACCCATAACGGGGTTTGGGGGCTGTGCCCCAAGTCTTCCCTATTCCAATAAAAGAAGGCCCGCCCCTTTGGGGGCGAGGCCTTTTTTATTGGATTAAAGAAAGGTCTTGTGGGGGGACGGGCCCCCCACCCCCCAAACCGGCGTTGGTGTTCCCCCGCCGTTGCTTAAGCCACCCTGGGGGGCCA
>CAYULN010000304.1:0-8974 GCA_964445605.1 uncultured Caulobacteraceae bacterium | reverse complement strand
TCGAACCTGGCCGAAATGGACGCCCTGTGGAACCGGGCCAAGCAGGCCGAGCACGAGGCGGGTTGAGCCGTCATGGCGACGCCGGATCCTGCGCGCATCGGGCTGAATAATCGCTCGCGCAACATGCTGCTCAGCGTCGGGATGTGCATTGCCCTGCTTGCGGTCTATTACATGCTGGTCGGCAAGGAGCCGGTGCCGCCGGACACGCATGTCAGTTATGAAGTGCGGACGGCGGGGCGAACCACTTTGCGGGTCGATATGCTTGGTTCCGGTGTGACCAGCGTCGCCGGGCCAAACGGGCAGATGGCCGGCTATGCCACGCCGGATTTCGCCGTGCGCCGGGTGCTGGCCGCCTTTCGTAAGCAGCGGTTCCTCGATCTGGATGTGGCTGCTTTCCCGCCGGTTTCGTCATCGGAGGTTTGCCAACTTGGTCTGACAGAAAACCATCGCCGCGTCCTGCTCCGCTACGACTGTGCCGCGCCGCCGCCGGAGGTGAAATCTGTTCTACAAGTCTTTGAAGGGGCAGCGCATTTTTGTCAGAGGGCGCGACGCAATGGATTGGCTTGCGAAGCCTAAGCCGATTTCCGTTTCGCTTTCTTATTGCAAGGGGTTTGGCTTGAGGTTGCCGGTGACAAGCGGCCATCATATAAATTGTAATTTGCAAGTCACCTGGCTTGCGCTTGCGATCCGCGAGTCATAAAATTTGACTTTCGATCCACAAGCCATGGGCGCCGGCTGATTGCGAATCGCAAGACGGGCGCGTTAAGACTTTCGTCCACGCCCTTGCTTCCGGTCTGTCATGCCCCGTTTGAAATCTGCGCCGGCCAAAAAGGCCTCTGCCAAAACCTCAGCCAAAGCCGCCAAGGCGCCGGTGCCCGTCGCGCCGACGCCGCGTTCCCGGCTAGTGCGGGCAGCGCCCCCTGCCCCCAAGGCCAAGGCGATCAAGGAGAAGCCGGCCAAGACCCTGCCGCCGAGCCGGTCGCTGTGCCCGATCAACCTGGTGCTTGAAGCGGTCGGCGACAACTGGTCGATGCTGATCATCCGGGACCTGATGCTGCGCGGTCATAGCTCCTACCAGGCCTTTTTGCGCTCAGGCGAGAAGATCGCCACCAATATTCTGGCCGACCGGCTGGTGCGCCTGGAGCAGCACGGCCTGATCAGCAAAGCGGCCGATCCGGCCGATGCGCGCAAATACATTTATGGCCTGACCGAAAAGGGCGCCGATCTGGCGCCGCTGCTGGTCGAAATGACCTTGTTCAGCCTCAAGCACGCGGCGCGTATTGAGATGCCCAAGGAGGTCGTCGCCGACATGCAGCGCAACAAGCAGGCTTTTGCGACACGTCTGGTCCGCCACTTCGCGCCGCGCTCGAAGGTGCCCCGCCCCGCCCGCACGCCTGTCGAGGCTGATGAGACGCTGAGCCTGTTTTAAGAGGCAGCGAAGGGTGGCTGGGCCCTACTCCAGCGCCGCCACTTCGATTTGTTCTTTTTCTTCCTGGCTTTGTGCCTGTTTCTTCGGCTGGCGGATCAGCAGGAGCAGCGGCATGGACAGGACGGTCAAGACCAGCATCAGCTGGAAATTGTCGATATAGGCAATCATGCTGGCCTGGCGGGTGATTTCCCCGTTTAAGGCGATAGCCGACGAGCCGGTGCCGGCCAGCATGCCGTTGGCCATGGACGGGTTGGAGCCGGCGATGTTGGCGACCAGGCCGGCGTGGGCGGCCTGGGTGTTGGCGACCTGAAGCGCCTGAACCATGGCAATGCCGATGGATGAACCGATGTTGCGGATCAGACTATAGATCGAGGTGCCGTCGGCGCGCAGCTCGCCGGGCAAGGTGGCGAACGAGGCCGCGCTAAGAGGGACGAAGACCAGGCCAAGCCCAAACCCTTGAATGATGGCCGGCCAGATAATGTCCATGCGCGATAGGTCGATCGTGTATTGGCACATCATGAATAGTGAGATCGCGGTCAAGCCGAAACCGACGGCCAGGATCAGGCGCAGGTCGACCTTACCGACCAGCCGGCCGACGACCAACATCGACAACATGGTTCCCAATCCGCCCGGCGCGGTGACGATGCCGGCGTCCATGGCGGAATAGCCCATCAGGCCCTGCAGCATGGACGGCATCAGGGCGCGCGTGGCGAACAGCACCATGCCGACGATGAAGATGAACAGCAGGCCGGTCAGGAAGTTCGGATTGAGCAGCAGGCGATAATTGAAGAACGACTTGCCCGGCGGCAAGGTGAAGGTATGGATCAGGAAACAGCCGAAGCTGATGCCGGCGATGATCGCCTCGATCCAGGTTTCGGTCGCGGAGAACCAGTCGTTCTGCTGGCCGCGATCAAGCAGCATCTGCAAGGCGCCAATGGCCAGGCTTAGGGCGGCGAAGCCGAAGACGTCGAACTTGACGCTGTGGCGGGCCGGCTGGTTGGGGATGTATTTCCAGATACCGAACAAGGCGGCTGCGCCGACCGGCACATTGATGAAGAAGCACCAGCGCCAGTCGTAGGAGTCGGTCAGCCAGCCGCCCAATGTCGGGCCCAGGATCGGACCGACCATGACGCCCATGCCCCAGACTGCCATGGCCGAGCCGTGCTTTTCGCGCGGATTGATGTCGAGCAGGGTCGCTTGCGATAGTGGCACAAGCGCAGCGCCCAGGGCGCCTTGCAACAGGCGGGCTATGACGATTTCGGTCAAGGAACCGGCAACGCCGCAGAACACCGACGCGAGAGTAAAGCCGGCAATCGACACCAGGAACAGCCGCTTTTGGCCGAAGCGGTCGGACAGCCAGCCGGTCAAAGGTGTGGCGATGGCGGTGGCGACGATGAACGAGGTCAGGACCCAGGTGATCTGGTCCTGCGAGGCGTTGAGGCTGCCCTGCATGTGCGGCAGGGCGACATTGGCGATGGTGCCGTCGATGGCGACGATGACGGTCGCCAGCATGATCGAAATGGTGATCATGCCCCGATTGAGCTTCGGGTCGGTAGCAGCGGACGCGGTACTGGCAACGGAAGACATTAGAAATTCTCAATAAATGCCTGGATTTTTTCCAGAATTTCAGTAGTGACGGCCAATTTTTCCGGATCGAACTGCCCAAGCAGTTCGGCTCGCATTTCATCGGCCTTGGCGCGCACCTTCTTGTAAACGGCCTGACCGGCGGGCGTAACAATCAGGTGTTTCACCCGGCGATCGTTCGGGTTCGGCACGCGTTCGACCAGGCCGGCCTTTTCCAGACGGTCGATGGTCGAAACGACGGTGGCGGCTTCAACCTGCACCAGGGCGGCCAGTTCACCTTGCGACAGCGGCGCTTTGGCTTTTGCTATATAGGCGATGCTGAGCCAGCCCGCCTGCGAGATACCCAGGTCCTTCAGGCGCCGGTCGAGCGCCACCCGCCACATGCGTGCCGAGGTATGCAGGGCGTGGGAAAAGCGTTCATATTGTGTGGTGGCCTCGGCGGGTTTTTCGACAGTCGTTGAGGAATGGGGCATGATGATGAGTTGGCTAATAGTTAGATATCTAACTATCTAGAGCAAACCCCGGTGCTTTGCAAGGTTTCTTTCGAAAGAAACGATTTCAACGGTTGGAATGTGCCGCCAGGCGTTCGAAACGGCCATAGGCCTGGTCGGTCAGTTTGACACGCAGATGGACGCGTCCCTCCTCGTCGTCGAAGCGGTCGAGAACGCGGCCCTGGCTGTACAGAAACGCCAGCTGTTCGCCCTGATGCGGATCGAGGACCAGGTCCATTTCCTCGCCGCCGGCATCGACCAGGCGGGCGATGTGGCTCAGCAGGGCGTCCAGCCCCTCACCGCTTATGGCCGAGACCATGAGCGGCTTGTTGCGGGCGCGGTCGGTGACGGCGCGCGCATACAAAACCTCTTTGGATTCAGTATCCAGCAGATCGATCTTGTTCCAGACCTCGACCATCTTTTCGCGGTCGAGTTCGGGCAATATCTGGCACAGGACCTGCTCGACGTCGGCGCGCTGGGCTTCGGTTTCCTCGTTGGAGACGTCGCGAACGTGCAGGATCAGGTCAGCCTCGATCACCTCTTCCAGGGTGGCGCGGAAGGCGGCGACCAGTTCGTGCGGCAGGTCGGAGATGAAGCCGACGGTGTCGGACAACAGGGCCGAACGGCCATTGGGCAACTTCAATGTCCGCAGTGTCGTGTCGAGCGTGGCGAACAGCATGTCCTTGGCCAGGACCTCGGCGCGGGTCAGGCGATTGAACAGGGTCGACTTGCCGGCGTTGGTATAGCCGACCAGGGCGACGATCGGATACGGCACCTTCTTGCGCGCCGACCGATGCAGGGCACGGGTGCGGCGCACCTCCTCAAGCTCCGCCTTCAAGGCCTTGATCTTATCGGCGATCATCCGCCGGTCGAGTTCGATCTGGGTTTCACCGGGGCCGCCCGTGGTGCCGGTGGCGCGCTGTCGCTCCAGGTGGGTCCAGGTGCGGACCAGGCGCGACCGTTCGTATTCCAGGCGGGCCAGTTCGACCTGCAGCTTGCCTTCGCGGGTGCGGGCGCGGCGGCCGAAGATTTCCAGGATAAGGCCGGTGCGGTCGATGACCTTGACCCCCATTTCCTGTTCGAGATTGCGCTGCTGGATCGGCGTCAGCATGGTGTCGACAACGCACAGCGTCGCTTCAACCTCCTCGCATAGCGCTTTGATCTCCAAGACCTTTCCCTGGCCGAAGAGTGTGGCGGGATTGATCTTGCGGACGCGAACGTTCAGGCTGCTGACAATATCCAGGTCGAGCGCCATGGCGAGGCCGACGGCCTCCTCCAGGCGCGACTCATCGTGCCGGCGCGCGGCGGCCTGACCTGACGGGTGCGCCATATCAGGGTCGACAACGATCGCACGCACCACTTCGGGCGCGTGATCATGAAAGCGATCACTCAAAGACTTGATCCAGTTGCGGACCATAGCTTGACGCGCACCTTAATCCGAAAAGTGCGGTACACTTTTCGGGGCACGCTTTAGTCGTCACCGTCTTCTTCCTGCTCGTAGAGCTGGACGGGCGCGGCCGGCATGATGGTCGAGATCGCGTGCTTGTAGACCAGCTGCGATTGGCCATCGCGGCGCAGCAGCACGCAGAAATTATCGAACCAGCTGACGATGCCCTGAAGCTTGACGCCATTGATCAGGAATATGGTCAAAGGGGTTTTGGTTTTGCGGACACTGTTGAGAAACGTATCCTGCAGGTTTTGCTTTTTATCGTGGGACATTTTACGCCCTTATCGTTTGAAATTTTGCGGAGCACAATACTCCGCACACAGACACCAGAACGTTCGCCTTACGCATCACACCTTTCGGGGAGACCGGTGCGATAATCGGAACGCCGTCCAATCATAGGCAAAAAGACGGAATTTTTTCAACCGCGTTGCGGTAAAATATTTTTCCAAAACGTTTTACACGCCCGCCGTACGGCGCGCCCTGTCGATATAGGAATCCCTTAGCGATAAAGCAACCGGTCCCGGTGTGCCATTGCCAATCGATGTATCATCGATCGCAATGACCGGCATGACCAGGCTGGTAGCGGCGCTGACGAAGACTTCCTTGGCGGCTTTGGCTTGCGCCAGGGTGAACGGATCCTCGCGGATTTCCAGGCCGAGCTCCTTGATAACCGACAACAGATTGAGGCGCGTTACCCCCGGTAAAATATTAGCTTTTAAGCTGCGGGTGCGAATGACGCCGTCGTCGCCGACCATATAGACATTGGTGGAACCGCCTTCGCTGACCAGGCCTTCGCGATCGACAAAGATGACCTCGCCGGCGCCTTTTTCCTTGGCCGCCTGTTTAGCCAGAACATTAGGAAGCAGCCCTACCGTCTTGATATCGCATCGACCCCAGCGAATGTCGGATTGCGAAATCACCTTGATGCCGTGTTCGGCCTTGGCGGTGGCCGCGTCGCGGTCGACCGGTTTGGCGGTTACGACGACGGCCGGCTTTACGCCCTCGGGGAAGATGTGGTCGCGCGGAGCGACGCCACGGCTGACCTGAAGGTAGACCATGCCCTCGCGAATCTGGTTGCGGCGGATAATCTCGTTAAGCACGACGACGAGGCTGCCGCGCGGCATCGGCATGGAAATCCGGAGCTCGCCCAACGACCGTTCCAGGCGATTCAGATGGCCTTGCAGGTCGGCCAGGCGGCCGTCGAACACCGACCAGACCTCGTAAACGGCGTCAGCGAACTGATAGCCCCGGTCCTCGATGGAAACCATGGCTTCAGCGGCGCGGACGTATTGGCCGTTGACATAGGCGATGCGGGGCATGGGTGAGTCCTTTGCAAATCAAGGACTCACATGGCATTGGCGGCCTGATTTGGCAAGCCTCCCGCCTTAGGCATCCTCTTCTTCGGAGCGGATATGCGCCAGGCCCAGCGACTTCAACTTGCGGTGCAGGGCCGAGCGTTCCATGCCGATGAAGTTGGCCGTGCGCGAGATGTTGCCGCCGAAGCGGACGATCTGCGACGACAGATATTCGCGCTCGAACACTTCACGGGCGTCACGCAATGGCAGGGCGATGATTCGCTCCGGCCGGATGGCGCCGGCGACGGCCGATTCGACCACTTCTGACGGCAGCATCTGGGCGGTGATCGGTTCGGACGGGCTGCCCGAAGCCAGGATCAGCAGGCGCTCGATATTATTGCGCAACTGGCGGACATTGCCCGGCCATTCGTGCACCTGAAGCGTCGCCATGGCGTCCTCGCTCAGCAGGCGCTTGGGCAATCCTTGCGCGGCGCTGATGCGTTCGATGAAGTAGTTGACCAATTCGGCGATATCGCCACGGCGTTCGGAAAGGCCCGGCACGCGCACGGGTACGACGTTTAGGCGATGGAACAGGTCCTCGCGGAAGCGGCCCTGCGAGATTTCGTACGACAGGTCCTTCGAGGTCGAGGAAATCACGCGGACATCGACCTGAACGTCTTGGACGCCGCCGACGCGCATGAAGCGCTGTTCGACCAGGACGCGCAGGATGCGGCTCTGGCTTTCCAGCGGCATGTCGGCGACTTCGTCGAGGAACAGGGTGCCGCCGTGGGCGCGTTCGAAAACACCGATCTTGCGCGGCTTGCCGCCCTCGCCTTCTTCGCCGAACAGTTCGACGTCGAGACGCTCCGGCGTCATGCCGGCGGCCGAGATCGGCACGAATTCGCACTTGGCACGGCCGGAGGCTTCGTGGATCATGCGCGCCACCAGTTCCTTGCCGGAGCCGGCCGGGCCGGAAATCATGATGCGCGAATTGGCCGGCGCCACCTTGGCGATGGTCGAACGCAGCAGCTGCGCGGCCGCTGAGTTGCCGATCAGGCCATCGGGCACGACCGCCTGGTTGCGCAGCCGGCGGTTCTCCTTACGCAGGTTAGTCAGTTCAAGCGCACGCTGAACCACCATAACCAACCGTTCGGTTTTAAACGGCTTTTCGATGAAATCGAAAGCGCCCTTCTTGATCGCCGACACAGCCGTTTCGATCGTGCCGTGGCCGGAGATCATGATGCAGGGAATGTCGGGATCGAGCTCATGGATGACGCTCAGCAGTTCCAGGCCGTCCAGGCCGCCGCCCTGCATCCAGATGTCCAGCACGCACAGGGACGGCTTACGCGCCTTGATGGCCCGCAAGGCGGCATTCGAGTCGGCCGCCGTCCGCACGGAAAAGCTTTCATCCTCAAGGATACCGGCGATCAGCTCGCGGATATCCGCCTCATCGTCAACGACAAGAATATCTACGCCAGACGATACTTTCATCAGATCCTCACGACTTTGGGTTCTTTGGTTTTGGGCCCGGTTTCCGAGCTGGATTCAGGGGTTGGCTGGGCGTCCTGGCCGGCTTGCAACCGAGGCAGGCGCAGGGTGGCGCGCGCGCCGCTTAAATGTTGGGCGTCGCTCAGGTAGAAGTCGCCGCCGTGGTCTTCCAGGATGCGCTTGACGATGGCCAGGCCGAGGCCCGTCCCCTTTTCGCGCGTGGTAACGTAGGGTTCAGTCAGGCGATCACGGTCCTTTTCCGGCAAGCCGATGCCGTCGTCTTCGACCGTGATGCTCAGGAAGCCATCTTCGGCTCCGACGGCGACGCGCAGGTGCCCGGCGGGGCCTTCGAAATTGCCGACCTCTTCGGTGCCGTGGTCGCGCAGCAGGCGAGAGGCAATGGCTTCGCCGCCGTTCTTCAGTACGTTGCCCAGGGCCTGGCCCAGCAGGCGACCGTCGCATACCACCTTGATGTCCGGCAGCGGCTCGACGATGGAAATCTCGATCTCGGGCTGGGCGACGCGTTGCAAGAACACGGCAGCGCGCACCATTTCGGCAGCATCTTCCTCAGCGAAGTTGGGCGCGGGCATGCGGGCAAAGGATGAGAATTCGTCGACCATGCGGCCGATGTCGCCGACCTGACGGACGATGGTGTCGGTCAGCCGATCGAAGGTATCACCGTCCGTTTCGATTTGACCCCGGTATTTCTTGCGCAAGCGTTCGGCCGAGAGCTGGATCGGCGTCAGCGGGTTCTTGATTTCGTGGGCGATACGGCGCGCGACGTCTTTCCAGGCGGCGTTGCGCTGGGCGGCGATCAGCCGGGTGATGTCGTCGAAAGTCAGAACAGCGCCGCCGGTTTCCAGGCCCGAGATGCGGACGCGGACGCGACGCGTCTCGCCCTTGCGCAGTAAATCGACTTCCTGCTCTTCGACGCGGTGCACGGAAGTCTTGTCCAAAAGTTCAGTGATTTCAGGCGCTAAATCGCGAATCTTCAAGCCGATGGCGTCCTCGGAACTGGTGCCGAGGAAGTTGGCGGCGTGGCGGTTGATCGCCGAGATGTGCTCCATGACGTCGAGGCCGACGATACCGGCGCTGATTTCCGACAATACGGTTTCGATGAAGCGGCGGCGGCTTTCGGCTTCTTCCCCGGCCGATTTAACCGCCCAAAGCTGGGTTTTCAGATCCGACGTCAAGCGGGTTAATGCGCCCCACCGCACCGCGCTGTCGTCGGGTAGGTTCG
>CAYULN010000303.1:0-7855 GCA_964445605.1 uncultured Caulobacteraceae bacterium | reverse complement strand
GGCGGGGAACTGGAAGACCTTGAAGGTGGTATCGGGCCGGTCAAGCGCCTGGGCCTGACCCGCAAAACAGGCCAGGGCCAAAGCAATAACCGGGGCTGCCGGAGACAGGGAGCGCGACATGGGTGTTTCCTCGGATGGTTTTATTGTTAATCGCGCCAAGTCGCCGGCGCCGTCGCGACTCGCGGAGTTTACATCCGAAAAATACCCTTGCCGACCCCTGTCATCGGGCCGGAATCTAGTCCGGATTCTTGCCTTCCGGGGCGTTTTCGAGCACCGCACCGGTCTTGGCGTCGACGCCGACCTCGTAGGTCTTGCCGTCGTCGGCCTTGATATCGAAGGAATAGCGCAGGCCAGAGCCGCCCTTTTCCTTCTCCAGTTCCTTGTCGGTCACCGTGCCGGGCCGGGCCTTGAGCGCAATGGCTTCGGCCTGGTCGATGGTGACGGTGGCGTTCTTGGCGAGCTTCTCACCGGTATAGTGGCCTGGCTGGGCAGCCAGGGCGGGTGTGGCAGCCAACAGGACCAGGCTGGCAAAAACGACTGATTTCATTGTCGATCTCCATCATTGCACGCGGCATTCCGCGCTGGAAGAAAGACTACGCCCGCAAGCTGAGGCAGGCCTGAAGGGATCGTGTCAGGTGCGGGGTGCTTTGCGGGCGCGCGGATGGCGGAAGCGCCAGATCATGGCAGGCAGGACGACAAGGCTCATGATGGTCGAGGTAATCAGCCCACCGAGGATGACGATGGCCATGGGCCCCTGGATTTCGCGGCCCGATTGGCCGGTTTCCAAGGCTAACGGCAGCAGACCGAGCGCCGTGACCAGGGCCGTCATCAGGATCGGCGTCACCCGTTCCTGGGTGGCGCGGGTCACCGTGGCCAAAGACCACTCGTAGCCTTCGTCGGCCAGTTGCTGGGTATGGGCCAACAGCAGGATGGCATTGCGCGCAGCGACACCGAGCAATGTGACGAATCCGACCAAAGACCCCAGCGACAGGCTGGCGCCGGTCACCGCCACGGCGATGACGCCACCGACTAGGGCGAATGGCGCCGAAGCCAGGATCAAGCCAACCGCGCGGCCGCTACCGAAAGCCAGGACCAGCAGCGCGATGATGCCACCGGCCGCCATGGCGGTATTGAGCAGGAGTTCGTTGCGCGCTTTGGCGGCATCATCGGCGACGCTGACATAGTCGAGATAGACGCCCGCCGGCAGCTTCACATGCGCGGCAATGCCGGCTTGGGCGGCCTTGGTGACCGCGGCGACATGGGCCGGATCGGGGTTGGCGGTGACCGTTTCAACCAGGCGCCCGCCGATATGCGAGATGGTGGTGCGGCTGTCGCCGAGATAGACCTTGGCGACGTCGCCCAGGCGCGCCACCGAGCCATCGGCGCTCCGCACCAGCAGGTCTTCAACCGCCTCTGGGCTTTGCCGCAATTCGTTTGGCAGGGTGACGGCAACCTGCAGCGAGCGGTCGTTGCGGTAGATCTGGGCGGCGGTGGCGCCCTGGTAGGCGCTCTGGACAGCATTGAGGATATCGACCGGAGTCAGGCCGCGTTGAGCGGCGGTCAGGCGGTCGATATCGACATGGACGCTCGGCGTCTTGGGTGGGGTCTGGACGGCGACATCGCCGGCATTCGGCACCTTGGACAAAGTATCGGATACCTGCTGGGCGGTGGCCTCCAGCGTGTCGGCGTCGCTGCCATAGATATTGACGGCCAGAGCCGCCGTTTCGCCGGTCAGGGACTCGCCGATGCGATCGCCGAGGAATGTCAGTACTTCGGTCTGCAAGCCGGGATAGCTGTCGAGCACCTTGTGGATCTGTTCTTCGATCGCGTCCTGTTTCGCACCGGACAGATGCGGCTTGAGTTCGACATGGAACTCGCTTTTTTCGGTGCCGAACGTGTCTTCACCGCCTTCGGACCGGCCAATCTGCTGCTCGACCGTGGCAATGCCGTCGATGCGCAGCAGGTCATGCGAGATCGACTCGCCGTAGCGGCGCATGGCCGACAGCGAGGTGCCGGGTTCCGCCGTGACGCCGAGGACGAAGTGGCCCTCCTTGAACGACGGCAGCAGTTCGGCGTTGAAGAAGAACAGGGCGACAATGGCGCCGACGCTGATCAGCCCGGCGAAGACGAACAGCGGGCCCGGCTTGTCGCTGACCTTTTCGATCAGGCCGTGATGCCAACGCTTCAACCCTCGCAACAAACGCGGTTCTTCTGGAATACGGCTGTTTTTCAGGAACAGCAGGCTCAGCGCCGGCGTGACGACGATGGCGACGGCCAGCGAGATCAGGGTGGCCAGAATGAAGGCCAGCGCCAACGGAGCGAAGAAGGCGCCTTGCAGGCCGTGCATCATCAACACCGGCACCAGGATCAGGGCCACGACCAGGGTGGCGTAGACGACCGGCGAACGGACTTCGAGCGATGCCTTGAGGATGGTGTCGGCGACGCTGGCGCCGTCGGGGCGTTCGCGCAGGCGGTGGACGATGTTTTCGACGTCAATGACCGCGTCGTCGACCACGACACCAAGCGCCACGGCCAGGCCGCCGAGCGTCATGGTGTTGATGCTCATGCCCATCCGGTCCATCACCACGATGGCGACCAGCAGCGACAACGGGATGCTGACGAACGAGATCAGCACGGTCTTCAGGTTGCGCATGAAAAGGAACAGGATGACGGCGATCAGCACCGCGCCGATCAGCAGGTCGCCGAAAATGCCGTTGAGCGCCGTTTCGATGAAATTGGCCGGGCGGTGCAGGCCCGCCTGCATGACAATGCCTCGCGAGGCCATGGCGGGCTGCATTTCTTTCAAGGCCGCCTCGACATCGCGGGTGACTTTGAGCGTGTTGGCGCCGTACTGGCTCGACAGGCTGATCAGCACGCCCGGCTGGCCCATGATGACGGCGTCGCCGAAATCGGGCGCCGGGGCCTCGATCACCTGGGCGACGTCGCCGATGTGCACGACCGCGCCGGGCGTGGCGCCGGCGGGCAGAGGCGTGGCGGCAATGTCCGCGGCGGTGGCGGCTTGCGCCTTGGGTTCGACCAGGATGCGCTGTTCGGAGGTGTCGATGAAGCCGCCGCCGCTCAGGGCCGTCGAGGTCTGGGCGGCCTTGAGCACATCGTCGAGGCTCAAACCGCGCGCCGCCAGGGCCTGCGGATCGACGCGGACCTCGAGGCGGCGGACCTGGCCGCCATAGACGGTGGCACGCGCCACACCCGGCACGGCCATCAGGCGCGGCCGAACGGTCCATTGGACAAAGTCGCGCAGGCTGCGCGGGTCGACCTTCTTGCTCAGGAAGCCGACCTTGAGCAAGTCCATGGTCGAAGAGGTCAGCGGCGATACCTTGGGCGAGTCCGCGCCGGGCGGCAGGTTGGCGGCGGCTTCGCTCAGGGCCTCGGCGACGATCTGGCGGGCGCGGTAAGGTTCAGCCCCGTCCTTGAAGGTGACGCTGACGATGCTCAGGCCTTGGATGGAATCCGACCGCACCTGTTGAACGCCGGCCGCACCGTTGACGGCCTGCTCGACCGGTCGGGTGACCAACTGTTCGACCTGATCGGCGGCCAGGCCCGGCGCCTCGGTCTGCACTTCGACCTGGGCGGGCACGAAATCTGGGAAGACGTCGTAGTTGGCGCGCAGGGCAACGATGCCGCCGATAACCAGCAGCAAGGCGGCCGCCAGCGCCACCAGCCGCGGATGGGTCAGGCTGATCCGGACGAGACGCGCCAGCATGTCAGTCCTCAGCCTTTTTCGGAGTTTCCGCCGCAAGCAGTGCTGAGGCGCCCTGCACCACCACCGCCTCGCCGGCCTTGAAGCCGTCCTGGACGATCAGGCCCTCCGGCGTGACTTTTGTGCGAACCACCGTGCGTTTGACGAAGCTGGTCGCCGCGACGCGAACATAGGCGTAGACCTGGCCATCCTGGCGCAGCAGCGCGGCGTTGGGGATGAGCAGGCCGCCCGCCGACCCGCCCGAATAGAGCTTGGCGTTGAGGGTCAGGCCATTGCTCAGATAGGCCGCCTGGCTGCCGGTGACGATGGTGATCAAGCCCGGCGATTGAAGGCGTTGATCGGCGGTGCGCGCCACGCCCGCCACCTTGGCTTCGGCGGAACCGAGCGCGCCCAGGTCGAGCGTAGCGGTGGCAGCCGTCTTCAGGCCCTGGCCAGAGGGCGTGTCGACGCGCACCAGGGCGGCCTGCTGGGCGGCGATATCGCGCGCCAACTGGCTTAGGGCCGCGTCGGACAGGCCAGCAAAATAGGGGCCCCATTCCAGGCCGAGGCGTTGCTTGAGCAGGGTGAGCTTGGCCTGGTCGGCCTGGGCCTGGGCGCGCGCCGCCTCGGCGGTCTTGGCCGAGACGGTCGCGTCCTTGACCAGGGCCTGGGTCCGCGTGGCTTCGGCCGATGACGCCGTCAGGGCAGACTTGGCCGCGTCGATATCGCTGAGCAGTTGCAGGAGCGGCGCTGGATCCATGACCGTGGCGAAGCCATTGACCGCATCGGCCGATTGCGCGGCCTGGATCGGGGCCGTGCGGATCTGCAGGCGGGTCTGCGTGGCGGCGTCGAGGCGCAGGACGGGCGCGGCCGACACGGGGCCGGCCAGCAAGACGGCACAGAGCAATAAGGCGAATGGGCGGGTCACTTCTGTCCCTCTTGAACGGGCATGGCGGCGGCCAGGATGCGGTTGTCCTCGGCATCGAACGCCTGGTGCAGGCTGTCTTCCAGTTTCAGGCGGTCATCGATGACGGTCTGTTCGGCGGTGGCGACGGTCAGGCGCACCTGGGCGGCGGCGATGTCGGCGCTCAGGGCCTCGGTGCGGTCGGATTCGCCGGCCGCCTGCATTTTGGCCAGGCGTTGCGAGAGCTCCAGCGCCATGGGCAGATCGCTGTCGCGCGCCTTGGTGGCGGTGGCCCGATCAGCGACGTAGGTCAGGCTGGCCTGGCGGATATCGGCTTGGACCGTCTTCACCTGGTCTTCGAGAGTCTTGCCGGCGGCCAGGCGGGCGGCTTGGGCCTGGGCGATATTGGCGCGGTTGAAATCGAGCGGCGGCAGGGTCAGGTTGAGATTGACCGGCAGCTTCACCACGCCCCGTTCCCAGGTGTAGCCCGGCGCGATGTTGAGGTCGGGATACTGCCCGGCGACGGCGGCGCGCAAGTCGTTTTCGGCCAGGTCGTAGCCGGCGACGGCGGTCAGCACGTCGGCGCGGACATAGAGGGCGCGGTCGGCCAAGGTGGTCAGTTGCGTAGTATCCGTGTCAACAGGCACATCGACGGTTAAAGCATCGACGGCTTCGAGCGGCACATTGAGCAGGCGCGCGAGCGTGGCCTTGGCCTGGGCCTGGCGGGCCTGAGCCTGCATCAGGATATCGAGCGGCGCCGAGGCGTCGAGGCGGGCCTGGACGGCCAGGCTCTGCGGGTCCTCGCCCGCCGCCGCCCGGCGTTCGATCAGGGCCTGATAGGCGCGGCGCCGGTCGACCAGGGCCTGCGCGGCGGCAATCTGCCGGTTCGACGTGGCCAGGTCGGCCAGGGCCTGCCGGAGTTGCGCCCGCACTTTCCAGGCGGCATCGGCAACGGCATAGCGCGCTTTGACGACGTTGAGATCGGCGGCGGTCACCCGGGCGGCACGCCGGCCGCCGGCATCGACCGGGACGCCGACCGAACCGCCGTAGAGCCACGGGCTGGTCGTCCCGGCATTGCGCGAATATTCGGCGGTCAGGGTGGCGGTCAGCGGCGGCAGGTTGCGGGCCGATTTCGCCGCCTGTTGCGCAGCGACCAAATTGGCTTTGGCGGCGGCCAAGGCCGGATCGCGTTCAAGCGCCAACTTCAGTAAGGCGTGGGCGTCGTCCGGCAAGGGCGTGGCGGCGGCAGGTTTGGCGAGATCGGCGACGGACAAAGGCGCGGGGGCATAGCTGGCGCAACCGGCCAGAGCCGCCGCCAGAGCCAATGCCATAGCCGCCTTGCTCACCTTCACACGCGTCACGCCCACCTCTTTTTTTTTGCGACTCGGGCTTCTGTTTAGACCTATTTGCCGACGACCAGAACCTCAAAGCTGTCCGGCAGGGCGGCCGGGCGCTCGCCGGGCTTGGCGGGGGCGAAATCGGCGGTCGGCAGATAGACGCGACCGGTCTTCGGATCGAGCGCGGCGGTGCGAGCGCCGGCCTTGGTATCGACGGTATCGACGACGTGGGGTTTGCCGTCGAAGGCGATGACCGTCAGCTTGCCGTCGCCGGACGGGATGTAGCCGAGCTTGGCGTTGGCGTCGTAAAGGGCATAGTCCGGGCGGTTGCCGATGGCCACGGTACCGACCTCGGCGCCGGTGTCGGCATTGGTGACGCGCGCCACGCCGCCGCCACACGCCGACAGCAGAAGGCGTTGGTCCGGGACGAAGGCGATGCCGGTCGGGCCGTCGCAATCCTTGATGTCATAGACCGCCTTGACCTTAAGCGCGCGCGTATCGATGACGGCGATCTGCTGCTTGTCCTCGTAGTGAACGAAGATCAGGCCCTTGCCATCGGCGGCGCTGCCTTCCGGAGCGCCGGTCAGGGCAACCTTGCCCACCGCCGTGCGCGTCTTCGGGTCGAGAACGTCGAGCTGGGCGCCGCCGTTGTCGAGCACGAACACCTTGCCGGTCGCCGGATCGAGGATGGCGCCGTCGGGCTTGGCCGCCGTGGCGATATCGGCGAGGACGGCGCCGCTTTCGGCGTCGATGAAGGTCGCCTTGGAGGCGCGCCCCTGGGTGACGAGGACGGTCTTGCCATCGCCAAGCGGCAGGGCGATATGGGCGCCGTCGGCGTCGGCCAGGTGCGGGTTGACCTTACCGGTGGCGAGATCGACCGAAGCGATGCTGGTGCCATGGGACAGGAACAGCTTGTTGGCCACGGTGTCGACGGCGGCATAGTCCCAGCCACCCGATCCGCCGACCTTGATGGTGTCGATTACACGTAGGCCCGACGGACCGGCAAAGGCCGGCAGGGCGA
This sequence comes from uncultured Caulobacteraceae bacterium, assembly GCA_964445605.1. Classification (GTDB taxonomy): domain Bacteria; phylum Pseudomonadota; class Alphaproteobacteria; order Caulobacterales; family Caulobacteraceae; genus Asticcacaulis. The sequence continues at coordinate 893 of CAYULN010000303.1, read as the reverse complement.
GGGCAGACAGGGCGCAGGCGGCAAGGAACGCTTTCATGGCAATGACCTTTCGAGGTTTGCCGCGTCTTACCCCCTTAAGCTGAAGCCAAGCTGAAAAATTAAAACTTGAAGCGCAATTCCACGCCCAGGCCTTCGTTGTCGGCGGGGGTGAACAGCCGGATATCGACGCCGAGGATTTCGCCGATGCTGCGCACGATCGACAGGCCCAGACCGCTGCCCGGTTGGGTATTGCCCTTGATGCGGTAGAAGCGGGCAAACACCTTGTCGCGTTCGGCCGGATCGATGCCCGGGCCATGGTCGCGCAGGGTGAGGACGCAAGCCTCACCCGTCCGTGCCACGGTCAAGGCGACCTCGCCGCCGGACGGCGAATATTTGACGGCGTTGTCGAGCAGGTTGCCGATAAGCAGATCGAGTAATGGCCGGCGCACGGCGATGACCGCGTCCTCTGTGCCGGACAGGCTGAGCTCCACGGACTTGGCGTGGGCCTTGGCATAGGCGGCCTGGATGGCGTCGCTGGCGGCCTGATAGAGGTTGACCGGCTGGTTGTCGGCGGGGGCATGGCGCAGGCGCGCCAAAGTCAGGAGCTGGTCGAGCAGCCGCGATGTGCGTTCGACACCGTGGCCGAGATCGTCCAGCATGGCCTGCTGTTCCTCGGGCGTCTTGGCGTTGCGGGCCACCGCTACCTGCAGGCCAAGCGCCGCCAGCGGCGTGCGCAGTTCGTGGGCGGCATTGTCGGTGAACAGGCGCTCCTGGGCCAGCGACCGTTCCAGCTTGCCGAGCAGGTCGTTGAGCGACTCCGACAGCGGCGTGAGTTCGCGCGGCGTGCCGTCGGCCGGCAGGCGCGACAGGTCGTCGAACGACCTTTGCCGGACCGCGCCGGCAAAACCGCGCAG
>CAYULN010000302.1:0-15707 GCA_964445605.1 uncultured Caulobacteraceae bacterium | reverse complement strand
CTTCATGCCGACAATTACGATCCGAAAGTGCGCGGCGGAGCCGACTGTGCGGTTGAATTCGCTGCTGCCAATTTACCGATGCTGGGCCTGCGCAAGCCGAACGAACCGGACGCGCCGGGCCTCGACCACATCACCCAGTTCGAAGCGCCGGAAAAGGTCGACGCCACCACGGTCCGCGTCAAGATCGATTACACCTGTCCGCGCCTGTGCGGCCATGGTGAGGAAGTGACGGCTCAGTTAAGAAACGGCCGCTGGGTTATTATCGACAAGAAGATGACTTGGATTTCCTAAGCCTTAAGCCGGTAAATTCGCGCTTCCCAGCCGCGCAGAATATTCGGCTCCGGTGTCTCATAGTTGCCCATAATGACGTCCGTCTCGGGACAATCAAACACCTGCGGCTCGGCGGAGAAGTTGAGCAGGACGCGATATCCTTCATTGAGCATGACGCGATCATAGGCAAATACATGCGGATGCTCCGGCGCCAGATCGCGATAGTCACTATAAACGAGGGTAGGGGTAGCACGGCGCAGGGCGATCAACGTCGCGTACCAGTCGTAGATTTCGCCTGACGTCTCCGCATTTATTTCTGGAAAATTCGTATTGACCGCCAGCCAAGGCTTTCCCTCGGTAAATCCGCCATTCGCCGTGTCGCTCCACTGCATCGGCGTACGCGCGTGGTCGCGGCTGGTCCGATTGCGTTCAGCCAAAAAATTGGCCGCCATCACGCGCCCGCTATCAACTTCCTCGTGCCAGGCCTTGCGCACCCAAATATCGTCAAATTGCGAAATATCGGCGAAACGCATATTCGTCATGCCGATCTCGTCACCCTGGTACAGAAAAGGCGTGCCCTTCATCGTCAGGAGCAGCGTCGCCAGAACCTGCGCCGACTTCACCCGCCATTCCAGCCTGTCATCACCGAAACGCGACACGATGCGCGGATTGTCGTGATTGCCCAGAAACACTGCCGGCCAGCAATGCTTGTCCAACGCCTTATCCTGCCGGGCATACACCGCTTTCAAATCCGGCAAGGTCCATGGCCGCCACCGTCCGTCGGGCCCCCGATCGATCTCGACAACGTCGAACTGAAACACCATGTCGAGCTCGCCGCGCCGCTCGTCGACAAAGGTCGGCGTTTGCGCCAGGCTGACACCGAACGCTTCCCCAACCGTCATCACATCGTAGGACGCCAGAGCCTCGCGCCGCATTTCCTGAAGGTAATCATGCACATTTGGGCCGCTGGCATAGACATCCTGCGGCCTGGCCATAGCGCCCTCAGGCAAATCAGATAATTCCGTAACTTTGGAAATAAACGGAATGACGTCCATGCGAAACCCGTCGACACCCTTGTCGAGCCAGAAGCGCATCAGGTCGTAGACCTCGCCGCGCACCGCCGGATTGTCCCAGTTCAGATCTGGTTGCTTGTCGGAAAACAGGTGCAGGTAATAGTCCTCACCGTCCCGCGTCCAAGCCGAACCGCCGAAAATCGACGGCCAATTGTTCGGCGACTGGCCATCGCGCCCCGGCCGCCAGATGTAATAATCGCGATACGGATTGTCGCGGCCTTTGCGGCTTTCGATAAACCAAGCATGTTCGTCGCTGGTATGATTGACCACCAGATCGATGATCAGCTTCATCCCGGCGGCATGAACGGCGCCGAGCAGGTCATCGAAATCGGCCATGCTGCCGAACTCGGCTGCCATTTGGCGATAGTCGCGGATGTCGTAGCCATTATCGGCATTGGGCGAGTCGTAATGCGGGCTCAGCCAGATGACATCGACACCTAAGCCTTTGATGTGATCAAGCTTTTCAACAACGCCGCGCAGATCGCCGATGCCGTCGCCGTTGCTGTCGTAGAACGAGCGCGGATAGACCTGATAGACGACCGCTTCTTTCCACCAGCGGCGAACATAGCCGTTGGTTTCGGACATTACGGATTAGCTTTGTCCCAGGCGTCGTACTTGTCGAGCACCTTTTGCGGCGAGCTGTTGAACCACGAATAGCCGTTGCGCCGTTCCAGGCTCAGCTCGTTGACGTCGTCGTGGATCGTCTTGTCGCGTTCGCCGAACACCGGCAGTCCCGTGGCTCGGCTGTAATAGCGAGCCCAGATCGGCTTGGCGCCCGGCGACGGGACCAGCTTGCGGCCGTCGTCGGTTTTGGTCCAGGCGACATCATGCAGTTCGGATGCCTTTATCCAGGCCACGCCGGCGCGCACCGCCGCCTTGACGCCGGCCGACGGATGCGGCTGCTGCATCAGGTAGAGCAGGACGTCGGTGCTTTCGTCGCTCGACAGCTCGGCCGGCTCGAAATTGCGCGCTGCCACCGGTTCGAGCGTCAGCGCATCGTGCTGCTGCCCCCACACCGTCAGTACGCCCTTGACCTTGACCTGGGTGGCGAGGATGCAGTCGACACCCTTGGCTGCCGCAACAGCCGCTTTCTTGCGCAGATCGGCGGGCACGAACGCGTAGTCGCCCTTGCCTTCGGCGGCGGCGCTCAACACCTCGGCGGCTTCGGCCACCGCGTTGTCGTTATAGGTGATGGCGTCGTGATAGCCGCCTTCCAGCGGCCACACCTGTGGCCAGCCACCATTCGGGAACTGCGAATCGAGCAGGTAATTCAAACCCTTGACCGCCGAGGCGCGCCAGGCATCGCCTTCCTTGCCCGGCGCCTGGCCGATCACCTTGGCCAGGAAACGCAACTCGGTCGTGGTGGCATTGTTGTCGAGCGTGCCGACATAATTCCAGTCCGGCTCGACCGGCGTGTCGAAATCGTCCGGCGACAGGTATTTCGAAATGTTGTTGAGCACATAGGGCTGGCCCGGTTGACGCAGCGCGCCCGTCCGGTTCTGGTTCTTGCCCCAACCGCCGGCCGGCGTCTGGAAGCTGACAATCACGTCGGCGACATGGCGCGCCTCCGGCGAAGCATACCAGTCGGCCGGTTTGTCCATTGGCATGGAATTGCCGCTGGCATGGCTTTCCTCGGGCAGCGGCGGCGGCGTGACACCTGGCTTCAGCTCGGCCTTGAGCGCCGCCTTGTCGGCCGCGCGCTGGGCCTGCGATCGCTTCAGGTAGGCCGTCCATGCCGCCTGATCCTTGGCCGGTAACTGGGCGACGCGGTCGGCGGTGATCGCCAGGGCGGCGACACTCTGGCCGATGACCTTGGCGAAGGAAGGCGCGGCCACGCATGCCGTGGCGACCATAAGCGAAAAGAGCAGGGGGCGGAAACGCATGGGGACACTCCTGGAGACCGGTGCGACACTGCCATTATTCGGGGGCGACCGGCAAGGCCCTCCGCATGACGGCTGACACCGGTGGACATCGGCGTACCTGGCTCAAACGCGTCAAGGCTCTGTCATCCGTCGTTCGCATATTCCCCTTGCGCCGGCGGACAAAAATACGCATATACGCGCTCGGAGACGGCCGGGCGAAGGCCTCGCCAACCTGGTCAGGGCCGGAAGGCAGCAGCCATAACGAATTCACCTTCGGGTCGGTCGTCTCCACTTTCCCCTAAATTGCTAAGCCAGCCGCACCCACGGCATGAATTCCGCGTCGCTGAGCTCGACCTGCAGAAACGTCCGTTCCTCGCCGCGCAGCCGCACCGCCGTCAGTACGCCGTTGAAATAGATGCCGGTGTCGACGTCGATCCGCCACTCGGCATTGAAAGGCTCATCGTCCGGCGTGTGGCCATGGACCACCACGTAGTCGCAGGCCTTGTCGGCGCGCAGAAAACGTCCGCGGATATACATGAAGGTTTCGGCATCCTGTTCGGCCAGTGGTTTGTCGGGATCGACACCGGCATGGACGAACAGATAATCCCCATCGATAAAAATCGCCGGCAACCGTTCGAGAAGCGCCAGGTGCGCCGGATCGAAGGCGCGGCTGAACGCATCGCTGGTGCCCTCCCAAGTCAGCTCTGATGCACCTAAATCCGGCATATCGATGCCGTAATTGGCCACGGTCTGCGCTCCACCCCAGGTCCCCCAGGTTCGGCCATAGTCCGGGTCGTCCAGAAAACGTAGTAGGGCGTCTTCGTGATTGCCCTTGAGGACCACCAGGTCGCACCAGTTGGTCTTTTCCAGCCTCAGAATACGATCCAGTACGCCGCGCGAATTGGGACCACGATCGATATAGTCGCCGAGGAGCACAATGCGCGGCCGCTCGCCGATCCTCGCGGCGTCGTTGCGGATGCGTTCGACCAGACGTTCAAATGCGACGTCATAGCCATGGATATCGCCGATGGCATATGTCAGTTGCGAAATATGGGGCATGCCACCATTTTAGAGCTTCAGCCCGTACAGGAACAGGAAAAACTTGCGATTGGCGGCAATTTCCGCTTGTTGACGAATCGTCTTTTACCGGCGACGCCTGTGCAAAAAGGTTCTATAAATATTCTCATGGCCGACCAGACCGAAACCGAAGATCCCTTTGCCGAAGCCGTCGATGCGGCCGATCTGCGCGACGATCTGACAACCGATATGTTCGGGGCGTCCGTGCCGGTGGCCGAAGCGCCGGCCCAGACGCCGGAAAAGGCCGAGGCCTATACGGTTCTGGCGCGCAAATACCGGCCGCGCACCTTCGAGGACCTGATCGGCCAGGAGGCCATGGTCCGCACGCTGACCAACGCCTTTGCCGCCAACCGCATCGCCCATGCCTTCATGCTGACGGGCGTGCGCGGTGTGGGCAAGACCACCACCGCCCGACTGCTGGCGCGTGCCCTCAACTACGACACCGACACGGTGCATCAGCCGAGCATCGACCTGAAAACGCTGGGCCGCCACGACCAGGCGATCATCGAAGGCCGCCATATCGACGTCCTGGAACTCGACGCCGCCTCGCGGACCGGCGTCGACGCCATGCGCGAACTGCTCGAATCCGTGCGCTACGCCCCGGTCGAGGCGCGCTACAAGGTCTATGTCATCGACGAAGTGCACATGCTGTCGACCGGCGCCTTCAACGCATTGCTTAAGACGCTGGAAGAGCCGCCGCCGCACGCCAAGTTCATCTTCGCCACCACCGAAATCCGCAAGGTGCCGGTCACCATCCTGTCGCGATGCCAGCGCTTCGACCTGCGCCGCGTCGAGCCGGACATCCTGATCCCGCATCTGGAAAAGATCTGCGCCATTGAGGGCGTCAAGATCGACGCCGACGCCCTGGCCCTGATCGCCCGCGCCGCCGAGGGCAGTGTGCGCGACTCGCTGTCCCTGCTCGACCAGGCCCTGGTGCAGGGCGATCCGGGCGAAACCGTTTCGACCGAATCCGTCCGCGAAATGCTCGGCCTGGCCGACCGGTCGGCGACGTTGGCCTTGTTCGAGAACATCATTTCCGGCCAGATGAGCGAGGCGTTGCTGGCCTTCCGCACGCTGTATGGCTACGGCGCCGATCCGACCCAGATCATGGGCGACCTGCTTGAATACTGTCATGCCACCAGCGTCGCCAAGGTGCTCGGCGCTGAAGCCACGCGCCTGCCGAAGGCGCAGGCCATGCGCGTTACGGCATTGGGTGCGCAGTTGTCGGCCGGGACGTTAAGCCGCCTGTGGACCCTGATGCTCAAGGCGTTCGAGGAACTGCGCCGCGCCCCGGATGCTTGCGCCGCCTTTGAAATGGCCCTGGTCCGGCTGTGCTATGCCTCGGACCTGCCTGGGCCGGAAGCCCTGATGAAGCGCCTGCAAAGCGGCGAGCCGTTATTGCCGGGCAGCGGTCCTGTCGGCGGTGCTCCGCATGGCACCCAGGCCCGCGCCCAGCACGCCATCGCGCCGCGCGCTGCGCCACAGGTCGCCGCCAATCCGCAGAGCTTCGGTGACGTCCTGAAACTGATCGACGCCCGGCGCGATATCGGCCTGCGCACCGATGTCGAACAGTTTGTCCGCCTGATTGCGTTCAAGCCCGGCGCCATCACCTTTGAGTTGGCGCCGCGCGCTCCGGCCGACCTTGTCCGCCGCCTGTCGATGCGCCTGAAGGAATGGACCGGCGAGCGCTGGCTGATCGCTACCGAAGGCTCGGGTGGCGCTGAGTCGATCATGGAACGCGACCGGCGCGAAACCGCCGCCGCCCGCGCCAGGATTGAAACCAGCCCCTTCGTGACCACGCTTCTGAACACTTTCCCCGGCGCCGAGATCACGTCCATCCGGCCCCGACTGAACGCGATAGCGCCGGATGTGACCGCCGCCCCAGATGACGATTCTGAAGACAAGGATGATGAGTGATGGATTTCCAGGCATTGATGAAGCAGGCCCAACAGGTCCAGCAGAAGTTTGGCGAAGCCCAGAAGAAGATGCATGCTTCGACCGTATCGGGGTCTGCCGGCGCCGGCCTCGTGTCGCTGGAGCTCAAAGGCACCGGCGATCTGGTGTCGCTGAAGGTCGACGACAGCCTGCTGACGCCGGGCGAAGGCGAGGTGCTGACCGACCTGATCATCGCCGCTCACAAGGACGCCCAGAAGAAGCTGGAAGAGCTGAATCAGCAACTGCTGGCCGAAGCGGCCGGCCCGATGGGCGCGGGCCTCAACATGCCCAACATGCCGAAGTTTTTCTAAAGACGCATTTTGCGAAATAGCGCCGCATTGCTCCTCTTATACCGCCCCGCCACGCGGCGAGGGGGACCGCACGACGCGCGCTTGCGCGCTAGATGTGGTGGTTGGGGTCTTTTTCTCGGCGCGAAAGGCGACAATTGATGCCCGGAGCCGGACCTGAAATCGAACGCCTGATGGCGCTGCTGTCGAAGCTGCCCGGCCTTGGTCCGCGCTCGGCCCGCCGCGCCGCCCTGGCCTTGCTGAAGCGCCGCGAACAGCTACTCCTGCCGCTGACCGCCGCCATGCAGGACGCCGCCGACAAGGTGTCAACCTGCCGTATCTGCGGCTCGTTAGCGACGCAGAACCCGTGTACCATCTGCGCCGACGCGGCCCGCGACGCGACGATGATCTGCGTCGTCGAAGAAGACAGCGCTCTTTGGGCCATGGAGCGGGTAGGGGCGTTCACCGGCCGCTATCACGTCCTGGGCGGGCTTTTGTCGGCACTCGACGGCGTCAGGCCGGAAGACCTGCGCCTGGAAGCCCTGATCCGCCGTGTTTCCGACGGCGGTGTCCGCGAAATCATCATGGCGCTACCGGCCACGGTCGAAGGCCAGACCACGGCGCACTACATCGCCGACCGCCTGAAATCCTATGATAATCAGGTAATTATATCGCACCTGGCGCGCGGCGTCCCGGTCGGCGGCGAGTTGGACTGGCTGGACGACGGCACCATCGCGCATGCCTTCAAGAGCCGGCGTTAGACCTGCAAATTGGCCGCATTCCGAGCTGCCGCTTCCCGCCGGTCGCGGTTGCGCATCAGGAAATAGACGATCAGGCAACCGATGAACCGGCTGACGATGGCGGCGGCGAACGACCACGGATTGAAGATGCCCGGGATCGACTGGCTGGCGATGGCCAGGAACACGGCGGCGTCGATCGGCGCACTGATGCCCGCCGACAGAAACACCCGTTTCGACAATGGGATCTTGGCGAAGGTGAACAGGGCCCAGTCGATCAGCTCCGAAATCGCAAAGGCGCACGTCGAGGCGAACGCCACCGACGGGTCCGACGTTATGAACGACAGGATCAAACCGATGCCGAGGAAACCGAAAATATAGTGCCCGACCTCGCGCTGGGCGAAATCGCGTACCACCAGCGTCAATCCGGTCACCACGGTAAGCGGATGCCAGTCGCCGCCGGTCGGCAAAGGAATGGTGTGGATCTTGTCGAAACCCCAGTTCACAAACGGAATCAGGAACAGGTAGAGATAGGTCCACGGCGTTTTGGCCGTGAACACGCGCTTCAGGAATGTCTTCGGATCCATATCGCCCTCATTTCGACCTGCCGCCAGCCGCGCAGACCCTGCACCTAAAATTTCGACTCGCCAAGCCCGCAGAATCTGTTTATGGAACATTCCATGAACATGGCAAGTCTTTTTCCCTTAATGCTCGCTGTCGTCGCCTTGGCTTTCGCCGGCGCGTGGGCCTTGGCGTTTTTTGAGGCGCGGCGGCTGCGCGCCCGTAATGACGACCTCAATGAACGGATTCTGGCAGCATCGTCGGAACTGTCGCAGATCAGGGAACGCGCCCGCAATCTCGAAGACGCCAAGATGGCCATGAGCGAGCAATTCAAGCAGATGTCGCAGGAGGCCTTGCAGGCGTCGAACGAGCGCCTGAAGCTGGAGGCCGAGGCGCGCGAAAAGCTGGCCCTGGAACGTGTCGGCCTGACTCTGAAACCGGTGGCCGAGCAGCTGACACGGTTCGAGGCCCAGGTCAAGGAAATGGAAGAACAACGCGCCAAGGATACCGGCGGCCTGACGCGTCAGATCGGCGACCTGATGAATGCCTCCAACGCCATGCGCGACATGACGCATAAGCTGGCCAATTCCTTGCGGCGTGGCGCTGGCGTGCAGGGCCGCTGGGGCGAGGAAGTTTTGCGTAATGTGCTCGAAGCCGCCGGCCTGTCGGCGCGGTTCGATTTCGTCGAGCAACACAATCTCGAAACCGAGGAAGGCCGCCGCCGTCCCGACGTGGTGGTGCGTATGCCGGGCGACGCATCCAACGCCGTCTTCGTCATCGATTCCAAGGTAAACTTAAGCGCCTATCTCGAAGCCGCCGAGGCGGCCGACGACTTGGCGCGCGAAGCCCATCTGCGCCGCCATGCCCAGGCTCTGCGTGGCCATATCCGCGACCTGTCGGCCAAGGCCTATTGGGATCAGTTCAAGGATCAGGTGTCGCCGGATTTCGTCGCCATGTTCATCCCAGGCGACGGCCTGCTGGCGGCGGCGCTGGAATATGCGCCCGACCTGATGACCGAGGCCATGGACAAGAAGGTGATCATCGTCACCCCGACCACCCTCTTCGCCCTGTGCAAGGCCGTGGCCTATGGCTGGCGGGTCGAGGACCAGATGAAGAATGCCAATCATATCGCCGATCTCGGCCGCGAACTTTATTCGCGCCTGGCGTCGATGAGCGACCATGTAGCTGGTCTCGGCAAATCGCTCGGTTCGGCGGTCGACAAGTACAACGCCTTCGTCGGCTCGCTGGAAACCAAGGTCCTGACCCAGGCCCGCCGCTTCGAGGACCTGCAGGTCGATCACGAGGGTAAGGAACTGGCGGAAACCAAGGCGATCGAAAGCCAGCCGCGCCCGGCCGCCAAGCTGGCCGCCCTGGCCGGGACTCCGGAATCAGTCGCTGCGGATGAAACCGTTTAACCCCTCGCTAAACTTGATTTTTTAACGATCAGCGATTACATCGAAGCCATGGCTATTCGTGAAATCCTGACTGTACCCCACCCCGTCCTCAAGCAGGTATCCAAACCCGTCGACAAGGTCGATGACGACTTGCGCCGCCTGATGGACGATATGCTTGAAACCATGTACGCCGCGCCCGGTATCGGCCTGGCCGCCGTGCAAATCGGCGAACCGATCCGCGTCATCGTCATGGACCTGCAGGAAAAGCCGGAGGACGCCCCGCCCGAAGCCGAGGGCATCAAGAAGCCGCGTTATTTCGTCAATCCCGAGATCGTCTGGAAATCCGAGGAAGTCGCGCCTTACGAAGAAGGCTGCCTGAGCGTGCCCGAAATCTACGACGAAGTGCTGCGTCCGGCGAAGGTCCGCTTGAAATATCTCGATTATAACGGCAACCCGGTGGAGGAAGAGGCCGACGGTCTGTTCGCCACCTGCATCCAACACGAGATGGACCATCTCGAAGGCGTATTGTTTATCGACCACCTGTCGAAGCTGAAGCGCGACCGAGCCGTCGCCAAGGTCAAGAAGCAGCAACGCGCCGCCTAAACGCTTGCCGCGCAAAGGAAATATGATTAGACCCTCGCGACATGTCGTGAGGGTCTTTTAATGCGTCTCGCTTTTATGGGCACGCCCGAATTCGCCGTCAAAGCCCTGGCCGAGCTGGTCGCCGCCGGCCATGAGATCGTCTGCGTTTATACGCAACCGCCCGCGCCGAAAGGCCGTGGCCAGGTTCTGAGCCCTTCGCCGGTTCACCTGTTCGCCCAAGGGCTGGGCTTGCCGGTTCGCGCCCCGAAGTCGATGAAGGATCCGGATGCCATCGCTGAATTCCAGGCGCTCGACATCGATGCCGCCATCGTCGTCGCCTACGGGCAAATTTTGAAAAAAGCCGTGCTCGATCATCCACCGCTAGGCTGTTTCAACCTGCATGCCTCGCTTCTACCGCGTTGGCGTGGCGCCGCGCCCATCCAGCGCGCCATCATGGCCGGCGACAGCTTTACCGGCGTCGAGGTCATGCGCATGTCGGAAGGCCTGGACGAAGGCCCGATCCTCCTGTCCGGCCGCGTCGAAATCACCGCTGACGATACCGCCCAGACCCTGCACGACAAACTGGCGGCGTTGGGCGCCTCGCTGCTTCCCGTTGTACTCGCCGCCATCGAACGTGGTGGCGCCAATGAGCAGCCGCAAACAGGCGAACCGACCTACGCCCGCAAGGTCTCGCCCGAAGAAGCCCGCATCGACTGGAACCGGCCAGCGCGCGATCTCGATTTCCACATTCGCGGCCTGTCGCCATTCCCCGGCGCCTGGACCACCATGGACGCCGGCAAGGGCCAGCAGCGCCTGAAAATCCTGATGTCGCGCCTGACCGACGAACGCTCAGGCGAGGTCCCGGGCACATTGTTGCTTGGCGGCCTGAAGGTAGCCACCGGCGGCGGCGTTGTCGAACTGCTGCGGGTGCAACGCGAAGGCAAGGGTGCGCAGGACGCGATCGAATTCCTCAACGGCGCCGGGCTGAAGGCCGGCGATCGGCTGATCTAGTGCCGCGTTACTGCCTCACCGTCGAATATGACGGCCGCCCGTACAAGGGCTTCCAGGCCCAGGGCGACCAGCCGACCGTCCAGGCGTCGATCGAACGCGCCATCCTCGGCTTCAGTGGCGAAACCTTGCGCCTGACCGCCGCCGGGCGCACCGATACTGGCGTTCATGCGACCGGGCAGGTGGTCACCTTCGACCTCGAAAAGACCTTCAAGGCCGACACGGTGCGCGACGCCATCAACGCTCTGCTGACGCCGGAACCCATCGCCGTCACCGCGTCTGAAATCTGTGACCCGGAGTTTTCCGCCCGTTTTTCCGCCACCGGTCGGATGTATCTTTACCGTATCCTCAACCGGCGCGCCCCGCCGGCCCTGGACCAGGGGCGCGTCTGGCACGTCAAGAAACCGCTCGACGCTGCTATCATGGCCGAGGCGGCGAAATGCCTGGTCGGCACCCACGACTTCACCACCTTCCGCCACATCGAATGCCAGGCCAAATCGCCGGTCAAGACACTCGATATCGCCCGTGTGGCTCAGGTCGGCGACGAAATTCATCTGGTTTTCGCCGCGCGGTCCTTCCTGCATCGCCAGGTGCGCTCGATGACCGGCACCCTGGTCGAAGCCGGCATCGGCCGCTGGGGGATCGAAGACGTCGCCAAGGCGCTAAAGGCCCGCGACCGCACGGCCTGCGGTCAGGTCGCGCCGGCGGAAGGGCTTTACCTGACACAGGTAACCTACGAGGCCGAGCCGAATTTTGAGAAATTCAGCTCGATTCCTAAGTAAGACGGGCGCTTTAGCGCAAAAGTGCTAAGCACTTCTGCTATCGCCCTTTGGCCCGAATTTCGAAAAATACGCCTCGATCAAAGCCGAATAGACGTCCGTCAAGGCCTCCAGTTCCGCCACTGGCACGCATTCGTTGATCTGGTGCATGGTCTGGCCGACCAGGCCGAATTCGACCACCGGACACAGGTCGCGGATAAAGCGCGCATCCGATGTGCCGCCGGTGGTCGACCGGTCGGTATCGAGGCCGAACTTCGCCTGGATCACATCGGCGATCAGGTCGATGAACGGCCCCGGCTCAGTCAGGAAGGCCTCGCCGGAAATGGCGAACTGGCTATCGATCCTGGCGCCGGTCCGCGCTGCGAATTCCGCCGCCAGCTCTTCCATCCAGGCCTGCAGCTGCGCGCCGCTGTGTGCCGGGTTGAAACGGATATTGATCCGTCCCGTCGCGTGCTGTGGGATGACATTGGTCGCGCTGTTGCCGGTGTCGATGGTGGTGATTTCCAGGTTCGACGGCGGGAACGCGCCGAATCCGTCGTCCAGAACGCGTGCTTTCAACGCGCTCAGCAAATCGACCAGGACGGGCAAGGGGTTCAACGCCCGCTGCGGATAGGCGACGTGGCCCTGTTTGCCGGTCACGGTGAAGGTGGCGTTGATCGAGCCGCGCCGGCCGACCTTGATCATATCGCCGATCCGCTCCGACGACGACGGTTCGCCGACGACGCAGTGGTCGATGCGTTCGCCGCGCGATTTCAACCATTCGACCACCTTGACCGTGCCGTCGGTCGCAACACCTTCCTCATCGCCGGTAATCAGGAACGACAGCGATCCCGGCACTTCACCGGTTTGCGACACCGCAGCGATCCAGGCAGCGATGGCGCCTTTCATATCGACCGCGCCGCGTCCGATAATGGCGCCGTCGTGCAGTTCCGCGCCGAACGGATCATAACGCCACAGGCTGCGCACGCCGCCCGGCACCACGTCTGTATGCCCGGCAAAACACAGATTCGGCCCGATCGTTCCGCGCCGCGCGTACAGGTTCTCGATCTCGCCGAACTTCAGCCGCGTGCAACTAAACCCCATCCCGGACAGGGTTTTTTCCACCACATCCATGGCGCCCTCGTCGGCGGGGGTCACCGATGCCCGCCGGATCAGGGCCTGGGTCAGGGCGACGACGTCGATTGGTGCGCGGACTGTATCGGAAGATTTAGTCATCGATATTCCTGAAGTCCTCTTTGACTTCAGGCAAGCGCGACTGCGCGCCCGAGCCGTTGCGAGGAGCCATGCGGCGATTGAGCTTTTAATATCACCATCCATCCTGTAAGACCGCTTGCCGCCGGGGGAAAGACTCAAATAGGGTCTCATTCGACTTTTTGTGTGCCACCCTTTGTGTGCAAGGCTTCACCGTGACCTCCCCCAAGACCATCGCTCCCGAAACCGGCCAGGCGCCCCTGCCTGAGCCGCCCCTCGACAACCGCCACCCCCTACAGATTTCCGATTTCCGTGCCTTCTGGCTAACGCGCCTGTCGAGCGTGCTCGGCACTTCGGCCCAAAGCGCCGCCATCGCCTGGCAGGTCTACGACATTGCCCGGCAGAAGGCGGGCGTCGAGGAATCGGCGCTCTATCTCGGCCTGATCGGCCTGGCACAGTTCCTGATGCTGTTCGCTTTCACCATTCCGGCCGGAATTGTCGCCGACCGCTATGACCGCAGGACCATCATCGGTTTCGTCATGACCGGCAACCTGTTGTTGTCCTTGACGTTTCTCGGATATTCTTTCCTGCCGCATCCACCATTCTGGGGGCTGTTTGCCCTGAGCGGTGTCCTCGGGGTCTTACGCGCTTTCAGCGCCCCGGCCAGTTCGGCACTGGGGCCGATGCTGGTGCCGAAACATGTCTTGCCCAAGGCCATCGCCGTCAATTCCATGGCCTTCCAGACCGGCCTGATCGTCGGCCCGGCCCTGGGCGGTTTCCTGGTCGGCTTCTCGCCGAAGTTCGCCTATGCCGTCTGCGCCGGCCTGTCGCTGATCGCTTCGGTGATGATCCTGACCGTCAAGGGCTCGACCAAGCCCGACGCGCCGACCGGCTCACGCATCGCCATGATCCGCGAAGGCTGGAAATATATTTGGGAAAAGAAGATTATCTTCGGCGCCATCTCGCTCGACCTGTTCGCCGTGCTATTGGGCGGTGCAACAGCCTTGATGCCAATGTTCATCAAGGACGTGCTGTCGGCCGGCCCCCAGGCCTATGGCTTCTTGCGCGCCTCACCGGCCATCGGCGCCATCATCACTTCGTTCATCCTGTCGGCCTGGCCGATCCGTCGCCACGCCGGATCGTGGATGTTCTCCGGCGTCGCCGTGTTCGGGGTGATGACCATCATCTTCGGCCTGTCCAAGCTGATCTGGCTGTCGATCGCCGCCATGATCGTGCTCGGCGCCGCCGACATGATCAGCGTCTACGTGCGGGGGACTTTGGTGCAGATCGTCACGCCCGACCATATGCGCGGCCGGGTGGCGTCGGTGTCCTACCTGTTCATCGGCGCATCGAACGAGCTCGGCGAATTCGAGAGCGGCGTGGCGGCGCGGATTTTAGGACCGATTTGGGCAGCTCTGTTTGGCGGGATCGGATCGTTGGTGATTACAGGCGCCTGGATCAAGCTGTTCCCGGATTTGTTCAAGGCGGACAAGCTGGAATAGAAAAGGGCAGGGACATTCTGTGGAACATTGGCGCGCCATTTACGCACCTGCCTTGTCGGCTTCGATCCGGACGATCGCCTGGTATCCGCTTTGGTGTGATACGCCACGCCTCGTTTCGGATTTAGCCCAAGCTAGCTTTTGCTACAGTGGTGGCGCGCTTCTCGCGTTCGACAACGGAGCTGAGGTTTTTTTGACCTGGACGCAGGCGGGCGGACAATTCAGCCTGTCCGCATCTAACCAAGCCGAACGGGATTGGATACCAAATTGCCTCGATCGCGTTCAGTGTGGATGGGAAGAGCCGTGGCGAGCCGTACGCGGCGCACAGCTTCTCCGCATTTGTTTATATGCAAACGCTAGTGACGATCAGCTCCGAATTGTCGGTGCGCGGCATGAGTTGATAACTGACGGAGCCCCCGCCTTTGTCTGGATAGCTTGCGGTGGTGAGAAATTGGTCGGTGATGCGGATGACCTCTGGGTGGGCATCGACGTCGAACCCGACAATCTGTCGTCGCTTGTCGAGGTGCTCAGCTTTTGAGCTGGCGACCCTGCTACTTCATCCCGCGTGTCGACGACAGCGCCGGACGCAGTGGCATCAGATTGTTCGCCCGCACCGGGCTGGCTTCGGTCTGCGCCAGGGCGGTCGGACGGCTGTTGGCGCCATCGCTTTCGTAATGATACGGGCTCGTGTTCATGGCCAGGGCTTCTGACGCTGTATTGTCGTTGGTACGCTTGACGTCGGCCATCGCCACCATGGTGTCGATCTCGCGCTTGCGGGCGCGGAAGGCGACCAGGTCCTGGGCGCCCAGCGAATTGGCTTCCGGCACCTTGGCGCTCTTCGGATCGATCGGCGTATGGTCGTGCCAGACTTCGAAGTGCAGGTGCGGGCCGGTCGAACGCCCGGTGGTGCCGACATAGCCGATGATGTCGCCCTGGTGGACGACCTGGCCCGGCCGCACGGCGATGGACGACATGTGGCCGTAGCCGCCCCACCACTTGGCGTCGACCACCACGCCGTCGCCGGCGGCCTGGATCGGCGTGCCGGTCGGCGCGGCGAAGTCGATGCCGGTATGCATCTTCATGAAGCCGAGGATCGGGTGGAAGCGCATGCCGAAGCTCGACGACACGCGGGCGCCGTAGATCGGCGTCGCCAGCAGGAAACCCTTGATGTTACGGCCGGCCTCGTCGAAGAACTGGATCTCGTTCGAGCCCTTCGGCTGATAGGAATAGAAGCGGTCGACGCCGCCCTTGGCCTCGATCTCGGCATACAGCAGGTTGCCGGCCTCGACCGTCCGGCCGCTTTCGGTCACCTTGCGGTCGAACACCAGCTTGAAGATGTCGCCGGTCTGGATGTCGCGTTCGAAGTCGATCTTGTGGGCGAACAGCTTGACCACCTGGTTGGTCAGCGACTGCGTGGCCCCCAGCGTGGCGGCCGACGTGTACAACGTACCG
>CAYULN010000301.1:0-3661 GCA_964445605.1 uncultured Caulobacteraceae bacterium | reverse complement strand
TTTTATGCGCGCTTGGCTTCCACCCGCTGCTGGATCGCCAAGATCTCATTCGGCATCACCTCGACGAACGCTTTCAGCGCATTGTCCCAATCGTCCAGGATGGCCTGGGCGCGCGGCGACAAGGTTCGCTCGAAATGCTCGCTGATCAACGCCTTTAGCTTCGCTTCCGAAGCGTCCGGCACTGCCCGCAACGTGATGCTTTCCGGGTTGACGTGCGAAGCCAAGGCTTGGTCCGGGTCGTAAACATAGGCCACGCCGCCGGTCATGCCGGCGCCGAAATTGCCGCCGACCTTGCCCAGGATGACAACTTCACCGCCGGTCATGTACTCGCAGCCATGCGCGCCGACGCCTTCGACAACGGTCGTGGCGCCGGAGTTACGCACGGCGAAACGCTCGCCCACCGCGCCGGCGACGAACAGCTTGCCCGAGGTGGCGCCGTACAGGATGGTGTTGCCGGCCAGCGCCTGATTCTCATGCCACACCTTAGGCCGGACGACGATGGTCGCGCCCGACAGCCCCTTGCCGACATAGTCGTTGGCTTCGCCGATCAGGTTGATCAGCAGGCCCTTGACGGCGAACGCGCCCAAGCTTTGCCCGGCCGAACCGCGCAGTTCCAGGGTCAGATGGCCCTCATCCAGCGATGAACCATACTCGCGCACGATGTGCGACGACGTCCGCGTCCCGACGGCGCGCATGGTGTTGCGCACCTCGTAGGTCAGCTGCATCTTTTCCTTGCGCTCGAGCATGAAGGCCGCGTCGCGCACGATCTGGGCATCCAGCGTGTCGGCCACGGCATTCCGCTCGGTCGGCGGGGTGATGGTCGCGTGCTCGTCCATCTCGACCTTGACCAGCAGCGGGTTGAGGTCGAGGTCGTCGAGATGCATGCCGCCGCGCGACACCTGTTGCAGCAGGTCGGTGCGGCCGACCGCTTCGGACAGCGAACGCAGGCCCAGCGACGCCAGGATTTCGCGCACCTCCTCGGCGATGAAGGTGAATAGGTGAATGACCTTTTCCGGCGTGCCGGTGAACTTGGCGCGCAGGCGCTCATCCTGCACGCACACCCCGACCGGACAGGTGTTCGACTGGCACTGGCGCACCATCAGGCAGCCCATCGCGACCAGCGACGCCGTGCCGATGCCGAATTCCTCGGCCCCCAGCATGGCGGCAATGACGATGTCGCGGCCGGTGCGCATGCCGCCATCCGCCCGCAGGCGGATCTGGCCGCGCAGGTTGTTCAGCGTCAGCACCTGGTGCGCTTCCGACAGGCCCAGTTCGAACGGCAGGCCGGCGAACTTGATCGACGACAGCGGCGAAGCGCCGGTGCCGCCGACATGGCCGGAGACCAGGATGGCGTCGGCCTTAGCCTTGGCAACACCCGCCGCCACGGCGCCGATGCCGGACTGCGACACGAGCTTCACGGTGACTCGGGCAATCGGGTTGATCTGCTTCAGGTCGTAGATCAGTTGCGCCAGGTCCTCGATCGAATAGATGTCGTGGTGCGGCGGCGGCGAGATCAGGCCCACGCCCGGCGTCGAGTGACGCATGCGGGCGATGAACTCGGTGACCTTGAAGCCAGGCAATTGCCCGCCTTCGCCGGGCTTGGCACCCTGGGCCACCTTGATCTCGATCTCGCGGCATTCGTTGAGATATTCCGCCGTCACGCCGAAACGGCCCGAGGCGATCTGCTTGATCGCCGAGTTCGGGTTGTCGCCGTTGGCGCGGCGGACATAGCGTTCCGGGTCCTCGCCGCCTTCGCCCGACACCGAACGGGCGCCGATGCGGTTCATGGCGATGTTCAGCGTCTCATGCGCCTCCGGGCTGAGCGCGCCAAGCGACATGCCGGGGGTGACGAAACGCTTGCGGATCTCGTTGACGCTCTCGACCTGCTCGATCGCCACCGGCGCCTGCTTCGCTTGCAGGGCCAGCAGGTCGCGCGGGCTGGTCGGCGCCGACTTCGACATTTTTCCGATCAGGTCCGAATAGACCTTGAACGTCTCATAGTCGCCGCGCGTCGTCGCATCCTGCAACAGGTGGATCAGCTTCGGCTGGTAATAGTGGGTCTCACCGGCGGCGCGCAGCTTGTAGAAGCCGCCGATCGACGCCACCGGCTTCTTCACCGCGAACGCCGATTTGTGCAGGACGGTCAGCTTCTGCTCGATGCCGGAAAGGCCGATGCCGGAGATGCGCGACGTCACGCCGGGGAAATATTCCGCCACCAGCGCCCGCGACAGGCCGAGCGCCTCGAACTCATACCCACCGCGATAGGACGAGATAACCGAAATGCCCTTCTTGGCCAGGATCTTCATCAGACCGGCCTCGATCGCCTTCTTGTAGTTCCAGAACGCCTTGTGTTCGTCCAGGCCCGGATAACGGCCGGCGGCCAGACGGTCTTGCAGCAGTTCCAGCGACAGGTACGGGTTGATCGCCGTGGCGCCGACGCCGACCAGCACCGCGAAGGCGTGCGGGTCCATGGCTTCCGACGAGCGAACGACGATCGACACGAACGAACGCAGGCCGCGCTGCACCAGACGCGAATGCGTGGCGGCGGCGGCCAGGATCATCGGCACGCCGATCTTGTCCTCGCTTAAGGATTCGTCGCTCAGCACGATCATCGACGCGCCGCCTTCGACTGCCGCGACCGCTTCGGCGCGGATGCGCGTCAGCGCCGCCTTCAGGCCTTCGCCCGGCAGGTCGTTTTCCGCCGGAATGGCGAAGGTACAGTCGATCTTGGCGACCTGACCGGCCTTGTCGAACTTGATCATCCGTTCGTACATCAGATTGGTCAGGAACGGGCTTTCCAGCACGAACACATTGGTCTGCGCCTCATCCTCGGCCAGGATGTTGCCGAGGTTCTTGAAGCGCGTCCGCAGGCTCATGCCCTGCGCTTCGCGCAAGGGGTCGATTGGCGGGTTGGTCACCTGGGCGAAGTTCTGGCGGAAATAGTGGGCCAACGGCCGCCACTGGTCCGACAGCACGGCCAGCGGCGTGTCGTCGCCCATCGAGCCGAGCGCTTCCTTGCCATCCTTGACCATCGGGTCGAGCACGGAATCCAGGTCCTCCAGCGTAAAGCCGGCGGCGATCTGGCGGCGGCACAGTTCGTCGGCGTCGTAGATCTTCGGCTCCGGGCCCGGCGCGATCAACGGCTCGAGCTCGATCATGTTCTCAAGCCACTTGGTGTAGTTGTGCTTGCCGGCCAGGGCATCGAGGACTTCGGTCTCCGAGTAGAACTTGCCCTCTTCCAGGTCGACGGCGATCATGCGGCCCGGCGCGATGTGGATGCGGCGGGTGATGCGTTCTTCGGCGACGCCGGTCATGCCGGCTTCCGAGCCAACGATCAGCAGGCCGTCCTTGGTTTCGGTGACGCGCAACGGGCGCAGGCCGTTGCGGTCCTTGCCGGCGATGACCCAGCGGCCGTCGGTGGCGCAGATCGCCGCCGGGCCGTCCCACGGCTCCATCACGGCGTTGCAATAGGCGTACAGCGCCCGGTGCGACGCCGACATGTTGGCGTCCTTCAGCGCGGCTTCCGGGATCAGCAGGGCCTTTGCCATCGGCGCCGACCGGCCGGCGCGGACCAATAGTTCGAAGACGTTGTCGAGCGACGCCGAGTCCGAGCCGCGCGGCTGGATCACCGGTTTCACATCCGAAGCCTGTTCGCCGAAGG
>CAYULN010000300.1:0-14901 GCA_964445605.1 uncultured Caulobacteraceae bacterium | reverse complement strand
CGCAGCGACCTTCGATGTGACGGAGCGCGACACCGGCGCCTATGTCCAATGGAACTACAACTACACGATCTTCGGCAAGGACGTGAACGGCAACCTCGGTGTCCGTCAGGTCAAGACCCAGATCGGCGCACGCGGCCGCACCTCGGTGGGTAACCCGATCCGGGAAACCAACGAGTACAACGACACCCTGCCGTCGTTCAACATGAACATCCACGCCCTGGACAACCTATATGTCCGTCTGGCGGCGTCGAAGGCAATGGCGCGTCCGACCCTGGCCAACCTGTCGCCGGCCATTTCGGCGATCTCGGTGCCGAATGACGGCTCCACGCAGGGCGCTTCGCTCACGGTCGGCAACACCCAGTTGAAGCCTTACCGTTCGAAGAACTACGACCTCAGCGTCGAATGGTACTTCGCCAAGGAATCGCTGCTGTCGTTCGCCATGTTCGACAAGGAAATCGCCAGCTTCCCGCAAACCATCCTGTTCGACGGCAAGCTGTCTGACTTCCTCGACGCCGACTCGATCGCGGCCACCAAGCTGCAATTCACCGGCACGGCGACCCAGATCGCCAACCAGATCGCCTATATCGACGCCGGCAATCCGTTCACGGCCCGTCAGATCCGTGACGCTCCGGGCGGCAGCCTGTGGGGTTGGGAAGTCAACTACCAGCAGCCCTTCACCTTCCTGCCGGGCTTCTGGAAGGACTTCGGTACCCAGATCAACGCCACGCATATCGACTCGAAGCTGACCTACATCCTCGATCCGGGCGCGCGCGCGAACGGTGTCCAGACCAAGCCGCAGATCACGGCTAACGGACCGTGGCTGAACGCTTCGCCGGACGCCATCAACTTCACTCTGTACTATCAGTCGAAGAAGATTGACGGCCGTGTGTCGATCGCACACCGCGAAGGCTACTACACGACCTACCCGATCGCGACCGGTACCTGTAACCCGGGCTTGCTGGATCCCACCTCGGCCGGTCTGGCCAACGGTGCGGCCGGCGCCTCGGCCAGCCAAACGCCGTGCACCAGCCCGCTGGTCAACGACTTTGCCGGTTCGCAGGCTACGACCAACGTCGATGCTTCGGTTACCTACAGCTTCACCGAGCACCTGCAGTTCCGTCTGGAAGGTCTGAACCTGACCAACCAGACCAGCAACCGCTACGCCTATCCGAAGACCGCTTCGCCGGTCGTGACCCTGTACAGCTCGCCGGGCACGCAGATCACCGCCAGCGTCCGCTTCAAGTACTAAGCAAGTTATCCCCGCGTCCGCACGTCGGTCGCGGGGACTACCGAACCAGCTCCCCGTTTTGCGAGAGGTCGCAAGCAAGCTGGACACCTGACGCCGATTTGCAAAAATCGGCGTCTCTTTTTTGTTCGGAGGTTTCTGTTCGTGTGCCGAAATCTTTCACAATGTGAAATTTTCTCCGGACTTGCGGCGGAAAAATGGTAGCGGTAACGTTCAACGACAAAAGGACGCGCCGTCGCCTTGACGGTTAGAATGTCCAGGCCGTGAGGCGGAGGAACAAGCATGCTGAACCGGCGGCAGATGATGGCGGCAGGGGCAGGCGCGGCATTGATCGCCGGCCTACCAACAATATCATTTTCCGCACCTATGCCGGGCTTCACCCAGACTCGCGGCGGGGCAGGCGGCGCGGTCATCCACGTTACCACGCTCGCAGCCTCCGGGCCGGGCTCTTTGCGCGAGGCCATCGAAACCCAGGGACCACGCATCGTCGTCTTCGACGTCGGCGGTATTATCGATCTCGACAAGAAAACCCTAGGGGTGCGTGAGCCCTTCCTGACCATCGCCGGCGAAACCGCGCCGGGGCCCGGCATTACCCTGATCCGCGGCGAGATGAGCGTCCAGAGCCACGACGTCATTATCCGCCACCTAATGGTCCGTCCCGGCGACGCCGGCGCCCCGAAACATAGCGGGTTCGAGCCGGATGGCCTGACCACCTCCAAGGCGCGCGATGTCATCATCGACCATTGCAGCTTCACCTGGTCGGTCGACGAGTGCCTGTCGGCCTCGGGTCCGCGCTTCGACGGCGGCGATACGGTCGATGCCTGGCGGGCGCACACCTCGTCAAATGTTACCTTTTCGAACAATCTGGTCGCGCGCGCCTTGCGTGACGCCAGCCATTCCAAGGGCCCGCACTCGATGGGCAGCCTGATCCACGACAATGTCACAGGCGTGCTGGTCACCGGCAACCTCTATGCCGACAATAATGAGCGCCACCCGCTGATGAAGGGCGGAGCGATGGCGGCCGTGGTCAATAACGTCTTCGTCAATCCCGGCCATACCTGCGGACAATATACCCTGGTCGAGGACCAATGGATTCCACTCGGCCACCAGCCGGTTGCCGGCAGGCTGGCCCTGGTCGGCAATGTGCTGCGCGCTGGCGGCAATACGCCCAAGGGCCTGGCCATGCTGACTTTTGGGGGTGCCGGGGATCTCGACCTGCACGCCGATGACAATATCGCCACCCAGGCCGACGGCAGTCCGGCGCCGATCATCGGCTATTACCAGGCGAAGGCCGACGGCATGACCGATGCCGGTCCTTATGTTCCCAAGGCCTGGATCCGTTCGATGCCGCGCGAATCCTACTGGCCACAAGGCGTGACTGCAATTCCGGCGGCCAAGACCGAAGCGCATGTCTATGCCCATTGTGGCGCCCGGCCGTGGGCGCGCGATCCGATTGACCAACGCATTATCGATGAAGCTCGCGCTGGTTCCGGGCGGCTCATTGATTCACAAGACGAGATGGGCGGCTATCCGGTCCGGCCGGCCGTTACCAAGGTCTTCAAAGGCCACATAACCGCTTAAAAACCATATAAAAGGGAACAATGCCATGACTACCAATCGCCGGGACGCTTTGAAATCCGTCGGACTGAGCGCGCTTCTGTTCGGCGGGGCCGGAGCCGCCGAAGCCAAGACCGCCGCCAAGCCGACCGCGTCTGCCGCCGGCGCAACCTGGGGCAAGACTTTCGAAGGCCAGCGCAAGGCCGATCTCGGCAATGGCACCTTCCTGAACCCGATCATGGCCGGCGACCATCCCGATCCGGCCATCCTCAAGGATGGTGACGATTACTACATGACCTTCTCGTCGTTCGACGCCTATCCTGGCATGATCATCTGGCACTCGAAGGACCTGGTGAACTGGCAGCCGATCACGGCCGCGCTCAAGACCAATATCGGCTCGGTGTGGGCCGTGTCCCTGGCCAAGCACAACAACCGCTATTTCCTGTATATCCCGACCAAGGCCAGTTCGCCAGGCACCAAGACCAGCATCTACGTCATCTGGGCCGACGCCATTACCGGCCCATGGTCGGAGCCGGTCGACCTCGACATGCCGCGCCATATCGACCCCTGCCATGCGGTCGGCGAGGACGGCTCTCGCTGGCTTTTCCTGAGCGGCGGCGACCGGGTGCGGCTAAGCGACGACGGCCTGAAGCGGGCAGGGGAGCCCGAGCACGTCTATGACCCGTGGCATTATCCGGACGAATGGGACGTTGAAGGCTTTTCGCCCGAAGGCCCGAAGGTCCTGCGGCACGGCGATTATTTCTATCTGATCCTGGCCGTCGGCGGCACGGCTGGTCCGCCGACCGGCCATATGGTCATCGCGGCGCGATCGAAATCGATCAACGGCCCTTGGGAGCAGCATCCACGCAATCCGTTGGTTCGCACGACTTCGAATTCAGAAAAATGGTGGTCGCGCGGTCACGCCACGGTCATCGAAGGCCCGACGTCTGGCGACTGGTGGGGCGTCTATCATGGCTATGAAAACGGCTTCTACACCCTTGGGCGTCAGGCGCTATTGGCGCCGGTCACCTGGTCGAAGGACGGCTGGTTCGACTTTGGAGGGGGCGATTTGTCGAAACCGATTGCCAAACCCAAGGGCGGCAAGACGCAGGCCCACGGCATCGCACTGTCGGACGATTTCACCACAGATCGCACCGGCATCGTCTGGAATTTCTTCCAGCCGAGCCCGACCGAAAGCGGCCGTATCCGCCGTGATGGCGGCGTGCTGCATCTGAAGGCGGCAGGTACGGCGCCCAAGGATTCCTCGCCACTGATCATGGTGGTCGGCGACCCGGCCTATGAGATCGAGTGCGATATCGACATCGACCCCAACACGCGCGCCGGCCTGCTGCTGTTCTACGACCATCAGCTCTATTGCGGCCTCGGTTTCGATGAAAAGGCCTTCATTACCCACCAGTACGGCATCGAACGCGGCCGTCCGGCCAATCCCTACGGCCGGACAATGAAGATGCGCCTGAAGAACGATCGCCATATCGTCAGCTTCCACACCTCGGTCGATGGCAAGACCTGGAAGCGCTTCGATCGCGGCATGGAGGTTTCCGGCTACCACCACAACGTGCGCGGCGGCTTCCTGATGCTGAAACCCGGCTTTTATGCGGCCGGCGACGGCGAGGTGCGCTTCAAGAATTTCATCTACCGCGCCTTGGCGTAAGGGGGACAACATGTTGAAAACATTTATTCTTGCCCTGGCCTTGACCGGCTTAGCCGGAACGGCCCACGCCGCCGAAGTTACGGTTTCGCACGACGCCGGCGCGCAGTACCAGACGATCCAGGCAGCCGTCGACGCACTTCCCGATACCGGCGGCGATATCGCCATCGCGCCGGGCACCTATCGTGAAAAGCTGACCATTACGAAGAACGGTGTCCACCTCAAGGGCACCGGCGCCGACCCGAAGGACACCTTGCTGGTCTATGGCGATTGCGCCGCCACGGCTGGCGGGACGTTCAAGTCCTATAGCGTCAACGCTTCGGGCGATGACTTCCACGCCACCAACCTGACCATCCAGAATGACTGCTGGCTGACGCCCGGCGCGCAGAAATCCCAGGCCGTCGCCCTGGCCCTGACCGGCGACCGCGCTGTGCTGACCCATGTACGCCTGCTCGGCCACCAGGACACGCTCTATGCCAACAAGGGCCCGCAAGGCCGCATGGCGCGGCAATACCTCGCCGACTGCTATATCGAAGGCCATGTCGATTTTATCTTCGGCAACTCAAAGGCCTATTTCCACAATTGCGAACTGCGCGGCCTGGAGCATATCTCGGTCATGTACACCGCCCAGAGCAAGAACGCGCCGGCCGAGGACAGCGCTTACGTCTTCGATCACTGCAAGCTGACCGCCGAAGCGACGGCCCAGGGTGTGTCGCTTGGCCGTGCCTGGCGGCCCTATGCGACGGTGATTTTCCTGTATACCGACATGGAGGCGCCGATCATCAAGGGCGGCTGGCGCGAATGGACGCCGGGCAAGACCAATACCCTGCCGTTCGCCTACTACGCCGAGTACAAGTCGACCGGCCCCGGCGCCGACCCGACCGGCCGGGAGCCCTATAGCTACCAATTGACCGACAAGCAGGCCGAAAGCTGGTCGCTCAGCAACTTTTTCAAGGGCGATATCGCCTGGATACCGGCGCAATAAAGATAAATAAAATCAAACCATAAAAGGGAACCAATGCCATGAAAACCGTCCTTCTGACCGTAAGCCTGCTGGCCTTGGCCGTGCCGGTCTTTTCCACCGCGGCTTGGGCCGATCCGTCGATCAAACCAACCGTCGTGCCGCCTGTCGTGCCCGCCCAGGTGCCGGCGATCACCGACGCCGTCCAGCGCGCCGCCATCAAGAAGATCATGCCGAAGAAGATCATCCTGGTCGGCGACTCCACGACCCAGGTCGGCAGCGGCTGGGGCGGATCATTCTGCGCCAACCACCTGACTTCGTTCGTGTCATGCGTGAACCTGGCGCGCGGCGGGCGGGGGACCTTCGACTATCGCGCTGAAGGATCGTGGGACATCGCCATGGCGGAAATGAAGACGCCGGGTTACACGCAAATCTATGTGCTGATCCAGTTCGGCCACAACGACCAGCCGGGCAAGCCGGGCCGGTCCACGGACCTGTACAAGGAATATCCCGACAATCTGCGCCACTACGTCACCGATGCCCGTTCCGTCGGCGCCATTCCGGTGCTGGTGACGCCGCTGACCCGCCGGTCGTTCAAGAACGGCTCGCTGCAGGACGACCTGGAGGCGTGGGCCCAGGCGGTGCGCGATGTCGCCAAGGAAATGAACGTACCGCTGGTCGACCTGAACGCCGCCAGTGTAGCCGCCGTCCAGTCCATGGGGCCGGTGGAGGCGATCAGCCTGGCCGAGACCATGCCTCCGCAGGAAGTGATCGACGCCGCCAAGACCGGCACCACCATCGGCGCGCCCAAGCCGCCTACACCGGCAATGCCTGCCGCTCCGGCGACACCTGCGGCGCCACAAAGCACCGAGGTCGTGGTGACGCCACAGGGCCACCCGACCGTGGTCTTCGACTATACGCACCTGGGGCCGAAGGGTGCCGACTTCTTCTCGGAAATGGTGACCGTGGAACTGGCCAAGGCCGTGCCGGACCTGCGCAAGGACCTCGTGCAGGAACTCTATCCGCCCTATCACTGAGCCGGTCCGTCGCCGCCGCCCTACCTTGATCCCACTTCCCGTCAGGCGGGGAGGGGGGACCGAACCCGGAGTTTCCGAATGCCCCTCGATCTCAATCGCCGCGCCTTGCTCGGCACCGCCACCGCCGCGCTTTCCTTAAGCGCCGCCACTGTTTCCCATGCCGCCGTCGACAGGGCCGATCCGCTCGCCGTCCCGGATGACGCTTGGAATCTTTGGCTCGACCACGACGCCAAATGGCACGATGACCGCATCTATCTGCCGGCCGACGTACCGGCCATGAATAAACTACCGGTAAATCCACCGACCGGCGGCTGGGACGCGCTGTACAAGGGGCAGGGACTCAACGTCACCCTGCCGGCGACGGTCGAGCAATTCTACTGGGGCCAGTTCCAGCATCGCCCCTACGGCGTCGACGAATACAAATATGCCAGCGACGACCCCGTGCCGCAGAATGGCGCCTATGTTGGCGTCTCTTGGTGGTGGCGTTCCATCGATATTCCAGCCTCGGCCAAGGGCCAGCAGGTGTGGCTGCACTTGCGTGGCGCCCGCCTGCGCGCCGAGGTCTTCCTCAATGAGCAGCTGGTCGGCTACTCGATCATGTCGGAATTACCGATCCATTGCGACCTGACCAAGGCGATGCAACCGGGCCAGCCGAACCGCCTGGCCATCCGCATCACCAACCCCGGCGGCGGCTATGACTGGAAAGACGCCGCGACGATCGAATGGGGTGGCGTCAAATTCTATCCGGGTCACGGGTTCGGCGGACTGGATCGGGGCCTGACCCTGAGCGTTCACCCCTTTGCCGGCCGCATCCGTGAGGCCTATGTGCTCAACCGGCCGGAAGACCGCATGGTCGACGGTTATATGGAGTTGAGCCTGGCCAAGCCGCCGGCCGACGCACAGTCACTGAAGTCCAAATTGAGCGCGCAAGTCGTCGACAGCGACGGCAATCCGGTCAAGGCCGAGGTCAGCGTCGGCGACATCACCGCCAAGGACGGCGCCATCGTCGCCCGGCTGCGTGTCCACGCCCCGGACGCCAGGATCTGGGACCTTGATACGCCCAATCTCTATTTCCTGCGATTAACCTGGAGCGACGGCAAGGCCAGCGACACCGCGACTGTGCGGTTCGGCTTCCGCTGGTTCACCATCGACGGCTTGCCAAACCAGAACGGGGGCAGCAACGCCCTGCTGCGGCTCAACGGCCGGCGCATCAAGCTCTATTCGGCGATTTCCTGGGGCTTCTGGGGTTACAACGCCCTGTGGCCGACACCGGAACTGGCCAAGCGCGAAGTCACGGCTGCCAAGGCCCTGGGGCTCAACTCCCTCAGCTTCCACCGCAATCTCGGCAAGCCGGAGGTGCTGGACCGCCAGGACGAAATGGGCCTGACCCGGACCATGGAGCCAGGTTCCGGCAAGCAGGCCATCGGCAAGCTTTTGAAGCCCGGCCAGACCCTGTCGCCGGCCGAGCAGTTCGCCCGCGACTACATGATCGCGCGCTGCAAGCTCATGGTCGAAACCTTCCGGTCGCACCCCAGTCTGCTGCAATACACGCTGCAGAACGAGATCGGCGCCGACCTCGCCAATCCGGATGTCGAAAACATCTTGCGCGTCATGCACGCCGCCGATCCGAGCCGCACCGTCATTCTGAATGACGGCTTCGTGGCGCGCGGCGCCGCGCAGGCCATGCTGATGCCCTACAGCGACCACTATTGTCGCTCGGACGTCGAAAAATGGGGCGGCTGGTGGGTGCAGCATCAGAGCGCTGGCGACCAGTGGTACGACAAGTTCTATGTTGACAAGGACCACATGGTCCACCATGAGACCCTGTCCGAAGCCATCATCGAATTCGGCGAGATGGAAGGCTGCGCGGTCTGCGACAACCACGTCAAGATGATCGCCGACATCTTACAGCACGGCGGCAAGTCCTACGATCTCCAGGACCACATGGACATCGTTGCCGGCTATAACACCTTCCTCGACAAATGGGGCTTCCGCCAGGCCTTCCCGAAGACCGAGGACCTGTTCCTGTCGATCGGCGAAAAGCAATATGCCTCCTGGCAGGAATACCTGGAAAACGTCCGTATCGGCGACCAGGTCGACATGGGGGCGATTTCCGGCTGGGAATCGACGGCCATCGAAAACCATTCCGGCATCGTCGATAACCTGCGTTATTTCCATGGCGATCCGGAACGGCTGCGTTCCAGCCTGCTGCCGGTGCGTCCGGTAGCCAAGCAGCGCAAGCTGGTCTATGCGCTGGGCGAAAAGGCATCGCTGGATATCTGGCTGCTCAATGACACCGGCCAGGCGGTTAGCGGACAGCTCACCTTAAGTGTTATCGGGCCCGACGGCCAGGCGACGGCGGTCGGCACCTATAACCCGCCGGCTAATGTGGCGGATCAATATAGCTACCTGCTCGCCGAAACCGTGGCGACGCCGGCCTTCACCAAGCCGGGCCTTCACAAGCTTCGCCTCGAACTTTCCGGAAAACCGAAAGTCACGTTCACGCGAGACCTGTGGGTGGTCGACACCGCCGTCAAGCCGTGGAAGAAAACGCCGAAAATCGCCTTGTCGGGCATCGCCAAATCGTTGCGTGACGCGCTCGGCGCATTGTCCGGTGTGACCTTCGAGGACTTCAAGCCGGGCCAGAAATATGACGGCCTTATCGCTTCGGGCCTCAAGGCCGAGGAAATCGCCAAGCGCCAGGTCGGCGACGTCACCGGCAACGAGGCACCCTCCAAGACCGCCAAACCGGTGCTGGTCGCCGGCGAATTGCCAGCGGAAGTGCTTGAGGCGGTGAAGCAGGGCCTGCCATTGCTGGCTATCACCCCCGACGACGGCCTGGCCGACGGCGTCGCCAAGCAGTTGGCGCAGCTTGGTTTGTTCAGCTATGCCGGGCAGGTCGGCGACCTGCGCGCGCCATGGATGGGCAACTGGAACATCCTGCGCAAGCATCCGGTCTTCGACGGCATCCCGGTCGACACGGCGGCGGGCATTCTGCACCAGATCCCGGGCCAGCCGTCGAACGGGCTGCTGGTCGACGGCGAGGGCGTCGAGATCATCGCTGCCTACAGCCGCGACCACGACCGCAAGCTGGGGGCCTCATCCATGATCGCCAAGAAGAACGGCATGCGGACGCTGGTTCATCGCATGCCGGACATGGTCGAGTCGCTGCAGAAACGCTTCCTGCTCAACGCCATTGGCTGGCTGGCGCAGGGATAATTCTGTAAAATTAGAACTGAAAAGGGCCTCCCGACCGGAGGCCCTTCTTTTATCACTTGTCGACCGGAGCCTTAAGCGGCGTGTCGACCGTCGCTTCGCGATCGACCGTCAGCTTGCCGTCGGCATATTTCAGCTCGGCAACCTGAATGACAGTGCGCTGGCCCCAATAGGGGTCTGTCTTGGCCTCGGGCGCGTTGGCCTGATGGACGAAGTAATAGATGAAGGCGTGATCGCCGTTGACGATGACGTCGGCGTGCTGGCCCTTGGCGTTGTCGGTCGGCTTGGTGCCCGGCTCCTTCAGGATATGGTCGTCCTGCGGCGTCCAGGTCGCCGCGTCGTCCGACCGTAGCACCAGCAGGCCGTCCCACTTGTCGGCGATCAGCCAGTAATAGCCTTTGAAGAAGAACACTTTCGGTCCTTCGGCATTGGTGTCGATCACCGGCTTGTCGAGCACCTTGGTCCAGGTCTTCAGGTCCGGGCTGTCGACGGCGAAGATACGCGATCCGGCCCGTTCGTCCTTGTACCACAGGCGATAGCCTCCATTGGGCAACTTGATGACGCTCGGGTCGATGATGCGCTCCGAGCCTGTCGACAACGTATCCGAGCATGTCCAGGTCGTCAGGTCGGGGCTGGTCAGGTGGACGATCTTGCTGGTGGCGCCGCCGCCCCAGCTATGGAAAATACCCGGCACGACCGTCAGCCACATGTGATAGGTGCCGTTTTCATAGTACATTTCCGGCGCCCACAGGGTCTCGCCGGTGCATTCGGCGGGGAACTTGGCCATGCCCTTGTAGGTCCATTTCAGGCCGTCCTTCGACGTGGCCATGCCGATCGGCGTGCCATGCACCCAGGCGACGTCCTTGCGGTCCGGCAGCTTCAGCGTCGCCCGCCGGTTGGTGTAGAACATGGTCCAGACATGGCGGGCGCGGTCGTAGATCGACGACACATCAGCGGCGCCGTCATAGACCGGATCGCGGTAGAGGGGTTTGGCCGCCGCCGCCGCCAGGGCAGGGGCCCCAGACATCAGGAAGCCGAACAGTAGACTGAGGACGACGAGCAAGCGACGCATGTTTTTGGCGGCCTTTCTGATGAAACCTTCCCTGGCCCGACAGGCTTAAGCGTTTTGTATGACAAAAGCAACGCGACTGAACCGAACGCCATTAGATGACGTAAGAAAATCACGGAGCCGCATTTATCTGAAACTGATGTTTACGTCGGGGAGTCATGGCGATCCCTGATGCGGCCACTCATATATTGTTAAACATGTTGGTTTAGGATTTGCTCATGATGTCGAGCCAGAACGCCGCATTCTTTCGTGATGAATTGATCACGCTGTCGCCGATTATCAGCACGCTGCTGGCGTCGCTGGCGATTGCCGCTTTCCTGCCGCGCAACTTTTTCCTGCTGATCTGCCTGCTGATCACCGCCTTTTTCACGGCGGCGCTGCTGTCATTTCTACCGCCAGTACGTGAGGCCAAGGCCCGCCTGGTCGCCGCCAAACATATCGCCGACGGCACGCCTTAAGTCACGGTTTCCCCGGAAGTCACGGCTCACCGGCGTCTTCGCCTAAGATAAGTTATGGGAAATGCGTTTAATGTGTAGGCGTGAACAGAAGCCCTAAATGGCCGTGCGAAGTTCGCCTCGCGTCGCTTCGGCCGCCAGATAGCCGGCAACCTGTTCCGCCGGCATAGGCCGTGCGAACAGATACCCCTGGATATAACGCGCTTTCACCTGTAGCAGTTGCGTTAATTCGCGCTCCGTCTCGACGCCCTCGATGACGCAGTCGAGGCGAAGATTGCGGCACAGGTCGATGATGGTCTGGATGATCTTGAGCGCCGAGCCGTGCTTGACCAGCTGCGTGACGAAACTGCGGTCGATCTTGATCTTGTCGACCGGCAGGCGGTGGATATAGCTGAAGCTCGAATAGCCCGAACCGAAATCGTCGACAGCGATCCGACAGCCCAGGCTTTTCAGTGTCTGCAAGGCGTCGCAGGCCTGCTCGAAATCGGTCAGCATGGCGGTTTCGGTGATTTCGAACTCGATGCGGCACGGATCGACACCTGAACGCTTCACCGCCTCACAGATATTGGCGATCGAGATGGCGGAGCGCAGGTCGCGCGCCGACAAGTTGAACGACACGCGCATGTCGTTTTGCCAGGCCGAGACGCTCCTCAGGGCCTTCTCCAGCAGGATCAGCGTAATACGGGTGATCAACCCGGACCGTTCCGCCGCCTTGATGAAGACGTCCGGACGCACATCGCCCAGTTTCGGACTGGTCCAGCGCGCCAGGGCCTCGAAGCTGACCGTACGGTTCCGGGTGGCATCGACCTGAGGCTGGAAGACGATCGACAGTTCCCGGTCGAGATCGGCGGCGCGCAGCATCTGGTCGACGACGCTGAACGCCCGCATTTCGGCGTCGTGGGCGGCCGTGAAAATGATCGGCGCGCCACGCAGGTTCTGCTTGGCGAAATAGAGCGCATAGTCCGCCCTCTCCAGCAACTGCGATGCCGTCAGACCCTCGCCTTGGCTGCGCACAAAGCCGACCGAGGCCGAAATCGAGGTGGCCACGCTGCCCAGCAGGTAGGATTCCCGCAAGGCGTCGCACAGGGCGGTGCCGAAGGCCTGCAATTCGGCTTCGGTGCGCGATCCGCGCAGGATGACGGCGAATTCGTCCCCGCCCATGCGCGCGGCGAAACCCGCCGCGCCACATTGTTCGCGCAGCCGGAGACTGACGGCAACCAGAAGCTGGTCGCCGACGGAATGGCCGTAAATGTCGTTGACCGGCTTGAAGCCGTCGAGGTCGATCAGCGCCAGGTCGAAGACCTGATCTTTCTGCGCCTCGATCTCGGTGAAGAAGCTGCGCCGGTTGGGCAGGCCGGTCAGGGCGTCGCAGTGCGCCAGGGCCATGGCTTCGCTGTGCAAGCGTTCGGCGTCGATGCGGGCGCGGATCGCCTGGAATAGGGCGTTGCGCACGACCGAGGAAATCATCCCCACGACCGGAACGACCATCATGATGACCAGGGCCGAATGGGGCGAAACCTTTATCCGGTGGGCCCAGACGAAGAAGATCAGGGCGCCGAACGTGACCAGGAAACTCGGCACGACCACGCGTAGGCGCACGCCGGTGGCCGCGTAGATTAGGCCCAGGAAGGCGAAATAAACCAGGCGCTGCGGCTCATAATGCAACAGTTGGTAGACGATCGGATTGACCAGCAGCAAGCCGTTGACGGTCCAGCCGGCGACGTCGAGGCGATGAAGCTTGGGCGCCCCGCGCAGGTAGCTGAAATAGAAATAGAAGGCCGCCGCGGCATTGGCCGCCGACAGACCCAGCATGATCGCCAGATCCATGCCCGTTTCGGTGCGGAACCGGTTGACGATCACCAGGCCGTAATAGCAGCCGGTGATCAGGCAGAAATTGCGCGTGATCGGGCTGATGGCCGCATATTCCTCGGCCGGAGTTAGGCCACGCGGCGCCATGATGCCGCGGGCCTCGAGAAAATCACTGATACGCGATATCGCGTCGCGCAGGGTACTCAGAACACGCCGGTACGTCACGCCTGGGACCCCGATTGCCTGTTTATCGTTGGGCTTTTTCTAGCACATAATCCTTAAAGGAAAGGCTAACCGTTACCGCAGAACGGTCGCTTTCCAAGGTGGCGCCTTGCCCGAATCTTTAGAGTTCCCATGCAAAGCAATCCATGGCGCTGGACGCTGACGGCGGCTATGCTAATGTCCTTTCTCCGTACAAAGGAAGGCATTCCATGAGCCAAAGCGGCCACAGCATCGTCATTTTTTCCAATTGCCAGGGCGAAGCCATTCAGGCGGCCTTGCGGTCGCTTCTCGTGGGCACCGATATTCCGGTGCATCTGGTGGCCTCCTATCATGAATTTACCGAAACCCAGGCACAGCAACTGACCGAATGCACCGTGCTGCTCGAACAGGTGCAGCGGACGGAACGCTGCCCGATCGACACCTATGTCAAGCCGGGCACGCCACGTTTCCGTTTCCCGGTGATGTATACCATGGCCATGTGGCCGTTCTCGCAAGCCGGCCGCGGCGGCGAACCGGACGACCGACCGAAACTGTTCGATGTTCCGATCAATGACGACCAGATCAAGGCGCTCATGGAAAAAGGCGGCGATATGGACGCCGTCATCGATGAATATGAAGCGCTCGACTACACCAAGCTGACCGATCTCCACGGCACCATGGAACGTAACCGCGCCATGATCCGGGATTTGGAGACCCGGGCCGACATTGCCCTGTGGGAAGGCGTTGAAAAGCGTCTGAGCAGCGCGCCGACCTTCCATTGCTTCTATCATCCTTATGCGCCGGTCATGTATCCCGCCGCCAAGGCCGCCTGCGAATTTGCCATAGCCGCGGTCGGCGGAGCCACGGGCGCGGTCGAAGGCATGTTGAGCCGCTGGCTGTTCGGGGACGCCTTTGATCTTCATCAGGTGCCTATCCATCCGTCGGTGGCGCGCGCTTTCGGACTGAACTGGGTGAAGCCCGACACCCGTTACCGCCTCCGCTATCAGGGCGCCCTGACCTTCCGTGAATTCTGGCGCGCCTACCTGACCAATGATGTGGACGACACCATTGAAAGGGCGGCACTACTGGCGGAAGACCGCAATGCGCCCTGCCTGGCCATGCTCGACGCCACGCCCGGCAATTCTCCGGATCGGGACGTCATCCGGGCGCGGGCGCTTCTCTATTGCGACCGGACTCAGGAAGCCAAGGCGCTGGCCGCCGATGTGCTGGATCGAAACGATCCGCGCGTCTACCGGCGCATGGCGCTGGACACCTGGCTCCGTGCGGCGGCGGATCGCCGCGACCCGGGCGACTGCGCCCGCGCGGCACAGGTTCTCGCCGAACATCCGGATGATTCCGCCGTTCAATATTTCGGCGGCTTTCTCCTCCGTCATGCCGGCCAGCCGGAACGCGGCGGCGAAGCCCTGCTGAGAGCGGCCAAGTTGTGTCCGGGCGATGTGATCTATGCGCACAATGCCGGGTTGGTTCAGGACGGATTGGGCCTGAAGGCCGAGGCGATCCTTTCATTCAATCGCGCCGTTCAGTATGCGCCGCCGGAAACGCGGGCGAGCCTTGCCGAATTCGCGCGGACCTTTGCCGCCAATAATAGTCCCTCACCGGCAACGGCTTGAATACAGCCTAGGCGGCGCGTACGGCGCCTTGTTTCGGTCGGACGGCTGGA
>CAYULN010000299.1:0-6129 GCA_964445605.1 uncultured Caulobacteraceae bacterium | reverse complement strand
CATGACGGTCTCGCCATGAGCCAGGACCGCCGCCATCAGGGCGTGTTCGGTGGCGCCGACGCTGACGAACGGAAAGGTGATACGCGCGCCTTTCTGGCCGCGCGGCGCCTGGGCGAAGACATAGCCCTCATTCATATCGATATGGGCGCCGAGCGCTTCGAGCGCCTTCAGGTGCAGGTCGACCGGCCGGGCGCCGATGGTGCAGCCGCCGGGCATCGACACCTTGGCATGGCCGGTGCGCGCCACCAGCGGACCCAGCACGTTAAACGAGGCACGCATCTGGCGGACCAGGTCGTAAGGCGCGAAAGCCGAGGTGATTTCCGGCGTGTGCAGCACGGTCTGCTGGCCGTCGCGGTCGGCGAATTCGGTGATCTGGGTGCCGAAGCGCTGCAAAAGCTTGCCGAGCAGCCGCGTATCGGCCAGGCGCGGCATATTGGTCAATCGCACCGGCTCGGAGGTCAGGAGCGACGCCGCCATCAGCTTGATGGCCGAGTTCTTCGCCCCCGAAATGGGAATGTCTCCGAACAGAGGGCTGCCGCCCTCGATGGCAATGCGATCCATAAATGCGTCCGTATTGGGAATAAAACCGGCGCCGCCCTCAGGGAAACGGCAAGAGAAGCGGTTCTACATGACAATGTAACGCTTGCAACACCTCAGTGGTGAATCAGTCATCGTTTTTTCGTGTAGTCTCAGCGTTCGTCGGAGGCTCTTCCTTGGTTTCCGTCACGGCCGCCTTGCGCCGGCGCAGGTTGTCGCGCAGGGCGCGCTCCAACGCCTCGGCGCGGGATTCGCGGTGGCCCGGCGTGGTGGCGCGATGCGAACGGGGTGGGGTCTCGTCCTTACTCATGAGGCGAAGGCTTAAGAAAAGCGGCGATTAAATGCAAGGGCGGCGATTTTTCGCTTTGTCTCGGCGAAAAGTTTGGCTATAGCCCCTGCCCTCGACGCGCATTCGCGATCGGCCGTATTAGCTCAGTGGTAGAGCGCATCCTTGGTAAGGCTGAGGTCGGCAGTTCAATCCTGCCATACGGCACCAGGTTTTCCCCGACGCCGACGCGTCGGGGAAAACGCCATTCCCCTTATTTCTATCGGATAATCGCGGCTGCGATGGCGGCGGCCTTGTCGGCGTAGCCTGTGCTGTTCGGGTGCAGGGTGTCGCGCATCAGGCCGGCGGAATTCGCCGACGCCCAGCTGCCCCAGCGGGCGATCATGTCGACGACCGGCAGGCCGTTGCTGGCGGCCAGGTCGTAGATGTAGGTCTGGAAGGAAGCCTGGTTGGCGGTGCCGCTGGTGGTGCCCGAGGGCACCGGCACGACCAGCAGCACATCGCTTCCCACCGCCTTGGCGGCGCTTATGAGTGCCTGCATCGCCGCCTTGTAGGCGGTTTGCGTCGTCGGCGTCGCCTGGTTCCAGTCGTTGATGCCGAGATCCAGAACGGTCAGGTCCGGGGCGTAATCGTCAAAGACATTCAGCGGCGAAAACGGCGAAGCGGAGACCGCATAGTCGGTCGCCTTCACCCCGGGCCAGCCGGCATTCAGCACCTGGACGCTCTTTTGCGCCGAGTCATAGGCGATAACCGAATAGACAAACGACTTCGCGCCGGACACATGGTCCAGGCTCAGACTGTGGTTGCCGCGCGCGACGCTCACCGTCGTTTTGAGGACGGCCGTCGAGCCGTTCGTATTGACCTGCGTGGCGGCACCACCGTCGACGGCAAAGCTGAAGATGCCGCCGCCGGATTGCTGGCAGTAATAGATTTCGAATGTGTCGACGGGAACGCCCGGCGTCCAGACGAAGAAATTGCCAGCGGAGGTCCGGGCGAAGGGTGTGCCGCCGAGGCTTTCCGAACCGGCACCGCCCTGCCCCACGCCCGAACCCATGGTCAGACGGTTGTCGAAACTGCCATAGGTGCTGGCGGTAATATTGCCGGTGCCGATCGTGTTGTCCCAGCGTCCCGGCACACCGCCGAAGCTCTTCGCGGCCAGAACAGTCGGCCAACTGGCGGATTTGTCATTGCCGGTAATCGCGGTCGACAAGGCACCCTGTCCGAAGGTCGTGCTGTCACCGAGGCACAGGAGGCGCGCATTACGCTGTCCGGCGCGGGCGGCATTGACGGCGGCCGACCATTTCGGCAGGCCCGGAACAAAGAACCGTCTTGCCCCGAGGACGGGTGTCAGCCGGGACGGAAAACTCATGCCCAGCTCCCGTAGAGCGACGTGACGAAGCTGGCGGCCGATACCGGCGTAAAGCCGCCGGAGGTGCGAACTTCAAAGGTCAGGAAGGCGTCGACGCCGGTCGAGGGTTCGATATAGATCGCCGTCCCATCGACCGGCGTGCCGTTGCCCTTGCGGCCGGCCGTCCCCGCCCGGTCGAGCGAGACGACGATGGCGCCGAGATAACCGGCGATATCAGCCACGGCCAAGGTGCCGGCGTCGGAGGCGTTGAAGACGCCGTTGTCGCCGACGCTCAGGGCCGGCGCCGTGCGCCACAGGTGGATGCGGATCTGCTTGCCCTTAATCAGCGGGTCCGAACAACGCAGCGAGGCTTTTTCAACGCGGAACGCTTCGCCGGCCGCCCGCACGGCATTGGCCAGCGTCACCCCGGCCGACGCCGCCGTGGTCGACGGGCCGATGAGGTCGTACTGCGCATAGGCCGTGGTGTCGGCCGGGCGCGTGAAGCTGACGCTGATCGCCTTGAAACCGCCGGGTGTGACGGCGGAGACTTGCTCCGAAAAGGTGCCGTCGCCGTTGTCGACCAGGCGCTTGCTCAGGCCGTCCATGATGGTCAGGGTTTGGTTGCTCATGTGCTGTTCCCTTATTTGGATTTGAAGCTCTGCGGGCCGCGATCGCCGAACCACCAGGCCAGGGCGGTCGAGGCGGCGAAAGTGACGGCGTTGACGAAGGTGACGATCACCTCCTGGCCGGTCGTGCCGGGCAGTTTCGCGGCCAGGGCGGCAAAGAACAGGACGGTGAAGACCAGCCAGATGACGACGGTCAGGGCGGGCCGGACCAGGGCGCGCACCGCCTCGACCCAGGCATAGCCGCCCGCTAGTTTGGCATCGGCCTCGACGGAGGCATTCAGCCCCTGCCAACGGCCGTCGACGCCGGCCTTGTCGAGCGCCTGGGCGCCGAGGCTGAGATCGCGGTCGGTGGCTTGGGCCTGCGCCTTGGCCTGGAGGGTTTGCAGGTCGAGCTCGTGGGCCCAGCCGTCCTTTTCGTGGACCATTTCGAGCGTGCGATCCTGGCGTTTTTCGCGCATCTCGTAGAGGCCGATGATGCGGCCGAGACCGGAGCCGAGCGCGCCGAACAGGCCGCCCAGGGCGCCGGAACCGGCGATGGTGGAAAGGATGTCGGTCATGCCGCCACCGTCTGGTTGGTGCCGGCGACTTTCCAGGCAGAGCCGTTCCAGCAGACGATACCGCCGCTGCCGGCGCTCGCGCCCTCGAGCGCGCCGGCGCCGTTGAACATGCGGCCATTGCTGGCATAGGCGAGCGTGCCAGCGGCGATACCGCTACCCGGCAAGGCGGACACCGTGTAGGCGCGCAATACCGCCCGGCCGCTGCTGTCGATGATCGCCCCCGCCGGGACCTGCACGGCGCCGGTCGGCTTGACGGTCAGGGCGGTGACGAAGGTGGTGCCGTCTGTCGACATCTTGACGGTGAGGTCGTTGTCGCCGAGCAGGCCGAGAATGGCGCGCGACGAAAAGGCCTTTTGAAACAGAATTTGCGCCGTGTCGGAGTCGCCTTCCTTGTTGAGCGCCAGGCTCAGGTCGCCGCTGCCGCCGTCGGCGGCGTATTTGGCGGTCAGCAGGGCCGCCGGGCCTTTGACGGCCAGGACATTGGTGCTGTCGGCCCCGGTGCCAATGCCGAACTGGTTGACGTCGGCAAAAGCTTTCAATGCGTCTTCGAACGCGGCCCAGCCGGTTTCGGTGCGCACGACAAAGCGGTTGCCATCGGCGACGTAAACAACGGCGCCGGCCGGAAACGGGATGACTTCCCAGGCGCCGCTGTCGAAGCGGACAAAGCTGCCCGCCGCCAGACCGCTCCAGACCGTGCCGGTCGGGCTCGCCGGCAGGATATAGGTGTCGCCGTTGACCGGACTCGACGGCTGGGCCGCGGTGGTGCGGCTTGAAGCCTTGGCCTGGACCAGGCTTTCCAGCCGCATCAGGGCGGCGTTCATTGTCAGGTGTTTCTGTGCCTGGCCGCCCTGCAACAACGGCAGGTCCAGACGGGGGGTGGCATCATCGCTCACTTTGCGGCCTTTCGGGATGGATCAGGATCGATCCCGAAAGGCTAGGCCCGGCGATGGGTGGCGGGGATTATTTCGGTAGGTATTGGCTCAATCCGCACGCGCGGCGTGCATGATCAGCCAAGATAAACGATGCGCTTCTTGCCCTTGGTAGCCCGCATGGCTTCGACATTGGCCTGGTGTTCGCCGGAGCCATGCGCCTCCGAGGCGCGGCCGGGCATGTACATGGTCTTGTCGATGTCCTTCTGGATCATATGGGCGGCATAGAGGTGCCCCTGGAACAGGGTATCGGCGATGCTGCCCGCCGGAATGACCGGAATGATGCCGTCGAAAGCACTGATGCCGCTGTCCATGGCGACAACCAAAGCCGCCGCCACCAGCGTGACGAAATCGCAGCGCGCCCGAAACCCCTGAAAGAGGATAAACAGGCCCGCCAGCACCGAATAAACGATGTCGACGCCCGGAAACCAGGCCAGGATACCGTCCAGCCCGATGATGTTGATCGGGCCGATGCCGATGATGCGGTCCGACAAACGCTTCACCGTGTCGAGCGATTCGTAAATTTTCCGGATATCGTCGTGCGTTTTGGCGAACATTGGCCTTGCCCCCCAGGATCAGAGAATTTATTCTTGAAACCCGGTTAGACTAAAGGCCGCGATGGCCGGACTTGTCAACAGGCGTTGGGGGCCTGCCTATCATGAGCGTCAAGGCGTTCTTTTCCGGCGTATGTACGGCGCTCGGCCTGCGTGTGGCTGTGCTCGGCGTGGTGTGCATCGCCAATATGCGCCTGCCCCTGCCCTACCTGATCGATATCTTCACCCTGCCCATCCTGGCCGGCGCAGTCCTGCTGACGGCGCTGCTGCTGGTGCTGCGTCAGCCGCGCGCCACCTTGTTGAGCCTGCTCGGCGTCATACTGCTGGTCGTGGCGATGGTGCCGCAGGCCTTTCCGTCGCAAGGCAAGGCCGACCCGCAGGCCGTGCCGGTCAAGGTGATGTTCGGCAACCTGTTCATGCGCAACCCGCGGCCGCAGCGGGTGCTGGACTGGCTGGACGCCAAGAAGCCGGACATCGTCGCCTTCGTCGAGGTCAGCGCCCGCGAACAGCACGCCTTCTATAATGAGCTGGCCAACCGCTATCCGTATATCGAGGCCAATGCCGACATGGTCATCGCCTCGCGCTACCCGGTGTCGGACATCGGCTGGCGCAAGAACAGCCTGGGCCTGATCAGCCTGACCGTGACGACGCCGCAGGGGCCGCTGCATTTCGCCCTGGCGCACCTGACGCGGCCATGGCCGTTCACGCATGACGAAAGCCAGGCCGATCAGTTCGATCGTCTGGCCAGCGCCCTGCAACCTGTGCCGCCGTCGCGCGTCATCATTGTCGGCGATTTCAACACGACACCGTCGGGCGCGCTATTGAACGAGTTCGACCAGAGTCTCGACCTGCACGCGGCGCCGGCCTTCATCGGCACGTGGGAAGCCGGATTGCCCGGCCTGATGCGGGTCAATATCGACAATATGCTGGCCAGCTCCGACCTGAACATCTCAAAGCGCGAGATCGGCCCGGACGACGGTTCGGACCACCGGCCGGTCTATGCCGAGTTCCGGCCGGTCAAAGCCGAATAGACCTTAGCGCTTCTTGGTCGGCTTGGTGCTCTTCGGCTCCGGGCGGCGCGGGATGGGTGCCAGCGGCGGAATGCTCGACTTGCGCGACGCCGGCAGCAGGTCTTCCGATGAGGTCTCGGCGGTGGATTCCGCGATGGACGGGATGATCGGAGCTTCGGTCACCGGATCGATCAAAGGCGTATCGGCGGGCTTTTTCGCCGTCTTCTTCACAACCGGCGCTTCGGCTATCGTTTCGGCAGGCGTTGCAGCGGGCTCTGGGGC
>CAYULN010000298.1:0-14308 GCA_964445605.1 uncultured Caulobacteraceae bacterium | reverse complement strand
AGCCCACGTGTTTCCGTGCCGAACTTGATGAACAGGCCGAGGGTGACAAGCATGGGCGCGATGATCATGAAGGCCGCAACGCCCAGCGGCGGGACCAGGGCGGTGATGCTCAGGGCTTGGGCCAGCACGCCGCCGATCTTGGAACAGGCGGCGACCCACCCCGTGGCGCGGCCGCGCACCTTCAGCGGATAGCTTTCCGAGGTGTAGGGCAGAAGAATGGCCAGAATACCATTGCTACCGATGATCAGCATGGCAACCGGTAGAACCGGGCTGCCACCCGCATGACCTTCCAGTAACAGCACCCACAATAGGCCGCCAAGCGTCACGGCGATCATCGTGGCCAAGGACCATTTGGTGCTC
Source organism: uncultured Caulobacteraceae bacterium (assembly GCA_964445605.1). GTDB lineage: Bacteria > Pseudomonadota > Alphaproteobacteria > Caulobacterales > Caulobacteraceae > Asticcacaulis. The sequence continues at coordinate 13,948 of CAYULN010000298.1, read as the reverse complement.
CAGCGGCTGTACATGAAGGCGCAGAGGAAGACCGTCGGGAAGGCGATGAGCGCGGACTGGGCCAGCAGTTTCGACGACACGCCCATGCTGTAGCCCTGTTCGACCAGGGCGCCCGGCAGCCACAGCAACAGGCCGAAATTGATCAGGCCCCAGGCGATGGCGGCGATGCTCAAAGCCGCTGTCTTGCCGATCAGGCCGGGCGTCCACAGTTTCGGTTCAGTTTCACCAGGCTTTTTGTGGTGGTGAGCGAAGGTGTCGTCCGTATCCTCTTCGCCCTCGGCTCGGGTATGGCTGACTGTGCCGAAGCGCGCCATCACCTTGTGCGCCTCGTCGCGGCGGCCTCGAGACAGAAGGAACTTGGCCGACTCCGGGATCAAACCGCCCATGAAGACAAGAAGCAGCCCGGTCGGCAGATTGAGCAGCCACATGATGCGCCAGCTATAGGTTGGCACCAGCAGCGCGGAAAAGCCGCTGGCGGCGAAATAGCCGCCAACCGCGCCGAGTCCCCCGACTAGAACCAGCGCCCAGCCGCGATGTTTCGACGGCATGGTTTCGGCTAGCAAAGCGTAGGTCACCGGCAGCATGCCACCGGCGCCTGCGCCCATCAGGAAGCACATGACCTCGTTCCACACCAAAGACGGCATGGCGCCGCAGATCGACGTACCGACAAACACCACGGCGGACAGCAGGATGGAGGCTTTCCGGCCGTAGATATCGGCGATAATGCCCCACAGCACAGAGCCGGTCACGGTGCCGACCAAGGCGAAGAATGGCACGAGAGCGGCGACCTTCTTGGCGACGCCATATTCCTTGACCAGGCCGGGCATGACGAACCCAAGCGCGGCCGGCTTCATGACGTCGATGATCAGTGCCACCACCAGGACCGCCATGAGACCCCAGTGAGCGAAATGCAGCTTGGCGTCTTCGGGCGCGGCGACCACGATGCGCGAGGCGGTCTGGACCTGCTGATCGACACCCTTGGGCAGGAGTCCGTAGGCGGCCACGGCAATGCCGGCGACAATTAGGAACATGCCGAACAGCATGCCGTTGTCCATCGGCATGCCGGCCAGGCGGAAGCCCATCGACCGGCCCATCCAGAACATCGGCAGGTGCAGCAGCACGCCGACGGTCACCATGGCGCAGCCCAGCGCGAACGCCCAGGTGCCGCGCCGGTCGAGAAAGACCTTGCTGTCCATTTTTGTAAGCCTCCCAGCTTGACAGTGGCGCTTTTTTTGGGCGCCTTGTCTCAATGGGATAAGCGAAATTTGAAAAATTTAAAGCCTAAAAATCAAATTATTTCAGCAGGTTCTGAAAATTAGCGCGAGTCGGAAATGTTGCTACATTCCTACAAGCCGCTAATTTCCGTTACGTATCAATGCCTACCGTTTGATCCTCACCGCCGCGCCGGTATAGGCGACTTCGGTACTGAAGTCCTCCGGCGCGACAGCTGTCGACTGGCCCGACGCAATGAAGCGCACTCTAAAGACGCGTTTCTCGACCATGCCCTTGAAACCGCCAGTGCGCGTGCCAATGGTCAAGGTGCCGGTCTTGTCGTCATAGCTTAGCGGGATACGGCTGAATTCGCCGCGCGCATAGCCGTTGCTGACGCCGTCGTCCTCATAGAGACTGAATACGCCGTCAGCACCCGTGTAAACGATCAGGGTCAGCGGCGCGTCGGGCTTTTCGTCGACATATTGCGTCACCGGTCCGGTCGGCACGATCGAACCCGCCCGCACGTACAATGGCATCTGCGTCACCGGCGCGGCGGCGGTGATCGTCTGGCCGCCCGTCAATCGTTGACCACTGTAGAAATCGTACCAGTCCGCGCCCTTCGGCAGATAGACCGGCCGCGACCGCGCGCCATATTCATAGACTGGCGCCACCAGGAAGGCCTTGCCGAACATATATTCGTCGGCGATGGTCTTGACCGCCGGATCGCTTTCGAAATCCATCGGCAGACCGCGCATGATCGTGCCCGAGTTGAAGTAGGTGTCCGACGCCGTGGCGTAGATGTACGGCATCAGGCGGTAGCGCAGCTTGTCGAACCACACCATCGAGTCGCGCATGTCGGAACCTTCCGGCGCGATCTCGTAGATCTCGCGCTTGACCACTTCGCCGTGGCTGCGGAACAGCGGCGAGAAGGCGCCGAATTGGAACCAGCGCAGGTTCAGCTCTTGCCATTCCTTCAGGTCTTCCGGTTTGACACCATTGCCGAGCGTACGGTTTTCCTGCGAGGCGCCCGCCGGATTACCGCCTTGGTAGCGCGTCTCCTGGGCATAGCCGCCGATATCGTGCGTCCAGTTGGGAATGCCCGACATCGAGAAGTTCACGCCGGCGGAAATCTGGTCATAGAGGTTGTTCCAGCGCGCCGCCGTGTCGCCGCTCCACACCGCCGCCGCGTTGCGCTGGATGCCGGCGAAGCCCGACCGGGTCAGGATGAATTGCCGCGTGTCCGGCTGGTCGCGCTTTAAGCCATCATACATGGCCGTGGTGTTCATCAGCGCGTAGGGGTTATGCACGATGGCGCCCGGCCCCATCGGCGTCGGCGTGATCAGCTTGGCGAAATCGTCCGGCCGCTCGTTGGAATGGACGTCCGGCTCGGTATTGTCCATCCACCAGGCATCAAACCCCTTAACCACCAGCTTGTCGTGCAGCTGGCGGTAATAGATGTCGCGTGCTTCCTGGGCATACGGATCGTAGTGCGAGTTGAGATAGCCCGGCCCGACCCAGTCCTTGGTGCCGTTCTTGACGTTCTGGGTCCACATATAGCCCTTGCCGTCGAGTTCCTTGTAATTGGCGGTGTTGGTGTAGAACTTGCCCCAGATCGAGATCATGATGTGGGCGTGCTGGGCGTGGACGGCGTCGACCATGCCCTTCGGATCGGGGAAGCGCTTCGAGTCGAAATCGTGGCTGCCCCACTGGTCTTCCGGCCAGTAGAACCAGTCCTGCACCATGTTGTCGATCGGCCACTTTTTGTCGCGATAGGTCTTGAGCACACCGAGCAACTGGTCCTGCGTCTCATAACGTTGCCGCGACTGCCAGAAGCCGTACGCCCACTTTGGCATCAACGGCGCCGCGCCGGTCAGCGTCCGGTAACCGCCAATCACGCCGTCGATGCTGTCAGAAGCGATGAAGTAATAGTTCAGGCCGGTGCCGGCTTCCGAAGACAGGGTCAGCGAATGCCGGTCGGCGGCGGGCAGGGGATTGTTGTGCGTCATGGCGATCATGCCGCCCGACGGTTTCCATTCCAGGTGCAGCTTGACCGGCTTGCCCTTGGTGAAGCTCTGCTCGAAATTGTGGTACCACGGGTTCCAGTTCTGCCGCCACACGCTCAGGATCTTCTTGCCGTCGAGCGTCAGGTCGCCGTAGTCCGAAACGTAAAGCTGCATCTTGTGCACGCCGCTGACGTCGGACGTCAGCTCGCCGTCCCACACCACCTTGACCTTGCCCTGGGTGGGCACTTCCTTGGGCCAGTTTTCCGCGACGTCCTTCAGGTATTGGTACTTGATGTCGCTTTCCTGCCGGGTCAGGACCAGCTTGCCGTCGACATAGTAACGGGCCGTCAGGCCGGGCTGGCCCTTGTCGCCGGTCAGCTTCAGGTCGCGGCTCAGCCAGGCATAGGGCTTGGGGTCGCCGAAGCGGGTGATCGAGTCGTTGTCCCACAGCAAGCCGTAGTTTTTGTCCGACACCACGAACGGCACGGCCACGTCCATATTGTGCTGCGACAGCAGGACGTCCTCGCCATTATAGTTCATCTGGCCGTTCTGGTGCTGGCCCAGGCCGTAGAAAGCTTCGCTGGTGCCGGGATTGAACTGGGCGCTGGTGGCGACGTAAGGTCGGCCCTCGATGGTCACCGGCGTGATGGCGGCCTTCTTTTCGTCGAGGACCGCTTCGCCCTTGGCGTTGAAGAAGGTGACAAGACCGGTGTGCAGGTCAACCTCGGCCGACGCCTTGCCGGCTCTCAGCGTAACGGTCTGAGTCTTGCCCTTGTCGGCGGTGATGGTGAAGTCGCCCGGCTGCGGCGTCGCCACAGTCATCAGCGACGGCATCTGCTCACGCTTCGGGTCATCGACCGCCAGCACATGGATGATCGACGGCGTCATGACCTCGAGCCGGATTTCCTTGGCCGAGCCGGTGTCGGGCCGGACGATGACGCCGATGGCGGTCTTTTCGAACGTACCGGCCAGGGCTGGGCTCGCCATCAGGGCCAGAAGGGACGCCGAGGCCAGGATACGAGCCGCCAAAATGTTGCGTGTCATGTTGCTTTTCCCTGTCATTTTTTTTTTGCGCCGGTAACTCCGGCTATTTTTCGTAGACGCCCAGCTTTACCTTCAGCAGCACCGGCTTGTCGGTGAAGTTGAGGCCATAGTCCGTTTCGTCGCCGTTCCATACCCGTTCGAAGACCCACTTGCCGTCTTCGAAGTGGCCTTCCTCGACGCGGTCCAGCACGAAACCCTTGTTAGCCTGAGCTGGTCCGGCGCCGAACGAGATTCGCGCGTGCACGCCGCCGACCAGGAACTCGTCGTCGGACAGCTTGGCCACCACCACCCCGCCACCGGGGATTTCCGAGCCTTCCGGATAGCCGTTCTTGTGCTCCGGGTCCCATTCCGGCATGCCGAACTGCCATTGCCGATAGGTGACCTTGGCGCTCCATTTCGAACCAAGATTTAAATCCTGCGCCGCATGGTCGTCCGGCTCGGACACGCCCCACACCTGGCTCTCATAGCTGAGCTTGGCCCACTCCCGCGCCATCGGGGCAAACAGCCCGTAGACATTGGCGAACGGCGCGACCATTTCTTCGTTGGTGCGCTTGTTGCCGAGCGGGTAATTGGAATAGCCGGTATAGTCGAAGCCGAACGGATCGAAGCCGATGCCGCCGCGCCCCAGCGTCGTGAAGATATAGCGGGCATAGACCGGCTTGTTGCCGCTTTCGGCGACGAACAGCGCGTTGTCCGGCCGGGCATAGAAGCCAAGCGTCGCTTCGTACGAATCTGACCCTGGCGAATACAAGTCCGGCGCCAGCAGATCGATATGCGGCGCCGCGACCTTGTAGATATCCAGCACATTATAGGTCGGCCCGCCCGACGCATAGCTGCCCGCCGCCTGCTTCGGATTGAGCGGGTCCTTGAGCGCGTCGTTCATATAGGTCGGCAGCGGATAGACCGCCTTGCCGGCCGCAGCGATATGGTCACAATAGGTGGCGATCGACCAGGCATGGAAATATTCGTCGGCATCGTCGCCGAACACTTCGTGCCAATTGCCGGAAGGCTTCAACGCCCGGCTGCCCATCTTCTGGATCAGCGCCACCGGCACCGGCTGGTTCATCAGCGCGTCGGCTTTGGGCGAATAGTCGCGGGCCGCGCCGTAGACGCCGGTCTCGTTCTCGACCTGGAGGATGATCACCGTGTGCTTGTCGCTGTCAATCGCCTTGATATGCTTGACCAGTTCGACATAGGCCTTGGTATCGGCGTCGCGCGTCGTGTCATAGAGCGGCGACAGCGCATAGGAGGTCGAGCCGTCCTTGTTAGTCAGACGCGGAAAGCGCTTGTTGTCGAGCTTGACCCAGGCCGGAGCATAGTTCGGGCCGGTGTTCTTCCACGTGCCGAACCACAGGATGTCCAGCCGCACATTATGTTCGCGCGCCTGCTTGACCAGCGTGTCGACAAAGCTGAAATCGAAATGGCCCTCGGTCGGTTCGATCTGCTCCCACGCCACCGGCATGACCAGGGTGTTGGCGTGCATGTCGGCGATCGCCGGCCATACCTTGGGCAGGACGGCCGGATAATTGCTCGAATTGTTGGCCTGTCCGCCCAGGATCAGGAACGGCGCGCCGTCGACCATCAGGGCATGCTTGCCGTTCTTTTCGACCAGCTGTGGAATCAGCGTGGCGGTGGGCTTGGCCGCCGGTTTTGCGCCGGCTGGGCCTGATAGCGCTACCATTGCAGCGCATGATAGCGCTGTCATTTTATAGCGGAAACGAACCGGGGAGAAGCGCTGCATTGTCATTACCTTACCTGGGAATTCGGCCCTGCCGCCGTCGATCCGAAGGGCACAAAGGCCTCCGGCATTTCTGTTTTCCGATTTTGATATCGTATCTTCGCCGCACCGGCAACCGCAAAACCGCGGAGGGGAAAGAGCCGCCGCCGGAACCTAGACCAAGGATAGATTCCGGCAGCGGCCAAGCTACACGGTTTGGCCAAAAAAGCCGGGGGAGAAATGGCCGCGCGTCCCCGCGCCCGTGTGCATCAGCGGGAAGGAGGTTCCCGATCGCCATCCTCACGGGAGAGGGGCGGATTTGGCCAATGCCGAAACCGCATATGGCCATGCAAGTCGCGAATAAGGACCTATTCCCCTGGATCGGTCCGTCTCCAGAACGCTTCGGCCGCCGGGCTTTGCCGGGCGGCAGGCCGGAACAGGCGGATTTCCACCGGCACGTCCCATTCGTTGTCCCCGGCTCGCAGCAGCCGGCCGTCGGCCAGCTCGCGTTCGGCCAGGGTGCGCGGCAGCCAGGCGATCCCCCAGCCGTCGCGCGCCATGCCGAGCAGCGACGCCGCTAGGTGCGCCGAAAACACCGGCCGCAATCCCGTCGCCCGGTCGCCGAAGCGATGCGCCTGCACGATGCGCCCCAGGCCGGATTCGGCGCTATAGGCCAGGTAGGGCAGGTCGGCGGCACCCACCGATAACCGCCACTTTGGCTCGCCGTTTTCATCTGGCGCCACCAGCGGCACCAGCGCATCGCCGCCGACCACGCGCGACCGGAACTGGTCCGGCGGAAACCGGTTGGGCGCCGTTGCGTGGACATGGCACAGCACGAACTGCGCCTGGCCATGCAATAACAGGTCCTCACATGCCTGCATGCTGTCCGATACCAGCCGCACCGGCCCGGCCAGGCCGCCGGCATTGCGGATCCAATCCGGAAAGAAGGTGAACGACAAGGCATGCGTGGCGGCAAACCGCAAAGTCGCCGCTTCCTGGCCGCCGGCCTCGCGCGTTTCATGGCGCAGGTGCAGAATCCGCCGCACTAAATCCTCGGCGCCGTGGCGGAACTGCTTGCCCGCCGGCGTTAGGTCGACTCCGCTGGCGCCGCGCTCGAACAGAGGCGTGCCGACCCAGTCCTCCAGCGCCCGCACCCGGCGGCTGAAGGCCGGCTGGGTGATGTTGCGCAGCTCGGCGGCGCGCGAGAAATTGCGCGTCTCGGCCAAGGCGATGAAGTCTTCCAGCCAGTTGAGTTCCATCCCCGGTTTATCGGTGATATCATCGCGGCTGACAAGGGCGGCGCCCTAAAACGCCCAATAAAACAACTGCTTTTTGCGGGCTTATGCCGAACGCACATCGTTGCGTGCGGCAAAGGCATTGGCGGGCCGGAGCCGCGCGGCGCTAGCTAGACCGACAGTCTGGGAGACCCTATACGTGCGCATTCTCGACATCCGCGAAAAGACGGTGTCCATCGCTTCGCCGATCGCCAACGCCTATATCGATTTTTCCAAGATGACCTGCTCGGTGGTCGCCGTGGTCACCGACGTGATCCGCGACGGCCGGCCGGTCATCGGCTACGGCTTCAATTCCAACGGCCGCTATGGCCAGGGCGCCCTGATGCGCGAGCGTTTCCTGCCACGTTTGCTGGAAGCCGACCCGGACAGCCTGATCAGCGCCGACCACGGCAATTTCGATCCGTCCGCCATCTGGGACACCCTGATGCGCAATGAAAAGCCGGGCGGCCACGGCGAACGTTCGGTGGCCGTTGGCACCATCGACATGGCGGTTTGGGACGCGGTCGCCAAGATCGCTGAGCTGCCGCTCTATCGCCTGCTGGCTGAACGCTACGGCCAGGGTAAGCCCGATGACAAGGTTTGGGTCTACGCGGCGGGCGGTTACTACTATCCCGGCAAGGACGACGCCCAGCTACAGGCCGAGATGCAGAGCTATCGCGACCGCGGCTATCGTGTGGTCAAGATGAAGATCGGCAACGGCCTGGACGAAGACCTGCGCCGCGTCGAGGCGGTCCTGAAGATCGTCGGCGACGGCCAGAACCTCGCCGTCGACGCCAATGGCCGTTTCGATCTCGACACCGCCATTGCCTACGGCAAGGCGCTGAAGCCCTATAACCTGTTCTGGTACGAAGAGGCCGGTGACCCGCTCGACTATGGCCTGCAGGCCGAACTGTCGAAACACTATGGCGGCCCCATGGCTACCGGCGAGAACCTGTTTTCGCACCAGGACGCGCGCAACCTGCTGCGCTTCGGCGGCATGAACCCGGAGCGCGATTTCCTGCAGTTCGACTGCGCCCTGTCCTACGGTCTGGTCGAATATTTGCGCACACTCGAAGTGCTCAAGGAAAACGGCTGGTCGACCCGCCGCGTGGTGCCGCACGGCGGCCACCAGATGTCGCTGAACATCGCCGCCGGTTTGCATCTAGGGGGAAATGAGTCTTACCCAGATGTCTTCAAGCCGTTCGGCGGCTTCGCCGACGGCATCGCCGTCGAGGACGGCTATGTCCGCCTGCCGGATGCCCCCGGCATCGGCTTCGAGGAAAAGGCCGAACTCTACGCCGTGATGCGGACCCTGACCGGCGAGATCGCGCCCAAGACCTTCGTGGCTTAAGCTGAGAGGGGCAGGGGGTGAAGATTTTCGGCCAGGTCTACGTCCAGGTGCTGATCGGCATGATCGCCGGCGGCCTGCTCGGCTATTACCATCCCGATATCGCCACCCAACTTAAACCGATCGCCGATGGCTTTATCAAGCTGATCAAGATGCTGCTGGCGCCGATCGTCTTCGGCACGGTCGCCGTCGGCATTGCCCGCATGAGCCACCTGAAAGAGGTCGGCCGCATCGGCCTGAAAGCCGTCGTCTATTTCGAGGTGATGTCGACCCTGGCGCTGGCGATCGGCCTGGTCGTCGCCAACGTCGTGCAGCCCGGCGCCGGCATGAACATCAATCCGGCGTCCATCGATCCGGGCGCCCTAAAAGGCCTGCCCGCCGTGCCGCCGCCGGCCAGCGTCGCCGACTTCTTCCTGGGCATCATTCCCGACACCTTTGTCGGCGCCTTTTCCGAAGGCAAGATGCTTGGCGTCATCCTGATCGCCGTCCTGACCGGCATCGCCCTGAGCCGCGTCAAGGCCGCCGCCGCCCTGGTCATCGACGGCATCGGCCAGTTCACCCAGGTGATGTTTGCCGTGGTCGGCATCGTCATGCGCCTGGCGCCATTGGGGGCTGGGGCGGGTGTCGCCTTCACCATCGGCAAGTACGGCCTCGATACCCTGTGGTCGCTCGGTTACCTGCTCGGCGCGCTCTACATCACCACCCTGGCTTTCATCTTCCTCGGGCTCGGCACCGTCGCTACGATGTCGGGCGTCAACTTCTTCGCCTTCCTGCGCTACATCGGCAGCGAAATCCTGGTCGTGCTCGGCACCTGTTCGACCGAAGCGGTCATGCCGCGCCTGATGCAGAAGCTGGAAGACATGGGCTGCGCCAAGCCGGTCGTCGGCCTGGTCGTGCCGACCGGCTATACCTTCAACGCCGACGGCACCTGCATCTATCTGACGCTTGCGACGCTGTTCATCGCCCAGGCGACCAATACGCATCTCAGCGTTGCTCAACAGTTGATTATTTTGGGCGTGCTGACCCTGACCTCGAAAGGTTCGGCGGGTGTGGCCGGTGCCGGCTTTGTCACCCTGGCCGCTACCGTGACCATGTTCCCGGTCATCCCCGCACACGGCCTCGTCTTGCTGCTCGGCATCGACCGCTTCCTCAATGAGGCCCGCGCCGTCACCAATCTGATCGGCAATGCCGTCGCCACGGTGGCGGTTTCGCGTTGGGACAAGGCGCTGGACCGCGACCAGGCAAGGAGGGTACTGTCTGGGAAAAATCGCAGGGAACAGACATGAAAAAAATCGCTTATTGCCTCATCGGCCTGTCGCTGGCCGCTTTTCCGGTTGCCGCCCAGACGGTCATCTCCGCCAATGACGGCAAGCAGATCCTGGTCGACGGCGTCCAGACCGTGCCCGACCACCCGGCGCCGGACAACATCAGCATCCTGAAATTCAGTAAGGGCACGGCCCATGTCGTCCAGACCCTGAACCTGCCGACCAGCGTCATCGGTCCGCCGGCCAGCGTCGCCATCACCCCGGATGGGCAATACGCGATTGTCTCGGCCGCCCGCCGCATCGCCGCCGATCCGAAGCAGATCGAACCCGACGACAAGGTCACCGTCGTGTCGCTGACTGGCAAGAAGGCCAAAATCGTCCAGCACATCCAGGCCGGCGCCGGCGCGTCCGGCATCGCCATTTCGCCGGACGGCCGGACGGTGCTGATCGCCAACCGTGCCGAAGGCACCGTGTCGGTGTTCAGCCTTGCCAAGGGCCGCCTCACCGCCGTTGATAAGATCGACCTCGATAACCCGCAATCCGCACCGGCCATGCCGATTTTCTATGCCAAGGGCAAACGCGCCCTGCTGACCCGCGACGGCGACAACCTGATCTCGATCCTGGCTGTCGACAACGGCAAGGTGACCATCCTGCCGGAGTCCCTGTCGCCCGGCCTGCGTCCCTACGAAATCAGCATTGCCGGCGACCAGCATTATGCGGTGACCGCCTGCATCGGCGGCGGCGGCAAGACGGTCGATAGCCTGAAACTGATCGACCTGACCGGCGAAACTCCCAAGGTCGTCGACTCCGAGGAAGCCGGCCTGACCCCCGAAGGCGTGCGCATGTCGCCGGACGGCCATTACGTCGCCATCACTGTCAATAACGGCTCGAATGCCGCCCCCACCGATGCGAACTATCACAAGGACGGCCGCCTCCAGGTCTGGCGCATTACGGATGGCAAACTGAAGCTTGCCGCTGAGGCGCCGATGGGCGGCTGGGGCCAGGGCGTCGCCTGGCGCGCCGATAGCCGCGCCTTGCTGGTGCAGAGCATGCGCGACCGGAAACTGCAGCCCTTCACCTTCGACGGCAAGACCCTGCATCACGGTAAGGACATCGCCATGCCCGCCGGGCCCGCCGGTATCGTTGCGGGCCGTTAAAACCGGGTGGACAGGGCGGACGTGACTCTCTAGGAAAGGGCCTCTTTTATAAGGCCCGGCTCCAAAGGATCGCCCAATGCAACGTGCGCTCAACGTCACGCGCTCAGACAATTTCGCGGAATGGTATCAGGCGGTGGTGCGCGACGCGGACCTGGCCGAGATCAGCCCGGTGCGCGGCTGCATGGTCATCAAGCCGTGGGGCTGGGGCATCTGGGAACAGATCCAGGCCGACCTCGACCGCCGCATCAAGGAAACCGGCCACGAGAACTGCTACTTCCCGTTGTTCGTGCCGCTGAGCTTCCTGGCCAAGGAAGCCGAGCACGTCGAAGGCTTTGCCAAGGAAATGGCCGTAGTCACGCACCATCGCCTGAAAAACATCGACGGCACGCTGCAACCCGATCCGGAAGCCAAGCTGGAAGAGCCGCTGATCGTGCGGCCGACCTCGGAAACCATCATCGGCGATGCCTTCCAGCGCTGGGTGAAGAGCTATCGCGACCTGCCCGTGCTGGTCAACCAGTGGGCCAATGTCGTGCGCTGGGAAATGCGCACGCGCCTGTTCCTGCGCACCACCGAATTCCTCTGGCAGGAGGGCCATACCGCCCATGCCAACGAAAAAGAGGCGATGGAAGAAACCCTGACCATGCTCGAGGTCTACCGCGCCTTTGCCGAAGACGTGCTGGCCATGCCGGTCGTCGCCGGTGAAAAGCCGGAAAACGAGCGCTTCCCGGGCGCCGTCGCCACCTATTCCATCGAGGCCATGATGCAGGACGGCAAGGCCTTGCAGGCCGGCACCTCGCACTATCTCGGCGAACACTTCTCGCGCGCCCAGAACATCCGCTACCAGGACGCCAATGGCGACCTGACCTTCTGCCATACGACAAGCTGGGGTGTGTCGACGCGCATGATCGGCGGCGTCATCATGACTCATGGTGATGACGATGGGCTGCGCCTGCCGCCGCGCATCGCGCCGCGCCAGATCGTCATCGTCCCCATGCTGCGCGATAAACCGGAAGACGCTGCCGTGCTGGAGTTTGCCGACAAACTGGCCAAGGCGCTGATGGCGCAGACCGTGTTCGGCGCGCCCGTGCGTGTGCTGGTCGACAAGAAGCCGATCAAGTCGGCGGAAAAGCGCTGGAACTGGGTGCGCCGCGGTGCGCCGTTGATCCTGGAAATCGGGCCGCGCGACGTCGAAAACGGCAATGTCACCTTTATGCGCCGGGATGCTTTGCGAGATGGCGACAAGGTCAAATCGCACGCCCTGGCCTTTGACGCTTTTGTTTCCGGCGCCTCGGGCCTGCTGAGCGAAATCCAGGACAATCTGTTTGCCGAAGCCAAGGCACGCCTCGACGACAATATCCGCACCGACATCACCGCCTTCGATGACCTGGCGGCCTATTTCGGCAAGGGCGGCGACGATGACGACGCTCCGTCGGACTTCAAGGGTTGGGTGCGCGTCGCCTGGGCCAAGCCGACCGGCGACGCCCTGGAAGACGTCGCGCAGCGTCTGAAGGCCCTGAAGCTCACCCTGCGCAATGCGCCGCTGGGCCAGGCCGCGCCGACCGAAGTCTGTATCTTCACCGGCGGCAAGGCGGTTGAATATGTGCTGGTCGGCCGGTCGTACTGATCAGGTTCGGGCGAAACTGTAGCTGCCCGAACCGACCGTGACGATCAGCTTGCCGTCCTGGTGGCGGCCGGCCACTGCCGCGCCGCTTTCCGTCCATTTGCCTTCCGGCAGAATGATGTCAGCCGTCGCATTGGGCGGCAGGGTAACGCTGAGCTTGGTCAAGCCCTTGGCATTGCCGCTGACCGTCGTGGTGATTGGCCCCAGCACCGACTGGTAGCTGGCCGACACCGCGCCGATCTTGGGCAGGTAAACCGGTTCGACGCGCAGCGACCGGAAACCGGCTCCTGCCGGCGCGATCCCGGCTAGCCGCCGGTAGTAGAACCCGCACACCGCCCCCAGCGCATAGTGGTTGTAGCTGTTCATGGCCAGGTCGCCGGTATCGCCGTTCCACCGTTCCCACACTGTGGTTGCGCCCTTGACTGGCATATAGCCCCACGACGGATAGGCGGTCTGGGTCAGCAGGCCTTCGACGACATCCATGTGCCCGGCGTCGGCCAGTACATCGAGGATGTACGGCGTCCCCAGGAAGCCGGTCGACAGCTTCATGCCGCGCCGGCGGATATCCGTGGCCAGCACCTGGGCGGCGGCGGCGCGCAGGTTGTCGGGCACCAGATTGAAATGCAGGGCCAGAACCTGGCTGGTCTGGCTGCCGTTACCGGCCGTGCCATCCGGCTTCATCAGATTGGCCGCGAAGGCCTGCTTGATGTCGTTGAACAGTTGCCGATAGGCGGCGGCCTCCTTTATGCGGCCGGTGGCATTGGCCATGTCAGTCAGCAGGGTGGCGCAATAGGCCCAGTAAGCGGTGGCGCACAATACGCGAGGGGTTGTCTCGTCGCGCGGCTGCACGGCGTCGACCGACAACCAGTCGCCGAGGTCGAGCCCCCGGTCGTTACGCCAGACGAAGTCCGGATTGTTGCGCCGGACATAGTCCATCCAACGCTGCATGGCGGTCCAGTTTTCCTCGATGACCGCCGTGTCGCCGTAACGCTTCCACAGGGTCCACGGCAGGATGATGCCGGCTTCGGACCAGCCTTCGGTGACCACGTCGGGGAAGGACAGGGGCTGCGGCACCACGATCGGATAGCCGCCGTCCTTGGTCTGGGCGGCGCGCACTTCGGTCAGGAAACGGCGGATGAAGGCGTCGGTGTCCATGTTGAAGCAGGCGGCGTCCAGAAACACCTGAATGTCGCCCATCCAGCCCATGCGTTCGTCGCGCTGTGGACAGTCGGTCGGCACGGCGAAAAAGTTGGAGCGCTGTGACCATAGCGCGTTCTGCCACACCTGGTGCAGGACGGCGTTGCCGG
>CAYULN010000297.1:0-3688 GCA_964445605.1 uncultured Caulobacteraceae bacterium | reverse complement strand
AGCTCGTTCCGCGACTTCAACCTGGCCGGGCTCAAGGCCCGCCACGCCGAACTGTCGGCCAAATCACCGGCCGACGTCACCAGGAACTCCCCGCTCAAGGGCGGCCGCAAGGCGCTGCCGGCCTATTTCACCCTGGGCGAGATCAACTACGACAGCCTGAAGACCGACGCCGTCCAGACCCTTCGCCCGGGCATGGGGATGGGGATGGGAGGTGATCCCGCCACCGTGCTGTCAGCGCTCAATGGCGACGGCTACTGGCTGACGCCGTTACGCACCACCAGCCGCAAATACACCAAGGACGGCTATGCCACGCCGGCGGCCGGCGACTATTCGACCACCTATGTCGGCGACGACACCGACACCTCGCCCTATCCGGACCCGAACCCGCAGATGGGCATCTCGACCCAGGTATTTGTGCGCAATATGGGCGTGCTGATCCGCGCCCTGGCGAAGGCTTAAGCGATGCGCCGCCGGGACATAATCATAGGCGGGCTGGCGGCGGTGGCTGCCGGCTCGGCGCGCGCCGACACGGTAACCACACCGGAGTTCCGCACTAACAATGCCAAATGGCAGGCGACCTACGACAAGGCCGTCACCATCCTCAGCGGCAATGTCCGCACCATGCCGCGCTACGACAAGCCGATCCTGATCGAAGGCGCCGTCTATCTTGGCATCTGGCAGGAATGCGGCCCGCACGAGTCGCTGGTCTATCGCCGCTTCCGCCCGGACGTGGCGCGCAACTCGCACACCACTTTCTTCGACCTGCAGAAGCCGGACGGCCAGCTGCCGGCCAACAACAAGCTGACCGAGACCGGCTTCGGCCAGATCCAGATGGTGGTGCCGATCGCCGCCACTGCCTGGGAGCTAGCCCGCGCCACCGGCGACGACGCCCTGGTCGCCCAGACCTATGCGTCGTGCGGCCGCTGGGACGACTGGCTGATGAAGTACCGCAACACGCGCGGCACCGGTCTGGTCGAAGGCTTCTGCACCTACGACACCGGCCACGACAACTCGCCGCGCTGGAAAGGCATGGCCAACCAGTGCCCGAACAAGGACGCCAAGGTCATGCCGCCGTCGCCGGGCCTGCCGCGCCTGTGCCCGGACCTGTCGGCGACCATCTACGGGCAACGCCTGGCCCTGGCCGAGATGGCCAAGGCGCTCGGCAAAACGTCCGAGGCCGAGCAGTGGAGGGAACGCGCCGGCAAATTGCGCGATCTGATCCTGGCCAAGCTGTACAACGCCGACGACGGCGCCTTCTACGACCTCGACAAGGACGACCAGTTCGTCAAGATCAACTGCGACGTCCTGAGCCGGATGTGTGGTGAACGCATCCCCGACCAGGCGATGTTCGACACCCTGTGGAAGCGGCATATCCACAATCCGGACGCCTATTGGGCGCCCTATCCGATGCCGTCGGTGGCGATGAACGACCCACAGTTCGTCAAGCCGATCCCGCGCAATTCCTGGGGCGGCGCCACCCAGGCGCTGACCGCCTTGCGCGCGCCGCGCTGGTTCGACCACTACGGCCGCTCGGCCGAGTTCACGGTGATGATGGACGCCTGGTGCAAGGCGCTGATGGCCGACAACACCTTCCGCCAGCAGATGGACCCGTGGACCGGCATCTTCACCCAGGTCGACGCGCCGGGCTATTCGCCGGCCTGCCTGGTGATGATCGACTACACCTGGCGGCTGGCCGGCATCGTCGAGCAGCCGGACGAGCTGTGGTGGAACGTCCGCCCGAGCCACCCGGCGGCGGACGGGACGACTTTCCGGATGCGCAGCGACGGCGGCAAGGACCTGGGCCTGGCCTATGACGGTAAAGGCGCGACCGCGACCGTGGCCGGCCAACCGGTCGCCAAGGTTACCGGCACGGCAAGGCTGATCACCGGCCTGGATGGCAAGCCGAAAGCCCTGCTCGGCATCGCCGAGAAACCGCAGACGGTAACCCTGACGGTGCCCGGCAAAGGTGCGCGCCATCTGACGCTTAAGGCCAACCAGCGCGTCGCAGTGTAAATTATAATCAGCACAATCGCCCCTCCCTCTCCTCCCCACAAGTGGGGAGGTGGCATCGAGCCGTCAGGCGAAGATGACGGAGGGGTCACTTACATTAGAAGATACCCCTCCGGCGCTGCGCGCCACCTCCCCATAAAGAATGGGGAGGAGAGTTTATCTGAACCAAAGCGCCAAAGGCGGGTTCATTTTGCCGTAAAGCTATACACCGTCTTCGAAGTGTAGACCTCGCCGGGCCGCAGCACCGTGCTCGGAAAGCCGGCCTGGTGCGGGCTGTCCGGGTAATGCTGCAGCTCAAAGCTTATCCCCGCACCGGCGCCGACCGGCCGGCCGGCGGCATCGTTGAATGAGCCGTCGAAACCGTTCGCCGTGTAGGTCACCAGACCGGGTTCGGTCGTGGCGACGGTCAGGACGCGTCCCGAGTCCGGATCGCTAAGACGGATAACCGGCCGCAGACCTGAACCGTTGAGCGCCAGCATATGGTTCAATCCCTTGGCCTTCCGGATCAACGGATCGTCCGATTTGACGAGGTCGCCGATCAGGACTTCCTTGCGCAGGTCCAGCCCCATACCGTCGACCGGCACAAGCGCGCCCGTCGGCACGGACCGGTCGTCGACGGCCAGGTAATGGTCGGCGTCGATGCTCAGGCGCTGACCATACACGGTCGGCGTACCGGCGAGGTTGAAATAGGCGTGGTTGCCGAGCGTCACCACGGTCGGCCTGGACGTATGCGCCGTATAGGTCATGACCAGGCGGCCGCCGGGTTCAACGGCATAGCGCACCGTCACTGCCAGCGCCCCGGGGAAGCCCTGGTCGCCATCCGGGCTGACGATCGAAAGATCGACGCCGCACGCCTTGCCCTGATGAAAGACGTGAGCCGCCCAGACCTTCTGGCCGAAACCTTCAGGCCCGCCGTGGGTGGTGATGCCGTTGCGGCCTTCCAGGGCGAAATGCTGGCCATCGAGATCGAATCCGCCGCCGGAAATCCGGTTGGCATACCGCCCCAGCAAACTGGAAAAGCTCGGGTGGCTTTCGTAGCTGGCCAGGTCGGGCAGGGTCAGGATGACGTCCGCCATATGACCGCTGCGATCCGGCGCTTCGATGTCGCGGAGCACGCCGCCATAGGTCAACACGCCGACCTTGAGGCGGTCGCCCTGGATGTCGTAGGCCTCGACCGCACGGCCCGCCTTGGTCACGCCATACGGCGATGACGTTACGGTGCATTTGGCGTGCGCCCACATCGGGCTCAGGCAAAGGGCCAGAAGAAGCGGCCCAAATCGGATGGCTGTCGGTTTCATTGGTCCCTCCCGTCGTTACGGCCTTACGGATATTGAACGGCAGCCGCGATCAATCCGGTTTCCAGAAGCGCTCTTCCGGACGGATCTTTTCCCGCCACGCCAGGATTTCCTCCGCCCGCGCCAGGAAACGCGGCAGGTTCGCGTCGTCCGGGTGGACTTCGATCATCGGCAGCACCGTCCGGTCGCGGAAGTCGATCCAGCTCCGCGTCGCCGCGTTCCGGCCCGGCGGATGGATCAGGTAAGGCATCGGCTCCAGCGTTTCCGGACAGGGATCGGGATGCTCGAAATAGCGCTGCCACTTCGGCGGCAGGTCTTTCAGATCGAGATAGCCCGGCCCGTCTTCGCCCTGCGTTTCCTCGGCCATGCGATTTCCCTCGCCG
>CAYULN010000296.1:0-5356 GCA_964445605.1 uncultured Caulobacteraceae bacterium | reverse complement strand
AGACCTTCAAGGGCCAAGGCGGCGTCTGGCCAGCACAGGACTGGTGGAAGGGCTTCAACGACCCACAGCTGAACGCCTTAATGGACGAAGCCTTCGCCGGTTCGCCGGACCTCAAGGCCGCGAGTGCGCGCGTCAAGAAGGCCCAGGCCTTCTTAGACCAGGTCCACGCCGCCACCCAGCCCGACGCCACGCTCAAGCTGGACAGCACCGAGCTTCAGCAATCGCTGAACATGGGCACACCCGACGCTGTGCCCGGCTTCTCGGGCTTTTCGCCCAAGGATTTGCTGCCACACGGCTACCAGAATCTGACGCGCCTGACCATCGACGCCGATTACGACATCGACGTGTGGGGTAAGGCGCACGCGGCGACGCGCGGCGCCATCGGGCAGGCGCAGGCCGCCCGCTTGGAGGCGACGGTTACAAAACAGTCCCTGGCCCAGCAGATCGCCATTGCCTATGTCGAACTCGACCGTCTGTATATTGAACGCGACGATCTGAGCGAGCTTAAGCAGGGCGCGGACATCCGCGTGCAACTCGTCCAGGCGCGGCTTGACCACAATCTCGACACCATGGACACGCTTCTGCGCGCCCAGGATGACCAGGCCCAGGTGACGCAGGAACTGGCCGCCATCGACGGTGCTATCCGCGTTCAGGGCAACCTCATCGCCGCGCTGATGGGCAAGGGCCCGGACCGGGCGCTCAGCCTGACGCGGCCGCACCTGGCGCCGGACGGGATCGACGCCCTGCCCGACGACCTGAACCTGAATCTGCTCGGCCGCCGCCCCGACGTTATCGCCGCCCGCCTGCACATCGAGGCGGCCAGCGACCAGATCAAATATACCGCCGCCGACTTCTATCCGGACGTCAAGCTCAGCGCCTATTGGGGCAACCAGGCCCTCAGCAAGGGCGGGTTCGATCAGCTGTTCCGCGACGGCTCGAACATCGGCGGCATCGGCCCAGCGATCAGCTTGCCGTTGTTCAAAGGCGGCCGCCTGAAAGCCGCCTACCGGTCGTCCGAGGCCGACTACGACCAAGCGGTGGCGACCTACGACCAGACCCTGACCAAGGCGTTCCAGGACGTGGCCGACGCCGCCGCCAAGTCGCAATCGACGGCGGCGCAGTTGAAGGCGTCGGATGTCCGCATCCATTCGGCGCAGGGCACCTACGATCTGAGCAAGGCCCGCTTCGGCAAGGGCCTGGCGACCAAGATCGACGTATTACAGGCGCATTCGGCCCTGATCGCCGCGCAGCTCGCCCAAAGCAATCTCAAGGCCCAGGCCTATAACGACCGCATCCATTTCATCGCTGCCCTGGGCGGCGGTTTCCAATCGCAATAAGTTCGGGTTTCCATCATGGCCGACGACGCACCGCAAAGAACCGACAATTCCTCCGAGAACATGGCGCCCCCGCCCCAGGGCCCCAACGGCCGCGGTCCGACGCCGCCGAACGGTAACGGCGCGTCGAAGCAGCGCGGGCCGCTGTTCATGATCTTCGGCGGCGTAGTGGTGCTGGCCGGCCTGGCCTATGGCGCCTATGTCGTTGTCGAGGGCGGCAAGTCGGTGTCGACCGACAACGCCTATGTCGAGGCCAGCGCCGCGACGGTGACTTCTCAAGTCTCCGCCCCCGTCAAGGAAGCCGACATCAACGACACCAAGGTGGTCAAGCAGGGTGACGTGCTGGTCGTGCTCGACGACACCGACGCGCAACTGGCCCTGGCCGGCGCCCAGGCGCAGCTTGACCAGGTGACGCGCCAGGTCACCGGTACCTACTCCAACGACACGACCCTGGCCGCGCAGCAAAACGCCGCCACTGCCCAGGTCGCTTCGGCCCAGGCAGCACTGGAAAAGGCGCAAAAGGGCTATGACGACCGCAAGACGCTGGCCGATATCGGCGCGGTGTCGGGCGAGGACCTGACCGCCGCCAAGGTGGCGCTCGATCAGGCCACGGCGGCGCTCAACAACGCCAAGGCGCAGGTCGCGGCCGCCGGCGGCGAACGCGCCGCCAATGCCGCGCTGATCAGCAATGTCGACGTCGCCAACAGCCCGCAGGTCAAGGCCGCGCAGGTCCGCGTCGAGCAGGCACAGAACGACCTCGATCGCACTGTGATCCACGCGCCTATCGGCGGCGTCGTCGCCAAGAATACCGTCCAGGTCGGCCAGCGCGTGAGCGTCGGACAGGCGCTGATGAGCATTGTGCCGATCGATGCCGCCTATGTGAACGCCAACTTCAAGGAAGTGCAGCTGAAGAAGGTGCGTATCGGCCAGCCGGTCGTGCTCACTTCCGACACCTACGGCTCGTCGGTCAAGTTCCACGGCAGGGTCGTCGGCCTGTCGGGCGGCACCGGTTCGGCCTTCGCGGTTATCCCGGCGCAGAACGCCACCGGCAACTGGATCAAGGTGGTCCAGCGCCTGCCCGTGCGCGTGTCGCTCGACCCGAAGGAACTGGAAAAGCACCCGTTGCGCGTCGGCATGAGCATGACCGCGAAAATCGACGTAACGCGATAGTCGCTTACGCCGCCGCAACCGTAATATTTGTCAAGGAACGGACCGATGTCCAGTTCAAGTACGACCACGCCTGAGAATACGCCGGCGCTTACGCCCGCCGGCAATATCCAGCTGACCGGACTGACCCTGTGGCTGTCAGGCATCCTGCTGGCCATGGCTAATTTCGTCGCCATCCTCGACGTCTCCATCGCCAACGTCTCCGTGCCCAGCATCGCCGGCGCCTTGGGCGTATCGACGTCTCAAGGCACCTGGGTCATTACGTCCTATGCCGTGGCCGAGGCCATTTCGGTGCCGCTGACCGGCTGGCTGGCGTCGCGCTTCGGCACGGTGCGCGTCTTTTCAGTCGCCCTGATCGGTTTCGGTATCGCTTCGCTGCTTTGTGGTCTTTCGCCGTCCTTAAGCATCCTCGTCATCGCCCGGGTGCTGCAGGGCTTCTGCGGCGGCCCCTTGATGCCGTTGTCGCAGACCCTGTTGCTGACCATCTTTCCGAAAAAACTGCAACCTGCCGCCATGTCGATCTGGGCGATCACCACCTTGGTCGCGCCGATCATGGGGCCGGTTCTGGGCGGTACATTGTGCGACAGCTTCGGCTGGGGCTCCATCTTCCTGGTCAATGTGCCACTGGCTATCGGCGCCGGCTTTCTGGTGTGGCGCGTACTGTCCAGCCAGGAAACGCAGACCGTCAAGGCGCGCGTCGACGTCATCGGCCTGCTGCTGCTGATCCTGTGGGTCGGATCGCTGCAGATGATGCTCGATTTCGGCAAGGAACATGAATGGTTCTCGTCGCCCCTCATCTGCACCTTGGGCCTGGTCGCCTTGCTCGGTTTCGTCGCCTTCCTGATCTGGGAGCTGACCGACAGTCACCCTATCGTCGACCTGCGCATCTTCCGCCACCCGGGCTTCACCATCTGCATGATCTGCCTGGCGTTGATGATCGGTTCGTTCTTCGCCATCAACGTCATCGCGCCGCTGTGGATGCAGATCAATCTCGGCTGGAGCGCCACCTGGGCCGGCAATGCCACTGGCCTGATCGGTATCCTGGCCATCTTCGCCGCTCCGATCGCCGCACAGCTGACCACCCGGTTCGACCCACGCAAGATCATTTTCTTCGGCGTCATGTGGCTGGCCTTCGTCACCTTCATGCGCAGCATGGCCAATACCGACATGAGCTTCGGCAGCATCACCATCTGGATTTTCCTAGCGGGCGCCGGCATGCCGTTCTTCTTCATGCCGCTGATCCAGGTGTCGATGGGCGCGGTCCGGCCGGAGGAAACCGCTTCGGCGTCGGGTCTGCAGAACTTTATCCGCACCATGGCCGGGGCCGTGGCGACGTCGTTCGTCACCACGATCTGGGAAAACAACGCCAACGCCAATCACAACGATCTGGTCAATATCGCCAATGGCGCGGGTCTGACCGATGGTGGAGGCGGCCTATCGCCCGAAGCCGCCCTGACCTTGTTCGACCGGCTGATTCAGGGTCAGGCTGTGGTTCTGGCAACCAATCAGATCTTCTTCGGCGCGTCGATCGTCTTTGCCTGCTGCGCCTTCCTGGCCTGGACCCTGCCTAAACCGAAAGGCCCCGTCGATATGAGCGGAGTGCACTGATGCCGCTCAAGCGCCGCGGGACTCGCGCACCAGATTCTTTCTGAAAGAATTGGGCGCGGCGCGCGGTCGCGCTTGCCGAACGCTAAAGGCGTTCGGAGACATTCATTGGCACCGTTATTCGGCGCTTAAACCAATCCTCCCGGTGGTCTTTCAGACCAGGGAAGATGCCGCCGAGAGCGGCGGAGGGGGCACTATTCCCGGCGTGCCCCCTCCTTTTATTTTATGGGATCAGCCCCCGGCGGCGCGCTTCGACGACGGCACGGACGCGGCTTTGCACCCCCAGCACCTTAAAGATTTCCGTCACGTGCGCACGCACGGTGCGATCGGCCACACCCAACTTCGTCTCAATTTCCTTATTGGCGCAGCCCCGTCCGAGCAGTTCGAGCACCTCCAGCTGGCGCGGCGTCAGAACGTCAGCATGGGCGAGTGGCCCGGGCCGCACATCGTCGAAAAAGGTGCCGCCATCGAGCACCCGGTCGATAGCCGCCATCATGTCGGCCGAAGCCAGGCTCTTGGACAGAAATCCCGCCGCCCCCAGACGTTCGGCGCGCAGCCGTGTGGCACAGTCGTCGCGGGCGGAAACGACCAGGCGCGGCGCACTATCACTCGGGCCTGCCAAGGCTTCAAGCGCCGTCAGGTCACTGCCGTCAGGCTTGGCCAAGTCGATGACGACACAATGAAAACGGCGTCCAGCCTCGAACAGGGTCAGGGCCTCGCTAAGCGTGGTAGCGACAGTGATATCGAAGTGCGGCCGCAGCTCGGCACAGGTCGCCGTAAAACCGCTGCAAAACACGGGCTGGTCGTCGATCAGCAGAAGTCGAGGCATAAACAGTCGGCAGGCTAGGCGTGGTCAAACCGATGTTTACGTTTCCAATCCGGCCATTGGATCACTCGGCTGGAAAATTTTTTACGCCGGCTTGCCGACCAATAACCCCCGCCCGCCCGGGCCAATATAAACCGTGCCGTATTCAAGCGGATCGGCGGCCAGTGTGGCGATGTCGCCGTAGCGGTGCTTGTCATCGTCGATGCGCAGCCAGGTGCGACCGATATCGTCGGATCGCCACAGACCTTGTTGATGGTGGACACTACCGTAAAGGTAGACCGCTGGATAGGTTTGTCCGGCGGCGGCCTTGCCGAAGGCGACGCGCCATGCCTCGTCGATGCCCGGCACCGGGCTCATGCGCGTGTCCTTGTCCGGCGAATGGTAAAGGCCGTCCGGCGCCGCCAGCCACAGATCGCGCAGGCGG
>CAYULN010000295.1:0-9497 GCA_964445605.1 uncultured Caulobacteraceae bacterium | reverse complement strand
CGCCTGGATGAGGCGGCCGGACGCGCTGTAGGCCTGCTGATAGGTGGTGAGGTTGACCAGTTCCTCGTCGAGGTTGACGCCTTCGGCCGAGGAGCGGCGGGTGGTCGCTTCGGTGAGCAGGGCGTCGGTCGAGTCGCGGTTGGTCTTGGCGGTGGCGGCGAGGTTGCCGACCTGGCCGGCCAGGTCGGAGCCGTAGCGTTCCAACGTCGAGTTGCCGCCGGGGTTCAGGCCGGCCTTGGCGAAATTGATTGTCTGGGTGCCGACGTCGGACAGGGCCTGGCCGCCGCTGCCGTCGCCGGTGGTCAGGGCCGGCGTGGGCGGCGTGCCCGAGGCGGCGCTCAGGTTGACGCGGGCGAGGCCGAGCAGGGTCGGGTTGTTCTCGATATTGGTATTGACCGACAGGTGCGTGGCGACCGCCCCGGACGCGCCGCCCAGGCTGAAGAACTGGCCGAACGAGGCGCCGGTCGCGGTCAGGCGATGGGTGGAGTCGTTGGTGATGTTCAACGTATTGGCGGGCGAACCGAAACCCTGAAAGCTCAGGGCGCCGGTGGTCGGATCCAGGTTGAACGTGCCGTAGCGGCCGACGCCGGTGGTCGGGTCGTTAAGCGAAGTCAGCAGCTGGCTCATGGTGGTGACACCGGTCGACGGAACCGTGTAGTCGACCGTGCCGGCGGTGGCGCCGGTGCCTGTCTTGAACGAGAACGAGACGACGCCCCCGGCCAGGAAGCCCTGGTTCGAGGCCGAGGTCAGGCCGGTGTTCGGGTTGGTCGGCGCGTTCGAGGTGATCAGGTCGTTGAGGCCGAAATATTGTGAGAAACCCTGGCCCTGCTTCGACGATCCGCCGGTGGTCGGATCGGTGACGGCGACGCCGGCATTACCGCCGGCGGCGCTTAAGGTCAGGGCGCCGTTGCTGAAGCTGAAGGTCATATTGCCGCCCGACGCCGAGGTCAGGGCGGTGTCGAAGCTGCCCGAAGGCAGCGAGGTCAGGGTGCCGCCGTCGAGCTGATACTTGCCGGCGCTGAAATCGACCATCATGGTGTGGGTGATCATGCCGTTGGCGTCGAGCGTGACGAAATTCGTCTGGCCGGTCATGCCGTTGATCGCCTCGGCGGCGGTCTGGTCGAGCGGCTTGCCGGTCATGCTGGCCGGGGCGGGCACGGACGAATTCTGGTTGTGGACGGCGTTGAGCGCTTCGGTGAACTTGCTCATATATTGATTGAGCTGGTCGTTGACGGCGACCGACTGCTTGTCGCGGACATCGAGCAGACCTTTGAGCTCGCCGGAGCTCAGATTGTCGGCCAGGTCGCGCTTCTCACCATTCGCACCGTTGACGATGATCGAGTTGAAGCTGGTCGACGAGGTGACCGTGCTGGTCGTGTTGTAGCTCAGCTGGACGTAGCTGTCGCCGCTCAGGGTCATGCCCGACTGAGTACGCACGGTGACGCCGCCGTTGGCGTTCTGGGTGACACGCACGTCGATCAGCTTGGACAGCTGGTCGATATATTGGGTCTGCTGGGTCTGGGCGCCGGTGGCGTCGCCGCCGACCACGGTGGCCGACGAGATCGAGGCGTTGAGCTGCGAGATGTTCTTGAGCAGGTCGTTGATCTGGCTGACGTCCGCGCCGATGCGCTGGTCGGCGTCGGCGCGGACCTGCTGGATCTTTTCGGAGATGCGGGCGCCTTCGTTGATGAAGCCGGTCAGGTTGGAGATCGATTCCTGGCGGCCGGCGCTGGAATCCGGGGTTTCAGCGGCCTTGGCCATGGCGGTGAGCGAGGCGGCGGCCTGGTTGAACAGCGAATTGGTGTCGGTCAGGTCGCCGAACTGCGACTGGATCTGGTCGATTAGGTCGAAGGCGGCCGAGGACTGGGCGGCGTCGCCGGAGGCCTTGAAGGTGGCTTGCTGGAGGTAGCGGTCGGCGGCGAGGGTGATCTGGCCGCTGGATACGCCGATGCCCTGGCCGCCGATGGTCAGGCTCTGCTGGTGGGCGATCTTACGAATATAGCCCGGCGTATTGACGTTGGTGATGTTGTCCGAGGTCACGCGCAATTGTTCCTGCGCGGTGAACAGGCCGGACGTGGCGATGTTCATGATCGTGTTCAGAGACATGCCGTCATCTCCATTTCCGGGGCCCGGTTAGGCAAAGCCTGCAGCTTACCCGGCAGGGTTTGCCGAGTATTTTGCCAGGCCGATTTTGAAAAGCCTATATATTTCATAGCCTTGCCGGTTTCCTTGCGCGGGCGAACTTTAATTCTGCCCCTAAGGGTTCAAATGGCGTGCCATCTTTGTGCGCTCAAGCGCCGCGCGGGCTCGCGCATTGTGCTCAAGAAGCGAAGCGTTAGCACGCTTCATGGCGTGCGCGGCGGCCAACCTTTCTTGGAAGATTTGGCGGCCTTGCCGGAGGCCGAAGGGGCCTCCGGAGGGGGGAACCATCCTCTCCAAGTATCGGGGTTTGGGGCCCGCGGCCCCAAGACTTCCTTCTTCCTTTCTTCCCTCTCGTCCCTCGCGGGTGAGAGGGAAGAAAGGAAGAAAGGAAGAAAGACGTGGGGGCACGGCCCCCACACCCCATTACCGGGAGCGCGTGGCGCCGACTGGGCAAGAATGGTCGGCCATTTTTTCCGCGTCCGGCAAAAACCGCCCGTGCTTAACCAATATAAATTCAATAAAATCAATGAGATAAAATTGGCACTCTGTTTGCTACACGAGGAGCCGAACCGTCATGCGCAAAATGCGTCTGCACCCTCACAGCCCGTCGGCGACGAATACGCCGGCCGCTGAACCGCCCGCGTGTCCGCCATGCCGTTCACCCTGCCCAAGCCCGCGCTGTCCACCGCGACCGCCCCGATGCCGGACTTCACCGCTGCGACCGACGCGGCGCGTGCCTCCGACTTCACCACGCAAAAGGCCGAGCGCTCGACCTTCGACACCTTGATGTCGCGCCACGCCGAACAGGTGGCGCAGACTCACGCCGCCGCCAAGACGCAAACCGACGCACAGGAAGCCCCGAAACCCGCGAAGGCCAAGCCGGCAATCACGGAAAAGCCGCACAAGCTCGCCGACAAGGCACCGGACAAACCGCAAACCAAGGCGGCCGACAAGTCGACGGACAACCCAAGCGACACCGACGCCGCCGCCAAGACCGACGACAGCAAGCCCGCGGAGACGGCTTCGGCCACCACCGCCAAGACAGACGACACCAAGACCGCGGACACCACCGTCCAGGCGCAGGCTGACACCACCACAACGCCGCAAACCGATACACCGACCGATCCGTCGCAGGATGCAGCGGCCCAGGCTGCAGCCCTGGCCATCCAGGCCCAGGCGCAGGTTCAGGCGCCGACACCGACAGATGCCAACGACGCCGACGCGCAACTGGCCCTGGTGCCGCTGACAGCTGCCCCAAAGGGGGCGGCGCAGCCGGCCACCGCGCCGCAAGACGCTTCGGCTCCGGGGGCCGACGCGGCCCAGGACCCGGCGACCAGTGACGCGAAAGCCATGCCGGCGGATTTCGCCGCCTTGCTCGGCCAGACCGCTGCCGCTCCGGCCCAGGCCCCCACCACGCCGACGACGACGGCGGTCAAACCAGGCAAGCCGGCCGCTGAAAAAACCGCGACCAAGGCCGACGGTGCGCTCGTCCTGCCCGACCTCGGCAAGGTCGCCGCGAACGACAAGGACCCCGCCGCGCCGCAGGTGAAGGGTGCCTCTAATCCCGCCGACAGCCCGACCGATCTCCCGGCCGGCAAGGACCAGGCCCCGGTCGACCGCTTCGCCGAGGTGCGCGATGCGTTGCAACCCCAGCCGGCCAATACGGCGCCGCAGACCCCGGTCATGCCGCAAAACCTGGCGCCGGTCGTCGCCGATGCCGCCGCCGCGACGCCCGCGCCGAAACAAGCCGACGTCACGACCCAGACCGCTTTCTCGATCCAGACCACGGCAGCCGATGTGCCGGGTGGCTATTCGGCGACGGGCGCCCAGACGGCCTCGGCCACGACGCTGTCCAAGGCGGCCATCGACAATATGGGCGCGCTCGGCCTGCAGATCTCGAAGAAGCTGTCCGAAGGCGTCACCAAGTTCACGCTCGAACTGCACCCGGCCGACCTCGGCAAGGTCGAAGTGGCGCTGAACATCGACCGCGACGGCAAGACCACGGCGCACCTGCGCTTCGACAACCCGATCACCGCCTCGACCTTCAGCGCCCACGAAAGCGACCTGCGCCAGCAACTGGCCAATGCCGGCCTGAAGCTCGACGACGGAGCCTTAAGCTTCTCGTCACGCGATGGCGGCGCCGGCGATTCCGGCCAGGCCTTCGCCCAGATGTTCCAGGGCCAGGAGCAGGCGTCGCACGGCCAGGCCGCCCGCGCCCTGCAAACCGCCAGCAACCAGGCCGACCAGGTCGACGCCAATGTCGCGTTGGACGCGGCCCTGGCCGAATTCCGCAACCGCCCCGCCAATTCCACCCTCGCCCTCAACCTCGTCGTTTAGGTCCCGTCCCATGTCCTACACCATCTCCAAAGATGCCACCTACGTGCCGACCAAGACCACCGGCACCAGCGCGACCGATAGCACCGCTACCGACGCCAAGACGCTCGCCGGCAACTATTCGACCTTCCTCAACCTGCTGACGGCCCAGATCAAGAACCAGGATCCGCTGTCGCCGATGGACACCACCCAGTGGACCAATCAATTGGTGCAATATTCCTCGGTCGAGCAGCAACTGAAGGGCAACCAGTACCTGGCCCAGATGGCCGCCAACAATTCCGTCGGCTCGATGAGCGCGGCGGTCGGCTATATCGGCAAGACGGTGACCGCCGACGTCAACACCGCCACCTTGAGCAACGGTCAGGCGTCGTGGAACTATTCGCTGGGCACCGACGCCGCCAAGGCGACGCTGAAAGTGCTCGATTCCAGCGGCAATATCATCTGGACCGGCGACGCCCCCGACCTCGGCAAGGGGGTGCACAGCTTCAAGTGGGACGGCAAGGACACCAACGGCCGCACCATGCCCAACGGCGCCGATTACACGCTTAGCATCACCGCCAAGACCTCGAGCGACACCGATATCGACACCGCCGTCGGCGTGACCGGCGTGGTCACCGCCGCCGATTCCAGCTCCGGCACCGTCATGCTGCGCCTGGGCGACACCGAAGTGCCCATGTCCGCCGTCACCGGCGTCTCCTGATCCGCCCCGTAAAGCCAGTCATTTTTCAAAAGGAAAACCACGATGAGTATCAACAGCGCCATGCAATCCGGGGTCACGGGCCTGGCCGCCAACTCGGCGGCGCTCACCCAGATCTCGAACAACATCGCCAACGTCAACACCACCTCCTACAAGCGCGTCACCTCCGACTTCCAGGACATCGTCACCGGTTCGTCGGCCGCGGCGGTGTTCAACGCCGGCGGCGTCAAGGCGGCCTTCCGCCAGACCGTATCGACGCCGGGCGAACTGGCGGCGACCAACTCGTCGCTTGACGTCGGCATCGACGGGCAGGGCTTCTTCGTGGTGTCCAACGCGCCGGACCTCAACGCGGTGCAGAAGACGGTGCTGTTCACCCGCGACGGCTCGTTCCAGCCCGACAAGACCGGCTGCCTGAAGAACGCCGCCGGCTTCTACCTGCAAGGCTGGCCGGTCAACGCCGACGGCTCGGTGTCGACCGACTCGTCCGACCTGTCCAAGCTCGAGCCGATCAACATCTCCAACATCGGTGGTACCGCCGAAGCGACCACCCAGGTGGCCATCAACGCCAACCTGCAGTCGTCACAGCCTTTGTCGAGCGCGGTGCAGATCGTGCCGCCGGCGACGGCCCAGACCTACGACCCGACCAGCCCGACGGCGTCGATGTCGGTCTACGACCCGACCAACGTCGCCTCGGCCGGCACCAAGCCCGACTTTGAAATCTCCATGCCGGTGTCGGACTCCAAGGGCGGCCAGCAGAGCCTGACCATGTCGCTGATCAAGACCGGCGCCAACACCTGGGCCTATGAAATCTGGTCGCCGCACATGGCCGACGCGGCCGGCAAGACCATCGCCACCGGCGGTCTGGGCCAAGTGTCGCGTGGCACGCTCGCCTTCACTACGTCGGGCGAATTCGACGCCGCCAACTCATCGACCGTCGACCTGGCCACCGGGACGTCGGGCGCATTCACCAGCGACCTGGTGATCGGCGCGTCGAGCGCCACCACCACTCCGCACTGGGATGCGTCGCTGGGTGTCGCCGGCCAGACCGTGTCGCTCGCCTTCCAGGGTTCGAAGTCGGCCCTGACGCAGTTTGACAAGGACTCGGTGACCCAGTCGGTGACCTCGAACGGTTCCGCCTTTGGCAACCTGTCCAAGGTGTCGATCGGCGAGGACGGCATGGTCAGCGCCATCTTCGACAACGGCGTGGTGCGCAACATCGCCCAGGTGGCGATCGCCAGCTTCATCAACCCCAACGGCCTGACCGCCGTCTCGGGCAACGTCTACCGGGTCAGCCGCGATTCCGGCACTTATTCCTTCAAGGTGCCCGGCCTGGGCGGCACGGGCTTCCTGAGCCCGTCCTCGCTCGAAGCGTCCAACGTCGACCTGTCGGAAGAGTTCACCAGCCTGATCACCACCCAGCGCGCCTATTCGGCGGCGTCGAAGATCATCACGACCGCCGACCAGATGCTGCAGGAGCTGTTAAGCATAAAGCAATAACCCCCTACGTAGAAGTATTGCAGAGTCAATTGGTTCGTCATTGCAATATTTTTACGCCCGTTAAAAAGCCTTAACTTACGAAGCTGGCACCGGAAACATACTGAACGATGTATTAACGATCCTGTCCGTTCCCGTTAGTGGTAAATTTACTACGGCAATTAAGCGGATATTAGAAGGGCTACGTTATAGTCGTCTGTAATTGGTGATGGTAACACAAGGCAAAATGCCATGCTTCAAGAGCAACGCCGCGATAGCAAAGGCGAAAAATACGTGATTGGTCCTACCGGGGCAAAACTGACTCTGAACGATCTGCCGCCTCCGGGCACGGAACGTTGGGTCATTCGCCGCAAGGCGGAGGTCGTGGCTGCCGTGCGCGGCGGTCTGCTGACCTTCGACGACGCCTGCGAGCGCTACAATATTACGTCCGAGGAATTCCTCAGCTGGCAGAAGGCCATTGAAAACCATGGCATGGCTGGGCTTCGGACGACGCGCATCCAGCAGTACCGCTAAACCCGGGCATCTGGGGCGGCCGTGGAGCCGTCCAGGCCAGGGTTTCGGTCGCTGAGACAGTTTCCATGACGGATTCGGGCGAAGGCCTGAATCCGTCATAAGCCGTTTTAAGGCGGTTCCTTTCTTTCTCCCGCCCCGTAAACGGAGCGGAGGCGGGAGGTAAGGCGTTAACGGCCGTTTTCCACAGGTTAACAAACCGGCGCTTCACGTTAACTACCTTAACCACGCTTCAAAAAACGCCGATACTTCCGGCACTTATATTTCAGGCCTGAAAGCAAAATTCCGTTCACGTCCCCGTGAAAATTAAGCCGGCATTAACCCACCACTGGGAAATTACTGCCTAGCGCTTCCCGAAAAGTGCTTCGCGGTTTTCGGATTAAAAAGCGCGACAAACAAAAAACGAGGGGCTTTTCCGGCTCAGTGCGGCCGGAAAAGACACTCGTTCGGGGCCGTGCAAAAGCGCGCCGCCCCGTCATGTCGAGCATGGGGACGTCCGTGGAGTCATTTTTCGCCGGGTTGCAAAGGTTCGGGATCGGCCGTCTGATCACCATCCTGGGCATCGCGATCGGCGTCGCCGGGGTACTGGCGGCCATGGTGCTGCACGTCGCCGCCGAGCCCCAGTCGGTTCTCTATTCCAATCTCGACCTGAAGGAAGCCTCCGAGATCACCACCAATCTCGATCAGGCGGGCATCAAGTACGAGGCTAAGGGCGATGGCTCGACCATCATGGTCAAGCGCGACGAGGTGGCCAAGGCGCGCATGCTGCTGGCCGGTAAGGGCCTGCCGACCTCGGGCAGCGTCGGCTACGAAATCTTCGACAACGCCCCGGCCCTGGGCCAGACCGAATTCGTGCAGAACCTCGACAACCAGCGCGCCCTGGAAGGCGAGCTGGCGCGCACGATCCGGACGCTGCGCGGTATTTCGTCGGCACGGGTTCACCTGGTCATGCCGAAGCGCGAGCTGTTTTCCGACGAAGCGCAGCAACCGACGGCCTCGGTCGTGCTGGGCCTCAGCGGCAACGACCTCAACGGCGACCAGGTCCGCGCCATCCGCAACCTGATCGCCGGCGCCGTGCCGAACCTCAAACCGACCAATGTCACGGTCGTTGACGACCGCAATCACCTGCTGGCGGCCGGCGGCGAGGACGACAGCGCGCTCAGTGGCGCCGGGCTGGCGCACAAGAACGAGGTCGAAGAGGCGCTGCGCAAACGCGTCAAGGACATCGTCGAGGGCGTAGTGGGGCAGGGCGCGGCGCGCGTCACCGTGACCGCCGACCTCGACCCGACCTCGACCACCCAGGAAAAAGTCGACTACAATCCGGACGGCCAAGTCGTGCGCTCGACCCAGACAACGGAAAGTAACGACAAGTCGACCCAGCCCGACCCGAACGGCATCACGACGGCGGCGGCCAATATCCCGACCGGCGCCCAGGCGCCCGGCTCGACCACCGCCGCCCAGCAGTCGGGTTCGACGTCGGAAACGACCAATTACGAAATCTCGACCACCAAGACGACGACCGTCACCGCACCGGGCGAGATCAAGAAGCTGGCCGTGTCGGTCGCGGTCGACGACCTGGAAGTGCCGGCCAAGGACGGCAAGTCGCCGCCGACCTACACCAAGCGCACGGCCGACGACATGAAGAAGATCAACGATCTGGTCGCCGCCGCCGTTGGCATCGACGCCCAGCGTGGCGATCAGCTCCAGGTCGTCAATGTCCGCTTCAACCACAATGTCGGCGACACTCTGGGCGGCACCTCGGCCAAGCCGCCGCTGTTCGACTTCGACAAGAACGACATCATGCGCGCCGCCGAAGTTGGCGTGCTGGCGCTGGTCGCCATCCTGGTCATCTTCATGGTCGCCCGGCCGCTGCTCAAGGCGCTCGACAATCCGCCGGTGTCCTACCTGGCGGCCGCCAATTCGGGCGGGCAACTGGCCATGCCGGCCGGGGCCGGCGGAGGCATGATGCCCGCCATGGCCGTCGCGCCCGGCATGCCGCAGGTCGCCGCCATGGCCGGACAACCCGCCATGATGGCGCCCGCACAGCCTGGCGCCCCGGCGCCCGCGCCGATTCCTTACGTCGAAACCGATCCGCGCATCGATATCGCCCGCATCGAAGGCCAGGTGAAAGCCTCGTCGGTCAAGAAGGTGTCGGAATTCGTCGAACGCCACCCGGAAGAGTCGGTGTCGATCCTTCGTTCCTGGCTGCACGATTCATAAGGACGGACGATGGCGCGCAAGAACATCATCGACGATCCGAAGCGGCTTTCCGGCGTGGAAAAGGCCGCCGTGGTGCTGCTGTCGCTCGGCGAAGACCACG
>CAYULN010000294.1:0-10911 GCA_964445605.1 uncultured Caulobacteraceae bacterium | reverse complement strand
CGGATTATTGTAATAGTCATACGGATCGAGGTTGAACGGGTTGACAGAGAAGATGTTGGTGCCGAACACCGCCGGATTGCCGTCAGAACCCTTGGCCAGGGCCGGGGTCGTGCCGTAAAGCGTCGCACCGCAGTCTTGGGGCGGGGCGATCAAGGTTTCCGTCGCCGCCGTACACAGGCCCGGATACAGGTTGCGCTTCACCGAAGCGGTGGCCGTCGCCGTATTTATGGTGTTGAGCGTGACATTGGTATTGTCGCGGTTCAGACCGACGCTTTGCAGCTGGAAGTTCTGCGATTCGCTGCGGAAGCGCGAATACAGCCAATCCACGGAAATGCGCGTATTGTTGTCCCACTGGACCTGGAACGACGAGGTAATACCTTGACGGTCAGAGTGCAGTTCGGTGTCGTTCAACGTAATCAGGGCCGGGATACGAACCAGAGAATCGTCGAAGCGCCCGGCCGTGGCGAAGCCCGCCGGATAGAGATTGGCATAGGCCGTCGGATCCGAGCCGGTCACTGCGGCCAGCACGGCCGGGTTGGTGATCGTCTGAGTGGCCGAGGTCGCGCCCGTCGTCAGGTTGATGGTGTTGAAGGTCGAACCCGTCGGCGCGGCGAAACCGGCGCGCTGCGGGAACTCGTTACCCGCCAAGATGGCGCCGCGATAGAGGTAGTCGGCCTGACCGTTTTGACGAGCATAGTTGGAGATCGAGGTGTCGCGCGACTGGAACGCGCCCGAGATCAGGAAGCCGAGCTTGCCGCCCGCCCAACGCGTCGAATAGAGGCCGGCGATACGCGGGTTGCTGTGCTTGCCGTTGACATAGTAGGCGTCTTCAAGCGACAGGGCGAACTTTTGACCCTTGTAATCAAAGGGGTGACCGGTGTTCAGATCGACCGTGGCGCCGAGCGAACCTTCGTCGGTCTGGGCGTCCTGCGACTTGCGGACCTGAGCGCTGTTGAACAGCTCCGAGGCGAAGGAGTTGAAGTCGAACGAACGCGAACGGTTCGGGCTGGTGCCCGAGTCGTTCGAACCGGCGGTGGACAGGGCTTCCATGCCGTTGATGCGGACGCGGGTGAAGTCGCCGCCCAGGCCGCGCACCGAGATCTGACGGCCTTCGCCGGTATCGCGGTCGATCGAGATGCCGGGAATGCGTTGCAGCGATTCGGCGAGGTTGGCTTCCGGGAACGACGCGATGTCGTCGGAGCTGATGGCGTCGAGCATGACATCCGCTTTCTTCTTCGCCGCCAGCGAGGTTTGCAGCGAAGCGCGGTAGCCGGTCACGACGACGACGGTGTCGTCGGCGGGCGCAGGCTTAGCGCCACCGGTGTCATTTTGCGCCAGAGCAACGGCTGGCACCGCCAGCACCGCCGCGATGGCGAGCAAAGAGGTTCCCTTGAGAACCGGACGCAATTGGGGTTTGGTCTTCCCTGACATAGTGCTTTCTTCCCTTCCTGTCCGCCATGTCCTGATCCCTCCGTTTATCGGAGACGGATTCTACTTTGAAAGAGGAGGTGGCGGGTCAATGTCGATTTATGCGCAGCTGCCCTTGCGTGACAGCCTTGAAGCCGATCATGGCGGAAAAAGGACGCGCGCGCAACTCGTGAAGCGCAGATGAAACGAGGCTTCATATAAAGAATGAATGGTAACGCTCCCATTTGTGACATTATTGTCGCGTTTTTACGAATAGCGTTTAATATGCACACCGAATGCGTTTTTTAATTCATATGCGGAACGATCTATCTGGCATAAAACGATCCTGACCTTTCTTTCTATCTGTAAAAAGTGGCCGCCTGGTGATTCTTTGCAACATGATGGCCGAAATCGGACCTCCATGCCGGCCCCTTAAGGACCCTGCGTAAAGCCATGAGCAAGACCGCCTATCACGCGCCCGCCCTCGACAAGGGCCTGACCATCCTCGAATTCATGGCGGGAAAGACCGAGCCTTTCACCATTGCCGAAATCGCCAAGGCGCTCGGCAAGTCGAAGACCGAGATCTACCGCGTCCTGATCACTTTGGAGACGCGCGGCTACATTCGCCGCGACGAGCGCGACGGTCGGTATGAAATGACCGGTTTCCTGTTTGATCTCGGCATGCGTCATCCGCCGCGCCGCAACCTCATCGAGATCGCCATGCCGCACATGCATGCCTTGTCTCGGCGAACCAATCAATCCTGCCACATCAGCCTGTTTTCGCAGGATGCCGTCGTGGCGGTGGCGCGGGCGGAAAGTGAAGCCGCCATAGGCTTTTCGGTCAAGCTCGGCTTCCGGGTGCCGATGCCTTACTCGACTTCCGGCCGCCTCCTCTATGCCTTCCAGTCGCGGCACCAACAGGCGGTCTGGCTCAACATGATGCGCCAGGACCGGGCCGAACGCCTGGCCGTGCGCGCCTTCCTGGCCGAGGTCGAGATCGCGGCGCGGCAAGGCTACCTGATGGAGCAGAGCTTCATGACCGCAGGGATCACCGATATCTGCGTGCCGATCTTCAACCGCAACAGCGGTCATGCCGTGGCATGCCTGGCCATTCCTTTCCTGTCGCACCGTTTCTTCCAGGTCGGCATCGGCGATATCCTGCCGCTGATGCAGGAGGCGGCCGCCCGCATCTCCGCCGATATCGGCTGAACGGCCGTCAACGCAGCCGCGGATCGTTGCCAGGCCCGGCCGCTTCGATGCGCGCCGACAATTGGGCGGCCTTGGCGGTGATATGGGTCACCAGACATTGGTGGAAGGCCTGCTGCAACACACCCGCCATGTCGGGCTGACCGGTATCTCGCGCCAGTTGGCTGAGGCGGTCGAGCGTTTCGATAATATGGCTGGCCACATGATCGGCCGTCGTCGTTTCCCCCTCGCCCACCGCACGGACGAACCCCGATCCAGGTTCGCGGCTGGCCTTCGGATAAGGTCCGGAATAACCAATAGTCTTCATATTTGCCCCCAATCCTGTGCACTCAGGGAGGCGTTCTGGCTGCGCGGTCTTCGTGCCGATGTCCTGGCGCTGCCCCCCGAGGAGCGCTTGGGATATTGCCGGTCCACGCATCATCCCCCGGCGATGCGCCTCGTGCCGGCAGGCACGCCGACCGTGCCTCGTAAAGAGGCGGCCTTGCCTGATGTTATATCATCCGGCCATTTGATCCTAACAGAAGAACCAGGACTCCAGCAATGGTAAGTCGCTGGAATACCGAAAGAAAATTGCAACCTTAGCAAGAAATTGCGGCGTTTTTATACCGCATGCCCCTACGCCGTCAGCGCTTTGACGGCCTCGGCGGCTTTCTTGACGTCCTGGGCGCGGTCGATAGGGCATACCAATACGCCAGACGGCGTCGAAATCACCATGACGTCGCTGAGTCCGATCACGGCCACGGCCGGGCCGTCCTGATTGTGCACCAGGCAATTCTGGGCATCGATCAGGATCGACGTGCCTTTGGTATGGTTGCCGGCCTCGTCCTTTTCGCCCAGCCGCCACAATTCGGCGAAACCGCCAACGTCGGCCCAGCCGATATCGCAGGGCACGACGGCCGAACGCTTGGTCTTTTCCATGACCGCGTAGTCGACGGAAATCGACGGCACCTTGCCGAATTCGGCTTCGTCGAGCAGGACGGAAGCCCCTTCCCGCCGGGCGGCCTCGAAAGCCTTGCGGCTATGGGCCAGGACCTCCGGCGCATAGATTTCCAGCTCCTCCAACATGACCTTCGGCGAGAACAGGAAGATGCCGGCGTTCCAGTCATGGCGGCCGCCCCCGACATAGGTCGTCGCGGTCGCCAGGTCGGGCTTTTCCAGGAAGGCGGTGATCTCATAGATACCGTCGCCCAAGGGCGCGCCCTGTTCGATATAGCCGAAGCCGGTCTCAGGCTGGGTCGGGCGGATGCCGAAGGTGACGATGCGACTTTTCGCCGTTTCCGCCGCCCGGTGGATGGCGGCGTGGAACTCACCCGGCTTGCTGATGATGTGGTCGGCGGGGACGAGCAGGACCAAGGCGTCCGGATCGGCCGCCTGGCCGCTCAGAGCCGCGATCGCCGCCACGGCCGCGGTATTGCGGGCGAACGGCTCGAGCACGACCGACTGCGGCGGCAGGTCGATCTGCGTCAGTTGCGAAACGACGAGATCGAGGTGGCCGCGGCCGCAAATGGCGACGGGTTTCAGGAACCCTTCGCCGGACAGGCGAATGGCCGTTTCCTGGATCATGCTGTTGGGAGTCGCCAGGGCGTGGAACTGCTTGGGCTGGGCCTGGGTCGACAAGGGCCACAGACGCGTGCCGGAACCTCCGGACATGATGACAGGAAGAATCTTTGCCACTGGGAAATCGCCTCTTTTTGAAATTCGCTGGGTTTCGCTTGCAAAATCAAGGCCGTCCGGGGCCATCAATTATCGATGCTGCCTACCGCAAAAATGCATAAAGGCCTAGTGCGGATTACACATGCGCGGCATTTTTACCCACCGGCAGTGCGGTTGCCGCGCTGCATTCCCTTTGCTTTTTTATATCGCCGACAGTATGCCCCTCTGAGCCTGACTCCTTTCAAGAGGCTCCCCATGCCGGACACCCTGCCCGATCTGACCGACGCCTTGAAAACCAACCTTGCCGATATGCAGTCGGATCTGCGGACGTGGCTGTTCGACAAGGCCCTGCCGATCTGGTGGGATACCGGCGGCGACAAGGAAAAGGGCGGTTTCTTCGAGAAGATCAATCTCGACGGCACGCCCTGCGACATCAACAGGCGAACCCGGGTGGCGGCGCGGCAGGTGTTTTCCTACGCCCTGGCCAGGACCATGGGCTATCAGGGCGAAACCGACGCGGCCATCGACCAGGGGCTGAAATGGCTGTCGGGCCCGGCGCGCAATACGAAAACCGGTATGCTTTACGCTGTGCTGACGCCGGACGGGTCGGTCGTCAGAGGCGATTTTGACTTCTACGACCACGCCTTCGCCATGCTGGCCTACGCCTCGGCCTTCAAGGTGCGGCCGCACGACAAGGGCCTGGAAAAGGCCGCCGTCCATATCCGCGATACCATCGTCAAGGACTATTCGCACTCGGTGCGCGGCTTCGAGGAAGCCAATCCACGCACCCTGCCGCTCAAGGCCAACCCGCACATGCACATGTTCGAGGCCTGCCTGGCCTGGATCGACGCCGGCGGGGACAGCAAATGGCGGGAGATCGCCGCCATGATCGCCGACCTGTGCGTCGACAAGTTCCTGCATCCGCAGACCGGGTCCTTGCGCGAATTCTTCGACGGCGACTGGAACGCCATGCAGGGCGAAATGGGCCGCATCGTCGAGCCCGGCCATCAGT
The DNA here is from genome assembly GCA_964445605.1 of uncultured Caulobacteraceae bacterium. GTDB lineage: Bacteria > Pseudomonadota > Alphaproteobacteria > Caulobacterales > Caulobacteraceae > Asticcacaulis. The sequence continues at coordinate 5,633 of CAYULN010000294.1, read as the reverse complement.
TCGAATGGGCCTGGCTGTTCCTGCGCTGGGCCAGGCTGACCGGCAAGGATGCCTACAAGACCGCCGCCCAGCGCCTGATCGACATCGCCGAAGTGGCCGGCACCGACCCGAAGCGCGACGTCACCTTCAACGAACTGTGGGACGACTTCACACCTAAGGACCTGAACGCCCGCCTATGGCCGCAGACCGAACGCACCAAGGCCTATGTCAAGGTCGCCGACGCCGCCGTCAACCAGACCGAGAAGGAAGCCGCCATCGCCAAGGCCATCCAGGCGGCGGCGGGCCTCCGGCTCTATCTGTCGACCGAGATCGAAGGCCTTTACCGCGACCGCATGAAGCCGGACGGCACGTTCGAGATCGAACCGGCCCCGGCCAGCTCGCTCTATCACATCATCTGCGCCATCGACGAACTCGGGTCCTTGAGCGTCTGATGGACTTCAATCCGATCATGCTGGCGGCCGGCGCGGAAATCCTGCGCATCTACGCCACCGATTTCCAGATCGACGCCAAGGGCGACGCCTCGCCGGTTACCGAAGCCGACCGCGCCGCCGAGGCCATTATTCTGGAAAAGCTGAAATACCTGGCGCCGGATATCCCTGTCGTCGCCGAGGAAGAAGCCGCCGCCGGTCGGATTCCCGACACCGGCGGACGCTTCTTTCTGGTCGATCCGCTCGACGGCACCAAGGAGTTCATTTCCAGAAACGGCGAATTCACCGTCAATATCGCCCTGATCGAAAACGGCGAGCCGATCCGGGGCGCGGTCTACGCGCCCGTGCTCGGCAAACTGTATTGGGGGGCGCACGGCGAAGGCGCTTACGTGGCTGACGTCAAGAACGGTGCGAAGGGGCCGTCCCGTCCGATCCGCGTCCGCATCCCACCCCAAAACGGCCTTGCCGCCGTCGGCAGCCGTTCGCATGGAAGCGACGAGACGCAAGCCTATTTGAAAGCGTTCAACGTCGCCGAATTCAAGGCGGCAGGCTCGTCGCTCAAATTCTGCCTGGTCGCCGAAGGCGCCGCCGACATCTATCCGCGCCTCGGCCCGACCATGGAGTGGGACACAGCGGCCGGAGACGCGGTCCTGCGCGCAGCGGGCGGCCGAGTCGAGACGCTCGACCGGATCGCCCTCGCCTACGGCAAGCCCGGTTTCCGCAATCCGCATTTTGTGGCGTTCGGCGACCCGGGGGTTTCCTGACGCGCTTATCGGCCTGAACGCAGGCACTTGCGCAGATATTCGCCGTAATCGCTCTTGCCGAGCTTGTCAGCCAGGGCTTCCATCTGCCGGTCATCGATCAGGCCGCGTCGCCAGGCGACCTCTTCCGGACAGGCGATCTTGAAGCCCTGCCGCTTTTCCAGCACGCGCACGAACTCGGCGGCGTCGAGCAGACTGTCCGGTGTACCAGTATCAAGCCAGGCATAACCGCGCCCGATCGGCTGCACGGTCAACTGGCCACGTTCCAGATAAGCGCGGTTGACGTCGGTGATTTCCAGCTCACCACGTGCTGACGGCTTGAGATTGGCGGCGATATCGACCACTTGCGCGTCGTAGAAATAAAGTCCGGTGACTGCCCAGTTCGACCGCGGCGCGGCCGGTTTTTCCTCAATGGACACGGCGCGCATATGGGCGTCGAATTCGACCACGCCGTAGCGCTGCGGATCGGAGACCTGATAGGCAAAGACGCGGGCGCCGGCCGTTAAGCTGGCGGCGCCTTCCAGAAATTCCGACAGGGCCGGACCGTAATAGATATTATCGCCGAGGATCAGGCACGACGGCTCCGTGCCGACGAAATCGGCGCCGATGATATAGGCCTGGGCCAGGCCGTCCGGGCTTTCTTGCGTCCGGTAGCTGAGCGAAAGGCCCCACTGTTCGCCCGTCCCCAGCAACTTCTGGAAAACAGGCACGTCATGCGGCGTCGAGATGATGAGAATGTCGCGCACGCCCGCCATCATCAGGGTCGACAGCGGATAATAGATCATCGGCTTGTCGTAGATCGGCATCATCTGCTTGGAGACGGCGATGGTCATGGGATGCAGGCGCGTGCCGCTGCCGCCAGCCAGAATTATACCCTTCACGTGCGATCCCTATCCTCAGGCGGCCGGTTTGATGAGCCCGTCCAGACAAGCGTCCAGCGAAACCCGCCACGGGTCAAGCCCTAAACCATAGATTTTTCTGAGTTTATCGCAGTTGAGGCGAGAATCGGCCGGCCGGTTCGCCGGCAGCGGATAGTCCGAGGACGGAATGGGCGTCACGGCGACCTGTTTGCCGCCGCGCGCCGTCAGTCCGGCGAAGATCGCCTCGGCGAATTCGGCCCAACTGCCGCCGCCCTCACCGGTAACGTGGAAAATACCGCGCAGGTCCGGATTGGCGTCGGCTGCCAGTCTTTCGCCCATCGCGATCAAAACCGTGGCCAGTTCGATCCCCCAGGTCGGGCAGCCCTTCTGGTCGGCGACAACGCTGACGGTGTCGCGGCTTTCGGCCAAGCGCAGCATGGTCTTGGCGAAGTTGTTGCCGAATGCCGAATAGACCCAGGCGGTGCGGGCGATGGCGTGATTGCCGTATTCGGCAGCGATGGCCGCCTCGCCCGCCAGTTTCGACGCGCCATAGACATTGAGCGGATGGGTCGGGTCGCTTTCGATATAGGGCGCGCCCTTGGTCCCGTCGAAGACGAAATCGGTCGAAATATGCAACAGCGGCACGTCGAGCGTCCGGGCGATGCGCGCCAGTTCCGCCGGCGCTTCGGCATTGATGCGGTAGGCGACGTCCGGTTCGGACTCGCCCTTGTCGACCTGGGTATAGGCCGCCGACGACAGGATCAGGTCCGGCCGCACACGTTCGATCGGTGCCCTCAGGGTTTCCGGCGCGGCTAGGTCGGCTTGCGGGCGGCCGAGTGTCACAATTTCATGCGATGTCTGCAACGACTTGATGGCTGAAACGAATTGACCCGCCGTACCGGTGACCAGGATGCGCATGATTACCCTTTCAACACACCCAGGCGTTCGCCGCCGTAAACCCCGCCACGCAATGGCCGCCACCAGTCTTCATTGGCCAGATACCAGCGCACTGTTTTCTCGATGCCGCTATCGAAGGTTTCACGCGCTTTCCAGCCGAGTTCCGTCTCGAGCTTGCTGGCGTCGATGGCGTAGCGGTGATCGTGGCCCGGCCGGTCGGTAACGAAGGTGATCAGCCGGTCGTGCGGCGCATCTTGCGGCTTCAATTCGTCCATGAGGGCACAGATGCGGCGGACCACGTCGATGTTCGCGCGCTCGTTGCGGCCGCCGACATTGTAGGTCTCTCCCAGGCGGCCCTGCGAACAGATCAGATGCAAGGCGCGGGCGTGGTCCTCGACATACAGCCAGTCACGAACATTCGAACCATCGCCATAAACCGGCAAAGGCTTGCCTTCCAGGGCATTGAGGATATTCAGCGGGATCAGCTTTTCCGGGAAATGGTACGGCCCGTAATTGTTCGAGCAGTTCGACACCACCACGGGCAGGCCATAGGTCCGGTGCCAGGCCTTGGCCAGGTGATCGGAGGCCGCCTTCGACGCCGAATAGGGCGAGGACGGATCGTAAGGCGTGGTTTCCTCGAACAGGCCGGTATCGCCCAGTGAGCCGTAGACTTCGTCGGTCGAGACGTGGAGGAAACGGAAGCCCGCCTTTGCCTCGCCCTGCAGGCCTTCCCAATAGTGACGCGCCGCCTCCAGCAGCGTGAAGCTCCCCACCACATTGGTCTGGATGAAATCGCCGGCGCCTGTGATCGACCGGTCGACATGGCTTTCCGCCGCCAGGTGCATGATGCGGTCGGGCTTGAACTCGCCGATGGCCTGGACCATGGCCGCCCGGTCGCCGATGTCCGCCTTGAGGAACTTGTAGTTGCCCCGGTCCGCCACCGGCGCCACCGAAGCGAGGTTGCCGGCATAGGTCAGCTTATCGACATTGAGCACTTCGGCGCCGCCCTCGCCGACGAGGTAGCGAACCAGTGCCGAGCCAATAAACCCTGCCCCTCCGGTGACCAATATTCTCATGTTTGGATCATCCCCCGGTCAGGCATAGGTTTGCAACGACGGCTGGTGCCGGTCTTTGTCCGACAGGATCGCCCGGGCGATATCGACCGGCCATTTGACGCCGATGTCGGGGTCGTCGAAGGCGATACCGCGATCGTCCGCCGGGCTGTAGGGATTGGTCACCTTGTAGAACACCTCGGTGTTCGGCTCGAGCGTGCAGAAACCGTGCGCGAAGCCTTCCGGCACCCACAGTTGTTCCGCGCCTTCCGCTGTCAAGGTCTCGCCGACCCATTGCCCGAAGGTCGGCGATCCCGGCCGCATGTCGACGGCGACGTCAAAGATCGAGCCCTTGAGGCAGCGTACCAGCTTGCCCTGCGGCATCGGCTCGGCCTGGAAATGCAGGCCGCGGATGGTGCCGGGCTGGCACGACATCGACTGATTGTCCTGGACGAAGCCAAGGTCCGCCACATTTTCACGGAACCAGGCGTCCTTGAACGTCTCCATGAAATAGCCACGCGCGTCGCCGATCAGCTTCGGCTTGATGAGGACCGGACCTTCGATGGCGAAACGCGTAACCTGCATGACAACTCCGCTTGTCTGACCGGAGCATTAGCGCCGCCCGGCGCGGCACGCAATCTCCCCCGCCTAAAAGACCCCGCGCCGGTGATTTTCCCTCACCATTGAGTTTAGATTTTGCCGTTTGTGGTTCGCGGGTGCCGTCGCTACATAAACACTGAAAAATACCTCCCGCACGGCCATTGCCGTGCCCAAAAGGCTTAGATCCGTGTCCGCCGAACAGCTTACCCACTTAAAAAGGCTCGAAGCCGAGTCGATCTTCATCATGCGCGAAGTCGCCGCCGAGTTCAAAAACCCGGTGATGCTCTATTCGATCGGCAAGGATTCGTCGGTCATGCTGCATCTCGCCATGAAGGCATTTTATCCGTCGAAGCCGCCCTTCCCGATGCTGCACGTCGACACGACATGGAAGTTCGCCGAGATGATCAAGTTCCGCGAAGCCACGGTGGAAAAACTCGGCCTTAACCTGATCCGCCACACCAACCAGGACGGCTTGCGCGACAATATCAATCCGTTCGACCACGGCTCGAACGTCTATACCAACATCATGAAGACCGACGCCCTGAAGCAGGCCCTGACGGCCGGCGGCTTCGACGCGGCTTTCGGCGGCGCCCGCCGCGACGAGGAAAAGTCGCGCGCCAAGGAGCGCATCTTCTCGTTCCGCACGCAGAACCACGGCTGGGACCCGAAGAACCAGCGGCCGGAGCTGTGGAACCTGTACAATGCCCGCGTCAAGCCGGGCGAGTCGATCCGCGTCTTCCCGCTGTCGAACTGGACCGAGCTCGACATCTGGCAATATATCCTGATGGAAAACATCCCGATCGTGCCGCTGTATTTCGCCGCCAAGCGTCCCGTGGTCAAGCGCGGCGGCCAGCTGATCATGGTCGACGACGACCGCCTGCCGCTCAATCCCGGCGAGGTGCCGCAGATGAAGTCGGTGCGCTTCCGCACCCTGGGCTGCTATCCGCTGACCGCCGCGGTCGAGTCCGAGGCCGCCACGCTGGAGGAGATCGTTGCCGAAATGCTGGTCGCGCGCACCTCGGAGCGCTCCGGCCG
>CAYULN010000293.1:0-5971 GCA_964445605.1 uncultured Caulobacteraceae bacterium | reverse complement strand
TGACGCCGGGCGGCAATACCAACATCACCATCGGCGTGCAGTGGGGCATGGAGGCGCTGTCGCCTTCGGCGCCGCTGACCGGCGGGGTGGCCTTTGGCGACACCTCGGCCAAGAAGTACATGATCGTGGTCACCGACGGCGACAATACCGCCAATGCCTGGACCAACGTCACCTCGCAGATCGACGCACGCACGGCCCTGGCCTGCACCAATGCTAAGGCGAAGGGCATCACCGTCTTTGTCGTCAAGGTGATCGAGGGCAATTCCAGCCTGCTGCGCGGATGCGCGTCCAAGCCGGAGTATTTCTACGACCTGACCAATGCCAGCCAGATCAACGGCGCGCTTAGCGGCATCTTCGACACCATCAAGAAAACGCGTCTGACGATGTAGGTGTTGACTTTCGCGGGCTGGCTGACGACATTCGCCGTCAGCCGGCCAAAGAGCTGGTTCGTGCGCACAAGAGTCTGGAATGAATTCGAAAATCGATTGGGGCCAGTTGTTCTTTTCCGCGTCGGGACGGACGCGGCCCTTGCCGTTTTCAGTCGCGGCGGGTGTTCTGTTGTTGCTTCTGGCACTCTACGAGTCGGTGGTGAAAGGCGGGTTGCAATGGTTGACCGGCTGGATCGCCTATCCGGCGCTGTTTTACTGTGGCGCCTGCGTACTGTCGAAGCGTTTGCATGACCGGGGGCGATCCGGCTGGTGGTCGGCGGTGATCCTGCTGGCCGTTGTCATGGTGTGGCCGTCGCCGACCGGCTTCTTCGATTTCCTGGCCGCGCTGGTGTTGTTGTGGGCGGTGGTCGATTTGGGCGTAATGCCCGGGGAACGCGGCGACAATCGCTATGGCCGCACCCTTTATCGTCTGGCGGCGCGCGAGGCGGCCTGAGTTTCCATCGATAGGCGAAAGCGTCTTGCCAAGGGTTTGGCACATGGCATAGTGCCTTCCGGATAAGGGGGCTACATGCTTAAATTTGCACGCTATTTGACGTTTGCCGCACTGCTGGGCCTGAACGCGCCCATGGCCCATGCGGCCGGGGCTTCCGGTGATATTCCGACAGCATCGTCGGCCGAGGACGACGCTAGCGCTCAGGCCGAAGCGCAGAAGGAAGCCGAGTACGAAAAGACCTTCATGGCGGGCCTGCACCCGCGCGGTGGCAACGTTCGGATCAACGAGGCCGACGCCACGCTCAATCTGGGCGACAGGTATTATTTTCTGGACAAGGCGGAAGCCAAGAAAGTCATTGTCGAGGCCTGGGGCAATCCGCCGTCGCAGGCCGAGGACGTGCTGGGCCTTGTCGTACCGGCCGGCAAAACGCCGTTCAACGACTGGGGCGCCGTGGTCACTTACGAAAAGACCGACTACGTGTCGGACAGCGACGCCGCCACCGCCAATTACGACAGCTATATCAGCGAAATCCAGACGGGCGAGGCCGGCGAGAACAAGCAGCGCCAGAAGGACGGTTACGTGACGACGCATCTGGTCGGCTGGGCGCAGCCGCCGTCCTATGACAAGGGGCATCATTACCTGATCTGGGCGCGCGACATCCAATTCGGCGGCCAGGATGTCGATACGCTCAACTATGATATCCGTATCCTGGGGCGGCGGGGCGTGCTGAGCCTGAATATGGTCGCCACCATGCCGGAATTGCCCAGCATTCGAACGCAGGCGGAACAGCTGGCGGCGGCCGGCAACTACAATTCCGGCGCTCGTTATGAGGATTACAAGAAGGGTGACGCCAAGGCGGCCTACGGTCTGGCCGGACTGGTGGCAGCCGGGCTTGGCCTGGCGGTGGCCAAAAAGCTTGGCCTGCTGGCGGTCATCCTGGCTTTCGGCAAGAAGATCATCGTGTTCGTTCTCGCCGGCTTGGCGGCGATCGGCCGCTGGTTCAGTTCGCTGTTCGGCGGCAAGAAAAAGAAGGCGGCGACCATGGCCGCTCCGCCGCTGGCGCCCGATACGGATACGCCAGTGATTACCGAACAGCCGCCGACAGTCGATAAGGATTAGACGGCTTCAACCGGGCCGAATATGGCCTCGAAGCCGCATTTCAGGGCGTAGTCGACCTCGTCCATGGTCGCCGGCAGGCCGAGGTCGAGCAGACTGGTGACGCCGTGTTCGGTGATGCCGCACGGCACGATGCCATCGAAATGCGTGAGGTCGGGTTCGACGTTCAGGCTGATGCCGTGAAATGAGACCCAGCGGCGCAGCTTGATGCCAATTGCGGCGATCTTGTCTTCGGTCAGAGGCGCATAACCCTTGTCCGGGCGTTCCACCCATACGCCGACGCGGCCTTGGCGGATGTGGCCTTCGACATTGAAGCGCCAGAGCGTGTCAATGATCCAGCGTTCCAGTGCCTCGACGAACAGGTGCACGTCCTTTTGCCGTCGGTTGAGGTCGAGCATGACATAGACGACGCGCTGGCCAGGGCCGTGATAAGTGTATTGGCCGCCGCGTGCCGTCTTAAAGACTTCGAAACGGGGCTTAAGCAGGTCGGTTTCCTTGGCCGATACGCCGCCGGTATAGAGCGGCGGATGTTCGACCAACCAGACCCGTTCGCGCGCCGTGCCGGCGGCAATGGCATTGGCGCGCTCTTCCATGAAAGCGACGGCGTCAGGGTAGGGAACCAAGCCGGGCTCGACCACCCATTCGGGGGCGGGGCCATCGTCACGGGCGAAAAAAAGCTGTGGAATTAACGGCTCGTCAAGCATGGCTCTTCAAATGTGTCATAAAGTCTTAAGGTGCAAGGCCCTAATATGGCCTGCCCTTGTTTTGGGCCTTTGTTTCCGGAAGTGTAAGTCTTGTCCAATCAGGTCGGATCGGTTCCCGTCGAAATCTCGGTGCTTCTCGGCCGCTCGGTCCTGCCGATGCAGCAATTGCTGCGTATGGGCCGGGGCGCGGTGATCCCGCTGGATGCGCGCGAGCACGACGAAGTGTGGATCCTGGCCAACAACCACCCCGTTGCCCGCGGCGAAATCCAGATCTTCGAGGAAAAGATCTCGATCGTGGTGACCCGCCAGGCCGATGTCTACGACTTCATGGCGCTCGGCTCTTAAGCGCTGAAACCGATATTCCATAGTCCTGCCAATATTTTCCGACAAAAGGCTTCACAAGCGGCCAAACTGTTGCTATGCCGCCGCCTCTCCGGATGACAGTGCGGTCGTGGCGGAATTGGTAGACGCGCAGCGTTGAGGTCGCTGTGCCGCAAGGCGTGGAAGTTCGAGTCTTCTCGACCGCACCATCCGGGTTCGTTTTTGAGCGAGGCGCCATTTTCATCAAGAATGGGCGCCGAAAAAGGGGAGGCCTGAGCCATGAGCCAGAAGTCCGAAACCGCTCAAAAAAAGCCCGATCCCGAAATCGAAGTCAAAGAGCGCCCGGTCGTCGAGATCGAGGGCAACGACCTGGTCACGCCCGAACAGATCGAAGACTTCGCGCTCAAGGACGACTACGCCCTTAATCCTGGCTATATCTCGCTGGTTATCGACGCGGCCGATCGCGGCGACGGCATGCGGCTGCGGGAGCTGCTCGACGCCCTGCACCCCGCCGATGTCGCCGACCTGCTCGGCTTCCTGTCGGAAGACTATCGCGAACTAGTCATTCCATGGATTCCAGCCGACGTGCTGCCGGAAATCCTGCCGGAACTGGACGATGACATCCGCGATGAAGTCATCGAGACCCTGCATACGGCCGATATCGCCGAGGTCTTGCAGGAGCTCGATTCTGACGACGCCACCGCCGTCTTCGAGGATCTGGAGGAAGACCAGCAAAAGGCCGTTCTGGCCGCCATGCCGGAAGCCGAGCGCGAGGCCTTCGTCACTTCGCTGACCTTCGAGGAAGAGACCGCCGGGCGCCTGATGCAGCGCGAGGTCATGGCGGCGCCGAGCTTCTGGAACGTCGGCCAGACCATCGACCATATGCGCCAGAGCGGCGAGGACCTGCCGGAACTGTTCTTTGACATCTACGTCATCGACCCGTCGCACAAGCCGGTTGGGGCGCTGCCTGTCTCCACCCTGATGCGGGCAAAGCGGGAAACATCGCTGACCAGCCTGATGAGCCCGACGACGGAAATCACCGTCGACCAGGACCAGGAAGAGGTCGCCTACATCTTCGAAAAGTACCACCTGATCTCGGCACCGGTGGTTGACGCGTCGGGCCGTCTCGTCGGCCAGATCACCGTCGACGACATCGTCAACATTATCCAGGAAGAAAGCCAGGAAGACATGCTGGCCCTGGCCGGCGTCTCGGATTCGGGGCGCGACGCGTCGACTTTCGGCATCGCCAAGTCGCGCTTCTGGTGGCTGCTGATCAACCTCGGCACGGCGGTACTGGCGTCGATGGTCATTTCCAATTTCGAGGGCGCCATCTCGCAACTGGTCGCCCTGGCCGTGCTTAATCCGATCGTCGCGTCCATGGGCGGCAATGCTGGGACGCAGACCCTGACCGTGGCGGTGCGGGCGCTGGCGACGCGTGAGCTGAACGCCGCTAACCTTTTCCGGACCGTGTGGCGCGAAATCGCCGCCGGTGTCCTCAATGGTGTTGCCTTCGCTGTGGTCATGGGCGCAGTTACCGCCGCCTGGATGGTGATGTTCCAACACGATCTCGGCATGGAAATGGCGATCAAATTGGGTCTGGTGATCGGCCTAGCCATGATCACCAACCTGTTCTTCGCGGCGCTGGCGGGGATATTGATTCCGCTGGCGCTTGACCGGCTGGGCTACGATCCAGCGGCCTCGGCGACGGTGTTCGTGACGACCGTGACGGACTGCGTGGGCTTCTTCAGTTTCCTGGGGTTGGCGGTGATTATTCTTCAACTGCATAGCTAGTTTAGGGGATGCAGTGGCCCTCTCGCTTTTGTCACAAGTCGCCGCTATTATCTTCTTGAAGATTCAGAACGGTATGTGGTTTGCTAAATAACCGGTGTCACGCTATGTGACGTTCTGTTTTGGGGCAGGATGGGGCGGAATTTTCGCCTGCCGGAGCCCATATTGGGTCAGGATTAGGGATGAGAGCGCGTCTTAAGGTCTCCCGCGCCGGGGTCGAACTTATCAAGAGTTTCGAAGGCTTGCGTCAGACCGCGGCCCGCCTGCCCGACGGGCGCTGGACCCTCGGCTATGGCCACACCTTCTCGGCGCGTGAAGGCGCCACAGTCACGCAGGAAGACGCGGACGCGTTGCTGCGCTTCGACCTGTTGCCGATCGTCGATGCCATCAACAATCTGGTCCTGACGCCGCTCAATCAAAACCAGTTCGATTCACTGGTGTCGTTCTGTTTCAACATTGGCGTCGACAATTTCGCCGCCTCAAGCGTGTTGAAGCGCATCAATGAAGGCCGCATGACCGAGGCCGCTCTGGCCATGGACAGCTGGCGTTCGGCCGAATTCAACGGCCAGACCTATGTGCTGGCGCCGCTGATCCGCCGTCGCGCCGCCGAGAAGAATCTGTTCCTGACACCCGATGAAGCTGGTGGCAACGCGCCTTCCCTGTTAGTCCGCCCGGTCGAGGACGGCGGCGATATGCCCACGACTCCGGCCGAAGTCGAGGCCCCGACGACGGGCGGCATCCTGTCGGCACGCCCGCTGGCGACCGAGCCGGCGCCGGTTACGCCGACCCTGCCGCCGCCTTATCAATCGCCCTATGCGGCGCCGATCGCGCCTGTAACGCCGGCCTCGGTAGCGCCGGCTCCGGTCGCGCCAGTGGTCCCTGAACGCCAGGTTATCGACCTGGCGGCCTTTGTGGCGCGCCCGGCCGAGCCGATCAGCGAACCGACGACCTTTAATCCGAAGCCGACTATTGTGCGCATGGCCGATGTCGAGCCGACGGGGCCTGTCGAGAATGTAGTCGAGCAATTGCCGTTCGGCGTCACGCCGTCGGGTGTGCGTGAAACGCCTCTCGAACAGGCGCCGACCAGCTTCGAGCCCGATCCGGTGGCGGCGATGAGCCCGGAAATGCAGCAGGCCATCGCCCGCGCCCAGGCGGAGCTG
>CAYULN010000292.1:0-19698 GCA_964445605.1 uncultured Caulobacteraceae bacterium | reverse complement strand
GCGTTATCTCGGCAACGCCCTATCTGACAAGGTGCACAAAGAAAAGACCTACGGCAATATCGACCGGATCGCCGGATTGGGCATTGGAATCGTCAGTACACTGGTATTTATCGGTGCATTCCATTTGCTTTTTTCCCTGGTCACGCCTATTGAGCGCCAAGGCGCCTGGTTCCGCGAAGCCAAGGTTTATCCATTGGGTGCGAAATGCGCCAAGATCATCCAGGCTTTCATCCCGAAAGGCGCGGGAGCGGCCAACCGGATGGCCAAGGACAACGACGACAAGTAACCCGCCCTTTCCGGCGCCTTCCGGCAGCGGCGACAAGCGTTGAAAGAGACGGCGTTTTGAAACGAGAAGCCATGTTGCCGCCCCAGTCCTCGGAAGCCAAGTCTTCGGAACTGTCCGACCTGACCGACACAGGCGCCCGCGCCCGCGAACCCGACGATGACCGGCCCCGCCTCGAATGCGGGGTCTTTGGCATCTATGGCATGGCCGACGCCAGCGCCGTGACGGTGCTGGGCATGCATGCCCTGCAGCACCGTGGCCAGGAAGCCTGTGGCGTGGCATCGTGCGATGGCCGCCGCTTCTACATCGAACGCGAGCATGGCTTGGTCGGCGACGTCTTCACCGGCGCCGACCTGACTAAGAAGCTGCAAGGCCATGCCGCCATCGGCCACACGCGCTATTCGACGGCCGGCGGGTCGTTCATCCGCAACGTCCAGCCGATGTTCGCCGACCTCGACCACGGCGGCATCGCCATCGACCACATCGGCAATCTCACCAATTTCATGCACCTCCGGACCAAACTGGTCGCCGAAGGGTCCTTCTTCCAGTCGACCTCCGATTCGGAGGTCATTTTGCATCTGATCGCCCGCTCGCGGGCACTAAAGATCATCGACCGTTTCATCGAGACGCTGAACCACCTGGAGGGCGGCTTCGCCCTGGTCGCCTTGACGCGCAAGCAACTGATCGGCGCGCGCGACCCGCTGGGCATCCGGCCGCTGGTCATCGGCAAGCTCGGCAATTCCTACGTCCTCGCCTCGGAAACCTGCGCGCTCGACATGATCGGCGCGGTGTTCGTGCGCGACGTCGAGCACGGCGAAGTGGTGCAGATCGACGAGCACGGCCTGAAATCCTACAAGCCATTCGACGCCAAGCCCGCTCGCCCCTGCCTGTTCGAATATGTCTATTTCGCCCGCCCGGACAGCGTGGTGAACGGCAAGTCGGTCTATGAGGTTCGCAAGGCCATGGGTCGCCAACTGGCGCTCGAGCACCCGGCCGAAGCCGACATTGTCGTGCCCGTGCCCGATTCCGGCGTGCCGGCATCGCTGGGCTTCTCGGAGCAGTCGGGCCTGCCATTCGAACTCGGCATCATCCGCAACCACTATGTCGGCCGCACCTTCATCCAACCGACCCAGAACATCCGCGATCTGGGTGTGCGCAAGAAGCATTCGCCCAACCGCGTCGTGCTTGAAGGCAAGCGCGTCATCCTGATCGACGATTCGATCGTGCGCGGCACCACCTCTGTGAAGATCGTGCGCATGGTGCGCGAGGCCGGCGCCAAGGAAGTCCACCTGCGTTCGGCGTCGCCACCAATCATGTATCCGGATTTCTATGGTATCGACATGCCGGACCGCGACAAGCTGATGGCCGCCAATCACAGCCTCGAGGAGATGCGCCAGATGCTCGAGTGCGATAGCCTTGGCTTCCTGTCGGTCGACGGTCTGTACAAGGCGATGGGCCACAACCGGCGTGATCCGGATTGCCCGCAGTTTACCGATCACTATTTCACCGGCGACTATCCGACCCGCCTGACCGACCGCGAGAACGCCATGGACGAAGCTGATTCGCCCGGCGGTTATCAGCTTTCGCTTCTGGCAAACACCCACTAATCTTTAAAATACAAGAGACTATCGATGACTTCTCAGGACTTGTCGCAACAAGGCCGGATCGCCTTTGTCACCGGAGCATCGCGCGGCATTGGCCGGGCGGCGGCGCTGGGCCTGGCCAATGCGGGCGCCCAGGTGATCGCCGCCGGTCGGGCCAAGGCGGCGCTTGAGGAACTGGATGATGAGGTATTTGCCACCACCGGCAATCATGCCACGCTCATCCCGTTCGACATTACCGACACAGAATCGCTGGAACGCCTGACCGGAGCTTTGTTCGAGCGCTTCGGGCGGCTCGATACGGTCGTCCACTCCGCCGGAGTGTTGGGGACTCTGACGCCGATCACTCAGCATTCGCCCAAGGATTTTGCCAAGGTTGTCGATGTCAATCTGATGGCGACGTGGAATTTGATGCGGGCTGTTGAGCCCCTTCTGCGGCAGTCGGCTTCCGGGCGGGCCATTTTCCTGACCACCGCCAAGTGGGTAACGGCGGGCCGGGCTTTCTGGGGGCCTTATGGGGCGACCAAGGCAGCCGTTGAATCCCTGGTGCGGGCCTGGGCCGACGAACTGGAAATTACACCGATCCGGGCGGCTCTGGTCAGTCCGGGCGCCATACGGACGCGGATGCGGGCTTCGGCGTTTCCGGGGGAGGATCCGATGAGCATTCCGCCGCCTGAGGTGCTGGTGCCGCTGTTTCTGGAATTGGCCGATCCTTCGCGGGAACCGCCGCGGGATGTGGTGGATTTTCGTGATTGGACCAAGGCGCGGGCGGAAGCCACGGCAAGCTAATGGGGTTTGGGGTCCGCGACCCCACAAAACCTTTCTTAAATCCAATAAAAAAAGGCCTCGCCCCCTAAAGGGGCGGGCCTTCTTTTATTGGAATTAGGAAGTCTTGGGGCCACGGGCCCCAAACCCCATAAGTTTACGTGCGCTTCGACCGTCCCCCCGGCCCCGCCGCCCCTGGCTTGGTACTCGGCCGCGCCCCGGCCTTGAACGCCTTGACCTTGGCCGCTTCGGACCTCGGCTTGGCCACCACTTTTTGCGTTGCGCTACCGCTTTGCTGCTTGAGCGCGGTCGGCTTGGCCGCAACCGGCGCCGAGCCCTTGGGCTTCTGCCGCACCCGCCCCGGATGCGCCGGCTTCTCGCCCGGCTTCAGCTTCGGTTTCGCCCGAACGCGCGGCTTCTCCGCCGACACCCCCTCGTCGAACGGATTGACCCCGGCATTCGCCTTAACCGTCAGCCGGATCGGCACACCCGGCATATCAAAAGATTCACGCAAGCTATTGATAAGATAGCGCCGATAGGTATCCGGCATGGCGTAGGCCCGCGACGCGAACAGCACGAAGGTCGGCGGCCGCCCCTTGGTCTGCGCCATATATTTCGGCTTGATGCGCTTGCCGTCGACGGCGGGCGGCGGATGGCGCTGAATGGCCAGGGCCAGCCAGTCGTTGAGATCGCGCGTCTTCACCTTCGCCGACCAGTTGCGATAGCATTTCAACACCGCCGGCATCAGCCGCTCTAGGCCCCGCCCGGTCGCGCCGGACAAGGTCACAAGCGGCGCGCCACGCAGTTGCGGCAACATGCGCTCGGCGACCTCGCTGATCTCGGCCAGCCGCGCCTGCGGTTCCTCGACCAGGTCCCACTTCGACACCGCGTAGATCAGACCCCGCCCCTCGCGTTCCACAAGGTCGGCGATCTGCAGGTCCTGCACCTCGAAGGCGTTGGCCTCGTCCATCACCAACACCACCACCTCGGCAAAGGTGATCGCCCGGATGGTATCGGCGGTCGACAGCTTCTCCAGCTTCTCCTGCACCCGCGCCTTCTTGCGCAAGCCCGCGGTATCAACCAGCCGGATCGTCCGCCCCTCGTACTGCCAGTCGACCGAAATCGAGTCGCGGGTAATCCCCGCTTCCGGCCCAACCAGCAACCGGTCCTCGCCCAGAAGCTTGTTGATCAGCGTAGACTTGCCGGCATTCGGACGGCCGATGATGGCGATACGGATCGGCTTGCTGTCATCGTCCTCGTCGTCCTCTCCCGTTTCGAACTCACCCTCGATCAGGAAACGGAACTTTTCGACCGCCTCATACAATTCGCTCAAGCCCTCGCCGTGTTCCGCCGACAGATGCAGCGGCTCACCAAACCCCAGCACCCGCGCTTCCTCGGCGGTCGCGGCGGCCTGGTGGCCTTCGGCCTTGTTGGCGATCAACAACACCGGCTTGTCCCGCTTACGCAAGGTCTCCGCAAAAATGCGGTCGAGTGGCGTCACCCCTTCGCGGGCGTCGACGACGAAGAAGGCGATATCGGCTTCCTCGATCGCCTTCTCGGTCTGCTGGCGCATCCGCGCCTCGAGGCTCAGGTCGGCCAAGTCCTCGAACCCGGCCGTGTCGATCAGATGGAGGGGAATATCGCCGATATTGCCGACGGCATAGCGACGGTCGCGCGTGACACCCGGCCGGTCATCGACGATGGCCAGCTTCTTGCCCGCGAGGCGATTGAACAGGGTCGACTTGCCGACATTGGGCCGGCCGACAATGGCTACTTTTAACGGCATGGCCTGCCTTTAAAGCGCATCCCGAAAAGTGTGAAGCGGTTTTCGGATAAGATGCGCGACAAACAAAAAAACTTAGAGCAGCTTCCAATCACTTGATCGGAGGCTGCTCTAAGCGAAAAGCCGCGCCATGACCATGGAAAAAGGCGCCGGTTCACACCGACGCCTTTTCCATATCATTGAAAACCTTTAGCGGATGGCCACCAGCTTCGCGTCGTCGGTGACCACGAACAGCTTGTCGCCGACCGCAATCGGCGCCAGATAGGCCGGCCCGCCCAGGTTCAGTGTATTGGTGACATTGCCCGTCTTCGGATCGAGCGCGATCGCCTGGCCCTTCGACGTCACCATGACCAAACGATCCGACGCCATGAACGGCCCGGACCATTCCGGCGTATCTTCGCCGATCTTGGGCTTGCCCAGTCCAAGGAAACCCTTGCTGACCTTGGCGACCTTGGCGCCTTCGTTGAGATCCTTCAGCCAGTAGATCTGACCCGAGTCACGGTTGACGCAGATCAGTTCGCCCTGCAGGCTGACCAGGAACACCACGTCCCCCGCCACCCACGGCGTGTTGACGCTGTCGACCGGCACTGTCCAGGCCGGCTCACCGGTGCCCGCATCCATCGCCTGGAAGACTCCGGAATGGCTGGCGGCGAAGACCTTGCCGTTATAGACGACAGGATGGCCGGAGATATCGCGAATTTCCGACAGGGCGTTGGTGCGGTTCGATTGCGCCAGCACCTGTTCCCAGACCGTCTGGCCGCTCTCGCCATTGATCGCCATCAGTTCACCCGAGGAGAACGGCGCATAGACCACGTTATCGGCCACCACCGGCGACGGCGCCTTCATGATGCGTGCCGGCTCGGCGATCGCCTGATAGGTCCAACCCATGTCGCCTGTGTCGATGTTGAAGGCGAATATCTGGTTCTGCACGTCGGTGACGACGACGTACTTGTCGGTGACGGTCGGCGCGGCGTGCAGCGGCGTATCGACCGTCTTCTGCCACAAGGTCTTGCCATTGGCCGGATCGAGCGCCACCAGGAAGCGGAACCCGGACGTGACGTACAGCTTGCCGTTGGCATAGGCCAGGCCGCCGCCATAGGTCACCTTGTCACGCTTGTTGTGCGGGTTGAGATCGACGCTCCACGCCTCGCGGCCGCTATTGACGTCGAAGGCCGAGACGCGCGCTTCGCCGTCCAGCGTATAGATCAGCTTGCCGTCGGACACCGGCTGGGCCATGACCTCGGTCTTGCCCTTGCTGGCGACGCCGATCGACTTCGACCACGCCACCTGGAAGGCCTTGGCCGCAGCGGCATTCTGGACCAGTTCGCCCTGCGGGCCGGTGGTCAGCGGCCAGCTCTCGACAGGCGCGGCCGGCGGCAGGTAATAACCTACGCCCTTCAGGCTGCGCGACGGCTCCAGCTTCTGGTCGAAAGCGACGATCGACAAGCGCTCGCCCTGCGAAGCGACGGCATTGGCATCGCCGCTGCTCTTCTTGCCCCCCACGAACGGAAGGTGCGAACAGCCGCCCAGCGACAGGATCATCAGGCCCGCGGCGCTCGCCATGCCCAGCGCCGTCAGCGCCCTTTTGCTCTTCAGCTTGAAACCAGTCATTCGGGGCCTATCCATTACTCGTCGTGTTGTCGGAGCGCGTTGCGTTGTCGGAGTGAAGTTCGAGATCATTGCGGCTGCGGCTCGCCTTGCGGCAGGCCGCCCGGCATCATGCCCATGCCGGGCATCTGCGCCGGCGCCTTGGCCTCCGGCAGCTTCAGCGAGGCCTTGGCGGCGTCGAAAGCGCCGGAATCGATGGCCGCGATGGTGTCCTGAGCGCGGGCCTTGACCCCGTCGGGCGTGCCGAGCGTCAGGGACAGCACCTGCAGGTCGCTGCGCGCGCCCTTGGCGTCGCCGTTCTGCAGCTTGGCCATCGCCAGGGCCTCCTTGGCCAAGGCCGCATAGGGGCGGCCGTCCTTGGTCAGCGGCGTCAGGCGCTTTTCCAGGTCGGCATAAGGCTCGCTGTCCATAGCCAGCAGCGCCGCCTTATAGGCCGCGAGATCCTGCAGGCGCACGTCGGACGATGCCTTGGCGGCCTCGTCGAAATCCTTGAGTGCGGTTTTGCTATCGTTGTCGTCGAGCGCGATGCCGCCCAGCTGCATCAGGGCCAGCGCCTTGTAGCCCGGGCTGCCGGCCTTGATCACCGCTTCGAACTTGGCCTTGGTGGCGGCCTTGTCGCCCTTCGGCGCCGTTTCCATGGCCGCCTCATAGGCTTCCGAAGCCGAGTCGCCCACATGCTTCTGCCATTCGCCCCAGCCATAGACCGCCAGGCCCCCGATCAGAAGCGCGGCCAATCCGCCGCTTACCCATGGCAATGCCGTCTTGACGATGGCCAACCACTTGTCGGCCCGCAGGTTTTCTTCTGTTTCGTCAAATAGATCGCTCACGGCGTTTCCCTGTTGGCAGTCTTGAAATGTGGGGTGAAAGAGCCGCGCCCCTTCGGATCGGCGGGAACCTAGCCGCTGCGCACGTCTTGCGCAACCGAATCCGCTGCCTCCCCCTTATTTCCACATGTCGCCCGGCACTTACTTTTGAGAAATAGCATTTATTTCGAGAAATATGTCTCTTCTGGGGCGGGAAAGCTGCGCGCCCTGACATCTTTGGCGTAGGCCTCGACGGCCGCGCCGATCTCGTGGCGCAGTTCGGCATAATGGCGGACGAACTTCGGTGTCCAGTCGAACAGGCCCAGCATGTCGTCGCTCACCAGCACCTGGCCATCGCAGTCCTTCGAGGCGCCGATGCCGATGGTCGGCGCGCTGACCTTGGCCGTGATCTCGGCGGCCAGGTCGGCGGCCACGCCTTCGATGACGATGGCGAAGGCGCCGGCCTCGTCACTGGCCACCGCTTCGGCGATCACCTTGTCGCGCTCGACCTGGGTGCGGCCCTTGGCCTTGAAGCCGCCCTCGACGTTGACCGCCTGGGGACGCAAGCCCACATGGCCCATGACGGCGATGCCGCGCTGGGTCAGGTAACGGATGGTCTCGGCCACGGTCGGGCCGCTCTCGACCTTGACCGCCTGGGCGCCGGTCTCCTTGAGCAGGCGCACGGCGTTGGCGAAGGCCTGTTCCGGTCCGGCCTCGTAGGAGCCGAACGGCATGTCGACCACGACGAATGCCTTCTGGGCGCCGCGCATCACTGCGCTGCCGTGCAGGCTCATCATTTCCAGGGATACGCCGATGGTGTTGGGCAGGCCGTGCATCACCATGCCGACGCTGTCGCCGACCAGCAGGATATCGACATGTTCGTCCATGATCCGCGCCATCGGCGTCGTATAGCAGGTCAGAACGACCAGCGGGGTCTGCCCCTTGCGGGCGCGGATTTCGGGGGCGGTCAGGCGCTTGACGCCGTTGCTGTGGCTGCTCACGCAGGTCTCTTTCTACTCGGTTGCCTCTCGATCGTCATATGGGGCGCAAAAAGGCGCGCCGCCAGTAACGTCAGAGAGTCTCCTCTTGCGAGTAGGCGTAATACAGCCCCAGCAGCGTCAGGCAAAGGGCAAAACTGACCCAGAAGAAGGTCGGCGTCTGCAGGAAGTTCAGATATTGCATCGACTGGCTGCCCAGATTGACCAGGTCGCCCTGCATCTGGCCGATAAACGCGGCCCCGGCGCGGAGCGTGTCCGGCGCGCCGGCACGCGCTTCACCGGCCCAGCCCGGCAGACGCACGAACTGCGCCAGAGCATAAAGCCCGCCAATGCCGCCGGCCAGAACGACCAGCCATTGCCGCAGCCATAGTTTGATATGCAGGCGGCGCATTACCTTGCCTTCGAAGGCCGGCGCATCGTCGAAGGTCATCGGGGCGGCGAACAGCTCGGCGATTCCGGTATCTTCCGGTTCCGGAGTGGAAGGTGGGGTCCTGGTCATGAGCCTGGCTCCTGAGTAGACAAAATAGTTTCGGGCACGAGGATCGACTTGAGTTGGTCCAGCGCCCGCTTGATATGGCTTTTGACCGTGCCGAGCGGCAGGCCGGTCTCGTCGGCGATCTCCTGGTGCGACAGGCCACCGCTGAAATTCAGAGTCACGCACAACCTTTCGGCCGATTTGAGGCGACCGAGCGCCGCGTCGAGATTATGCGCCTTGAACGTGTCGTCGGGCGGATCGCCCGCCTCGCCGTAGGCGCTCATATCGTCGGTCAGCAAATATTTGGCGTTGCCCCTGACCTTTTTCAAATAGCGGCGTGTGGCGATGCGCTTGAGCCAGGCAATCAATGGGCCTTCGAAGCGGTATTCGTCCAACCGCTCGTAGGCGACCATAAAAGCCTCCTGCGCCATGTCGTCAGCGTCGGGCGCCGGGGGGCCCCTGCGGCGCAGGTGCGTTCGCAAGGTGCCGCCATGCCGGCGCACCAGTTCGGCGAACGCGGACCGGTTGCCGGTCAGGCACAGTCTGGCCAGGTCGACATCCGACTGTCGCGTGACATCCAGTTTTCCGCTGGAAACGCCCATTGGGGAAGAGAGCCCTAAGTTAAGTAATAGTTTACGTTAATTTTTACGGGTCATGCTGCCAATGATGCCAAGGATGAGCAGGGCTACGCCGATCAGGCCTGGTATGGCGGCAAAGCCGGACAGGCCACCGCCGATATGGCCATGGCCGATATATTCCCAAGCCATAAACCCCCCCGCCACAGCAATGAGGATGATGCCGGCGCGAATATCGTTCATCGGCGTCTTTTGCTTTTTCCGGGGCCGCAAATTGTCGAGCAGGTCGGGGGGCAAGGCTTCGCCCCGCTCAATGGCCATGCGCATGGTCTTGTGCATGTCCGCCCGGTCACGGGAGCGGAAGAAGAAAATGATGGCGATGATGATGACCGGCATTCCGAGGCTCAGAATGACGGCCAGCAATTGTGCAACACCTTCCATTGTCGTGATCTCCTTAAATCTGAAACAGGGCTACCTGCCCCTATGCCAGCCTAGAGGCCTGGCCACGGCGCTTTGGATGCACGGAGTCGCATTAAGTTTTGGTAATTTATGCAACCACCGCCGAAAGGTGCTTGCAATCGATCTATTTTAGATATATCTAATTTGTATCGAATTGATCGTGCCACGAGTCGGACGCTTGTTCAAATTCGATATATCTGAATACACTCTAATATGAAAGGATCAAGCCAAATGCACGGCTTTTTCTTCAAACGCGGCGATTGCCGGCGCGGCCAGTATTTCATGGCGCACGGCTTTGGACGCGGCGGGCGCGGCGGCCGTTTCGGTGGCTTTGGCCACTTCGGCGATGACCGCAATCCCTTCGGCGGCAACCCTTTTCGTGGCCGTGAACGCGGTCGCGGCGGCTTCGGCCATGGCGGCCTGCGCCTCGTCCTTCTTAAACTGATCGAGGAAAAGCCGAGCCACGGCTACGAACTGATCAAGGCCATCGAGGACCGTTCCAAGGGGGCTTACAGCCCCTCTCCCGGCGTCGTCTATCCGACCCTGAGCTGGCTGGAAGATGAAGGCCTAATCACGGTCACGCCCGGCGAGGATGGTCGCAAGCAAGCCGCCATCACCGACGCCGGCCGCGCTTTTTTGGCCGAACGCACCGACGAAATCGACCGCCTGTTCGACCTGATGAACGAGGAACCCCGGGAACACGGCGACTACGCGCCGCTCTTCCGCGCTATGCATAATCTTACCACGGTATTGCGCGCGCGTGGCCTCAAGCCGCTCAATCAAACCGAAATCAACGCCATTGTCGACCTGATCGACGACCTGGCCAAAAAAATCGAGCGTTCGTGAACTTGGTGCCGCAAATTGGCACTCCCATATGCAAGTTGAACATGAGGCGACAAGAGAGGAAACCGTCATGTGCGGGGGTATTTTGCAAACGGCGGGCGCGTGGTTGCTGATCGGCGACGACGCGGCCCTGCCCTTTATCCGGCAGTTGATCGGGCGATTGACCAACGTCCGCGTCATTGTCCTGGCCGAAGCCGGTGCGGATGAACGTCCGGTCTTCGGCCCGGAGGTGACGGTCCATTGGGTCAATCGCGAGGCCGAGTCCGGGCCGCGTACCTTGAACGACGCGTTGAAGGCGCTTTTCCTGCCGCAAAACGCATTGCGAGCCTGGGTATCCTGCGAAGCGCGGCAGGCGGCGCTGATCCGCGAGCAACTGATCGACGACCACGGCGTCCATCCGTCGCGCATCGAGGCCTTTGCCTGGTAGTTAGCCCACCAGCGCCTTCTCAAGCGCCATCCGATCCGGGCTGTTCGGCTTGAAGCCGGCGAACAGATGGCCGTCGAGATCCCAGATCGGCCGTCGGATCATCGACGGTTGAGCTACCATTAACTTGATCGCCTTGGCCTCGGTCAGTCCGTCCTTGTCTGACTGCGGTAGCGCCTGAAAAGTAGCGCTGCCCTTGTTCAGCACCTTCTCCCAGCCCAGGGCCTTCACCCAGCTTTTCAACCGCGCTGCGTCGATGCCGTCGGTCTTGTAATTGTGGAATTCGTATCCGATCTTATGGCTGTCGAGCCAGTCACGCGCCTTCTTGACCGTGTCGCAATTCGGAATTCCGTAAAGGGTGAGAGCCATGCCGAACAAGGTATCCATCAAACGGGTTTATGAGCCGGCCTCCGACGGCGACGGCCAGCGCGTGCTGGTCGATCGTGTCTGGCCGCGCGGCCTCACCAAGGAAAAGGCGGCCGTGACTCAGTGGCTGAAGGACATAGCCCCAAGCACGGACCTGCGCAAATGGTTCGGCCACGATCCGGCCAGATGGGCGGAATTTCGCACGCGCTATCGCCGGGAACTTAAGACCCACGCCGACGCGCTGGAGGCTCTGAAGGCTGCTGCCGGAAAACAGCACACGACTTTGCTTTTTGCGGCAAAGGACGAGGTGCACAACAACGCCGTCGTTCTGGCTGAAATTCTTAATGAATCCTGATATGTCCCTGAGCCAATACACTATTTTTGAAACGGCCGCCGGGTTCTGCGGCATCGCCTGGAACGCCAAAGGCGTGACCCGCTTTCAACTGCCCGGTCATGGCCGCGATGAAACGGAACATTTGTTGCGCCACCGCTTGGCCGACAGCGAATCTGGTAACCCGCCACAGGAAATCCAGACCACCATCGACGCCGTGCAGCAGTATTTCTCCGGCGAGCCCATCGACTTTTCCGCCGTGCCGGTCGACCTCGACGGCCAGGACCATTTCTTCAAGGCGATCTACGCCGCCCTGCGTCAGGTCGGCTGGGGCCAGACCACGACCTACGGCGCCCTGGCCAAACAGCTTGGCGCTGGCCCCGAAGCCGCCCGCGATGTTGGCGTCGCCATGGCCCGCAATCCCGTGGCCCTGATCATCCCCTGCCACCGCTGTCTGGCCGCCGGCGGCAAGCTCGGCGGCTTTTCCGCGCCGGGCGGTTCAGACACCAAGCGGAAAATGCTGGAACTGGAAGGCGTCCACCTGGGCAAACCCGAACCGGAACAGCCGTCCTTGTTCTAGAGCACTTTCCGAAAAGTGTGACGCACTTTTCGGTTAAAAAGTGCGCTAAAACAAAAATCTAGAGCATTTTTTTTGATCCAATTTGATCGAAAAAATGCTCTAGGCCGGTCGCGGCAGGTGGCTGATTTCGCTCCAATAGGCGACGACACCTTCGACGCGCGACCGGTATAGCCCGGTCTCGAACGGCTTGACGACATAACCGGCGGCGTGCAGGCCGAAACAATCGCGCACGTCGTCCGGCGCCTCCGAACTAGTGAACATGATGACCGGTATGGCCTGAAAGCGTTCCGCCCCCTTGAGGGACGTCAGGAAAGCCTTGCCGTTCACCCGCGGCAGGTTGATGTCGAGCAGAATAAGCTGTGGTTGCCAGGTCTCGGCGCCGGCCCGCTCGCCCGACAACACCTCCATAGCCTCGCCGCCATCATGCGCCACTTCCACCCGGCAGTCCGGGAGGCAACGGCGCAGGGCCAACCGCGTCATCTCGATATCGCCTGGGTTGTCCTCCACCAGAAGGATGTCACGAAGCTCGGCCATGATGCTCAGGCCTCCCTAGCCGGAAACGCGAAGTAGAAACGGCTACCTTCTCCCGGTTTCGACGTGAAATCAACCGTTCCGCCGCACAGCTCCATGATTTTCCGGCAGGTCGCCAGGCCGATGCCGGTGCCCGGATACATCTCCTTGCGGTTGATCCGCTGGAACATCGTGAACACCTGGTCGCGATAGGCCTCGTCGATGCCGATGCCATTGTCGGCGACCGTGAACCGCCAGAGATTGCCGTCACGCTCCGCCGACACCGAAACCTCCGGCCGGCTGATGCCGTTCTGGAACTTCAGTGCGTTGCCGATCAGGTTCTGCAGGAGAACGCGCAACATCGCCGGACTTGCTATCAGCACCGGCATGTCGCCGATCGTGACGACCGCCATTTTTTTGGTGATAGGCCCGTTCAGGTCGGCCAGGATCTCGTCAATCACGCGCCGGCAATCGACGCGCTCTGTCCGGACTTGCTCGCGACCCAGACGAGAAAAGGCCAGAATGTCGCGGATCATCTGCTGCAACCGCCCGGCACTATCGTGAATGTAGGCCAGGTGGCGCTGTCCGATCTCGTCGAGGTCGTCGCCACAGTTCTCCTGCAACATGCCGGCATACAGGCTGATCATACGCACCGGTTCCTGCATGTCGTGCGAGCAGATATAGGCAAATCGTTCCAATTCCTCATTGGACTGGCGAAGCCCCCGGTTCAGCCTCAGCACTTGCTCGCGCTGCACATACATGTCGACAAAGACGACTCCGCCGAGCGTGCACAGAGAAACCACCGACGTTACGGCCAGGATGATCCATAAGGTCCCCCGCTCCTCCGCCAATCGCTTGGCGAGCAGGCGGTCAAGTTGATTGATGCTGACCATCCACAGCGCCTGGCCGGCGGTCTGCAGATCGCGTCCGGCCGTCATCGCAGCGGATTCGGCCGTCGCCCGAACCAGTTGATCGTCGAAGGCCTTCAGAGGCGGCGCAAGCGCGGCGCGCAACTGTGGATCAGCGGCTCCGCCGATCGCTTTGGCTAGCCCGCTATCAACCGCCTCGCCGCTTTGCTTCAGCAGCAGGCGCGACGACGCCCGGGCGGCCGGATCGTTCGACTTTTCCAACGCCTGACCGGCCAGGGTGACGTCAGGCAAGGCGGCGACCGCGGTGTTCATAAGATAATAGGTCTCGATCTTTGGATCGAGCGTCAGCCCCGAGGTGTCGGCAATTCGCGTCATATAGGCGCGCAAGGCGACGCTGCCGCTGCTGGGATCTTGGCGCAGTTGCGTTTCCAGGGCGCGATAATCCGTATCGAGCTTAAGCAGGCTATTGTATTCGACGGCGCCAGGATGCAGTCGTGTCAGGCGCTCCTCCGGTGGTTGCCCTGAATCGGCCAGAGCATCCCATGCGGCACGGAGATAAACCGTTCCGGCCATTTCCCGCTCCAAGGCAGCCGATTTCAGCGCCGATTGATGGATCAACACACTGGCAAGCAGCAACACGGGCAGCAGGATCGCCAAGACAATCAGGGTCAATTTGCGCCGGCGCGCGAAGGCGGAGATCGCCCCTATCGTCATCGCCTGCTCCTTCCCGAAACACCAACGCCTTGGAGTCGCCGGTATCTTTTTCGAAAACGAGAATCAGCGATGCCCCGCCAAAGGCTGTAGAGTGCTTTCTGAAAACTGTGAAGTCTTTTTCAAGTACGGGCTTCAAAGCCCTGACTGGCAGGCCGCCAGCCAGGGCCTCATAAAGCTTAAGCAAGCACACGTGCCGTTTTCGGTTGAGGCCGGACCAGCCAATACAAGGCCGTCACGTGAGTTATCATCAAGATCGGCACGTAAAGGATTGGAATTGCATAGGTTGCTCTCAATTCGCCAGCTATGGCGGGTAGATTGTCCAAGGTGGCGTGATAGTAGTCGACGATAAGATCTCCCATCCCGACCAGGTTGCATGCGACGATAAATAGCCAGAACAGCGGCCGAATGCGCACGGTAAGCAGCGCCAAGATCGCCAGCACACCCGTGGCGAAATCGCCGTAGGCCGCAAAGTTCGCAAATCCTGCTGGCAGATGCGGCCCAGTTACGCCCGGCAGGATGAATACCAATCCGAAGAAACGAAAACTATGCAAGGTTGCAATAGCCCGCTGCGCGTCGAAGCGGCTCATCCCCCTGAGCCATGGCAGGATATAGGCGCCGAAACACAGCAGCCAGGCGACATAACCCAGAATAAGATGAATGCGGAAAAGGGTTTCCGTTGTCATGTTCGTGCTCCTGTCAAATTATCAAACGGCTTCGAATACGGCCGTCAGGATACCGAGCCGGCCTTCCATCAGGTTCCGGCCCAGATTGCCGGCCAGTTGGGCGATATCCGGTCCCATGACGACACCGAGATTGGGCGAAGGTGGCGGGCCGGCGTTGTGCAAATTTGCGAACCAGACCTTCGCCGGTTCCGTGTCATCCTGCCAGACACAGGCTTTGAAACCAGCAGGTTCGACGGCCGCCCGGGTCGCCTCGGCGGTCAACAGAAAGCTCGCGTCCAGCGTTCGCGCCCAAGGCACAGGGAAGTGCGGATCGCCGCCGGTCGTCACCGCGTCGAAAGTGGCGAAGCGCCCGCCGGGCTTCAGCACGCGCCGGATTTCCTGATAAAGACCTGCGCGATCGGAAATATTCATCGCCACATGCTGCAGCAGCACGACGTCGAACGATCCGTCGTCGAACGGCATGTCCAGGACGCTGGCCGTCTGGAATGAGACCTGATCGCTTTGGCCGGTCCTTTCGGTCAGGTAACGCGAAGCCTCGACAAACGAGTCGCTGAGATCGACACCGGCGACACGACAATCATAAGCGTCCGCCAGGAAACGCGCCGGTCCGCCAAGACCTGATCCGGCATCCAGGACCTCCATATCCCTGGTAATGCCCGCCAGTGTGGCAAGCTCTGCGGTCGCCGCCAGCCCGAGCGTATGGAACTGATCAAGCGCCGCCAGCCGCGCCGGCGTCAATCGCCGGTCTTCCGGGCCGAACACCGCGAGCGCGGCCTTGAGTCTGTCAACCAGGCCGGCCGCCCGGTAGTGGTTGCGCACATTGTCGATTTCGTCGGGCATATTGGACACTCCATAAGGGAGCCCGACAGATACCCGCTCTTTTATTGTGTGAAAATATGACGTAATATGCATAAGTTATGAAGAAAAACTACACAGTAAGGCACGGTGCTTTAGACGGCGTCGAAGCCTTTATCGCCACCGCCAAGCACCGGAATTTCCGTCGTGCCGCCGCCGATCTCGGTGTCACGCCGTCAGCCGTTAGCCAGGCTATCCGTACTCTGGAAGCCCGCGTCGGCGCGCCGCTGTTCGCCCGCACCACACGCAGTGTCGGCCTGACCCAAGCCGGTCAGCGGTTCCTCGATCGCGCTGGCCCGGCCTTTGAGGAATTGCTGGCGGCCGGCGAAGCGGCGCGAGAAATCGGTCAAAGACCGACCGGCCGATTACGGCTGGCGATGCCTCGCGCCGTGGTGCCGTTGATCCTGGAGCCTGTCATTGCTTCGTTCTGCCGGGCCTACCCGGAGATCGAGCTCGAAATCGCCGCCAGTGAAGAAATGGTCGACCTCGCCACCGGTGGTTTCGATGCCGGCATTCGTCTCGGCGAGCTCATCGCACCGGACATGATCGCCATCCGGCTGACCCCACCCTTCCCGTTTGTGGTTGTGGGCAGCCCCGACTATCTGGCCCGCCGCGGGCGCCCGGTCCTTATCGACGACCTGCGTGACCATGACTGCCTGCGCATGCGCCGTTCGAACGGCGCCATCGCGGCGTGGTCGTTCGTCGATGGTAACAAGACTATCGAAACGGCCGTCTCGGGACCGCTGATTGCGCACGACTATTCGACCTTGCTCGGCGCGGCGTTGCAGGGCGTAGGCCTGGCGCTTTTGCCCGGACCGTTGGCCCAAGCCGCCATTCGCGACGGCAAGCTTGAAAGCGTACTCGATGGGTTAACGATCCGAACGCCCGGCGTCTTTCTCTACCACACCGGCAAACACCAGGTTCTACCCAAACTACGTGCATTCATCGACCACGTCAGACAAAGCCCACTACCTGAGCCGTAGCACCTGGAGCCACCTATTCCCACTCGATGGTGCCTGGGGGTTTTGAAGTGACATCATAAACAACGCGATTAACCCCTCTGACTTCATTGACGATTCTCGTGGCGCAACGCCCCAGAACCACCCAGGGGAATTCAAAGAAATCCGCCGTCATGCCGTCCGACGATGTCACCGCCCGCAGGGCCAACACGTCCTCATAGGTCCGCGCATCGCCCATCACCCCAACCGTCTTGACCGGCAGCAGTACCGCGAAGGCCTGCCAGATCTGGTCGTAGAGCCCGGCCTTGCGGATTTCGTCGAGATAGATGGCGTCGGCGTCCTGAAGCGTCTTGACCTTTTCCGGCGTCACCTCGCCCGGGATGCGGATAGCCAGGCCCGGCCCCGGGAACGGATGGCGGCCGACGAATGGCTCGCTGAGGCCCAGTTCGCGTCCCAGCGCCCGGACCTCGTCCTTGAACAGTTCGCGCAACGGCTCGACCAGCTTCAGTTTCATATAGTCGGGCAAGCCACCGACATTGTGGTGCGATTTGATGACCGCCGACGGCCCGCCCGACGGCGACACGCTTTCGACCACGTCGGGATAGAGCGTGCCTTGGGCCAGGAAAGTCGCGCCGTCGATCTTGGCCGCCTCGGCATCGAACACCTCTATAAACAGCTTGCCGATGGTCTTGCGCTTGCTTTCCGGATCGCTGATACCTTTCAGTTCGCCGAGAAATTTATCTTTCGCATCAACATGTATCAGCGGAATATTGTAGTGATCTCGGAATAGCGAGACCACCTGCTTCGCCTCATCCTTGCGCAGCAAACCGGTGTCGACGAACACGCAGGTCAGTTGCTCGCCGATGGCTTCGTGAATCAGCACCGCGGCCACCGATGAGTCGACACCGCCCGACAGGCCGCAGATCACCTTGCCCGAGCCGACCTGCGCCCTGATCTTGGCGATCTGTTCGTCGCGGAACGAGGCCATCGACCAGTCGCCCTTGAAACCGGCGATTTCGAACAGGAAGTTGCGGATCATGTCCGTGCCGCGCACCGTGTGCACGACTTCCGGGTGGAACTGCACGGCGTAGAACTTGCGCGTTTCGTCAGCAATGGCGGCAAACGGCGCCCCTTCCGAAACCGCAATGACGTCAAAGCCTTCCGGAATGGATGTGACACGGTCACCATGGCTCATCCACACGGTTTCCTTGGGCTCCAGGCCCTTGAAAATCGGCGACGGCTTGACGACGTCGATGACCGCGCGGCCGAACTCGCGGTCATGGCCGGCTTCGACCTTGCCGCCGAGCAGTTCGCACATCAACTGCTCACCGTAACATATTCCGAATACGGGCAAATTCATCTCGAACAGCCGGGCATCGATACGCGGCCCTTCGTCGATGACGCTGTGCGGCGATCCCGACAGGATCACCGCTTTCGGCCGCAGGCTGTCGAGCTTGTCGCCCGCCTTGGTGAACGGATGGATCTCGCAATAGACCCCGCATTCGCGGACGCGCCGGGCGATCAGCTGCGTTACCTGGGAGCCGAAGTCGACGATAAGCAGGGTTTCATGGTGCGCCATGGCTCAGGCGGTCCTTTCATAGAGCGAGACAAAAAAGCCATCGGTGTGGCTGGCGGCGGGGCTCAGGCGCAGGCGATGGCCGTCGGCCATGTCAGCGAGTGCCTTAGCCCCTTCCGGGGTGATTTGCGAGACCTTTACCGCTTCGGCGACGGCCCGCGGCCGGAACCAGGGATGGTCGGCCTCGAAGCGTTCGGCGGTTTCCTCGTTCTCGTCCGGCAAGATCGAACAGGTGGCATAGGTCAACAGACCGCCGGGCTTCACCAGCCGCGAGGCGCGATGCAGGATCGCCGTTTGCACCTCGTGCAGGCGCCGCACCTCTTTTTCTTCCAGCTTGTGCGCCGTTTCCGGCCGCCGGCGCCAGACACCGGAGCCCGAACAGGGCGCGTCGACCAGGACGACATCCGCCTGCCCTTCTAGGTCTTCCATGCCTTCTCCGCTTACGCCCAACTGGCGCAAATCGGCTTCCAAACCGGCCCGAATCAGGCGAGGCTTGATGTTGTTCAGGCGTGTCTTTTCGACGTCGGAAGCGATCAGCTTCCCCCGGCCTCCCATTACCTGAAGTAGGCCCAAGGTCTTACCGCCGCCCCCGGCGCAGTAGTCCACGACGGTCATACCGGGTAGTGCCCCCGCCAGAAACGCCACCAACTGTGAACCTTCGTCCTGAATCTCGATCAGACCCTGGCGAAATGCCGGCAAGGCGCGGACATTGGGCGGCGGGTCCGCTGGAAGTCGCAGACCATAGGCGGAATAAGGAGTTATCTCCGGCTTATAACCCAAAACCTCAAGGCCTGCCGCCAATCGTTGCCGGTCGCCATTGACCCGCAAATCGATCGGCGCGCGCGGCAACATCAAGGCTTCGGCCTCTTCCAGCCAGCGCTCGCCATAGACCGCCTTCAATCGTTCGGATGCAAACGCCGGCAGGCCGGCCTCAAGCCACTGCGGCGCCTCACCCGCACCCGCTGTCAGGCGCGCCCGTTCGGCCGTCGACAGTGGCGGCGGCGCATAACCTTCACCATTATACAACTGATCGATCTCGGCCACCGACAAGCCGTCGAGCATATGCAATGCCGCCAGCACCAAGGCCCGGCCATTCGACGCATCCATGGCGAAAGCCAATCGCTCACGCGCCCGCAGCGCCTGATACACCTTGTCGGCGATGGCGCGGCGGTCTTTTGACCCGGCATAGCGGTTGGCGCGGCCCCAGTCCTTCAGCACCACTTCGGCCGGCGCCCGCCGGCTGCTGATCTGATCAAGTACCTCGGCGGCGGCCTGCAATCGGGCGGCGGGCGTCAATGGAAGGCCTCACACCGTCCGGTAATCGCATCGGACATGGCTATTGCCTGTAGTTGGGCGCTTCCCGCGTGATCATCACGTCGTGGACGTGGCTTTCGCGCAGGCCCGCACCGGTGATGCGGACGAAGCGCGCCCGCTGCTGGAACTCCTCGACGGTCGGCGCGCCGACGTAACCCATGGCGGCGCGCAAGCCGCCGACCAGCTGGTGGATCACCGGACCGATCGGGCCCTTATAGGGCACCTGGCCTTCGATACCTTCCGGCACAAGCTTCATCGAATCGCGCACTTCCTTTTGGAAATAGCGATCCGCCGAGCCCGAAGTCATGGCGCCAACACTTCCCA
>CAYULN010000291.1:0-7007 GCA_964445605.1 uncultured Caulobacteraceae bacterium | reverse complement strand
GCCTATGGCTGGCGCGACAGCGGCGGCCGCTGGCACCAAAGCCCGAGCAATAACAGCGGCTACGGCAGTAATCAGTAGGTCTTTCTCCTCCCCACTTGTGGGGAGGTGTCGGCGCAGCCGACGGAGGGGGCACTCGCTATGGTAAGTGACTCCTCCGTCATCCGACGCTTTGCGCGCCGTCTGCCACCTCCCCATTCCATGGGGAGGAGAGGGTTCATTTACCATTGCGAATGACTTGCATTTAACTTTTGCCGTGTTATATATGAGAGGCATTCTCAATTTCACTCCGTGGTCCTAAGTGTACATCTGTAACTGCAACGCCATCCGCGAACGCGAAGTCCATCACGCGATCCGCAGTGGGGCTTCGACCGCCAAGGCCGTTTTCGACCACGCCCAGTGCCGCCCGCAGTGCGCCAAGTGCGTCTGCGAAATCCGCGACATGATCGACGAAGCGCAGGACGCGCTGCGCCTCGCCGCTGAATAGGCGGTCGCAAGTCTGCGAATTCATCTCACTGTCATTCTCAGTAAGTTTCTGTTTTAATGTGAAAAAATAGCTTCACAGCCGGCCGCGCGCGGCCTATGCTGCGCTGCATCTTACCGTTTTATTCGAAGAGAGACCGCCATGAAGGGCCAGCCCGAAATCATCAAGCTGTTGAACAAGGTCCTGACCAATGAATTGACGGCGGTCAACCAGTACTTCCTGCATGCGCGCATGCTGGAAAACTGGGGCATGTATCACCTCGGCCGGATCGTCTACAAGGAATCGATCGAGGAGATGAAGCACGCCGACATGCTGATCAAGCGCGTGCTGTTCCTCGACGGCCTACCTAATCTGCAGGACCTGCACAAGCTGCGCATCGGCGAAACGGTCGGCGAATGCCTGGAATCGGACCTCGGCGTCGAGACGCGCGGCCATGCGACCCTGGTCGACGGCGTCAAATATTGCGAGGACCACAAGGATTTCATCAGCCGCGAAATCCTGCGCCGCATCCTTGAGGACACCGAACACCACATCGATTTCCTGGAAACGCAACTGGGCCTGATCAAGCTGATGGGAGAGGCCAACTATATCCAGAGCGCCATGAAGGAAATCGAAGGGGAAGCCTGAGCCGCCCCGGTCGGGTGTGTCTCAGTCTTTTTCGCCCGAGGCCGCGATGCCATAGCGGATGGCGGCTTCAAGTATGTCCAGGTTTATGTCTTTCAGCGCCTTGAACTTGATGCAGTAGCCGGTCACGCTTGCCTTGCCGAGGGCCTTGCCATAGGTGGCCGCCAGGTAGGCCTTGTCGTCTATGCCCAGGATATAGACGGAGATTCCGGTCGTGTTGGCGCTCAGGCCTATCTGATAAAACTCCCGGCTGGTTCCGTCGGCATATTTTATCAGATAGGCCCCGTAACCAATATTAGGGTTGCTGACCGTCTTGCCCGCGCTGTCCTTGCCGTCCAGGAACCATAATTTGCCTTCCGGCAAAATCTGAAGCAGGCGCGTATGCAAGGCCTGCATATCGCCACGCTTGGGTTCGGGCTGGCTGGCGATATACGCCTTGATGTGCTCGTTTACGTCCATCGGATCCCCGTAATGGGTTGCCAAGTGCCTCTCGCTGCCTTTCATTCATCGTCCGAATTTCGACCCGAGTCATTACTTGTTTGGGGCCGTGAGCCAATCCAGCGCCTCCCAGGGAGAGAGAGGGCCTGTGTTAACTAAAAAAATTGCCTGACCGCTTTGATTTTTTGACGCAGTCCGCATAACCTGCGGGGCGAATATCCGCTTGTCAGCTATCCCCCGAAAAGGATGCGGCACAGTCAAAAACGGGATCGGACAGGCGTTTGAGCGCTTTCAGTCGCAGACAATTGGCGGGTTTGGGGTTGGGTGCTGCCGCGCTGCTCTCAGGCTGTGCGCGCAAGCCGGCGGCCAATCAGGAAGGCAGCCTGGAATGGGCGGTGGCCGGCCATTGGCGCAGCGCGTCGGACAAGGCTCGCGATCAGTATCGACATCCCATTGAAATGCTGACCTTTTTCGAAATCAAGCCGAAGGATACGGTCATCGATATGTGGCCGGGCGCCGGCTATATGACCGAAATTCTCGGGCCGTATCTCACCCACGGCAAGGGCGACTATCTGGCCGCCCTGTTCCAGGCCAATAACCTGGCCGACCGGGCAAGCATCGCCCTAACCGACCGATATCGCAGCCACTTCGGCAGCAACAAGAAGCTTTACGGCGCCATCGACTATACCGAATTCGGTCCGGACAGTTCTTCATTGGCGCCGGCGGGTTCGGCTGACTGTGTGCTGTTCCTGCTGGTCATCCAGGACTGGATGGCGCGCGGCATCGCCGAAAAGGCCTTTTCCGACGCCTACGCCGCGCTGAAACCCGGTGGAATCCTGGGTGTCGAGCAGCATCGCGCCGATATCGGCCATGTCCATCAGGACCCTGCTGCGACCAATGGCTACGTCCAGGAACCGTTCGTCAAGCAGCTGGCGGCGGAGGCCGGATTCACCTTTGTCGCCTCGAGCGAGATGAACGCCAATCCAAAGGATGACAAGGAACACCCGTTTGGGGTATGGACATTGCCTCCGCAAAGGTTAACCGCGCCGAGAGGGCAGCCGCCGAATCCCGAATTCGACGGCTCGCTCTATGAGTCGATTGGGGAAAGCGACCGTATGACGCTGAAGTTCAGGAAGCCGCAATGATGCGAATGGGGAGTGCCAATTGAGCCGGATCGCCGCTCTGTCGCAAAGCGCGCCGCTGATGTCGATTCCCGAATCGCGCCCACCCGAAGGGGGGACCGGCGAATGGTACCGTGGCGCCGGCGGCCTGCGCCTGCGCGTCGGCTTCTGGGAAACCAAGCGTCCGGCGCGCGGCACGGTGTTCATCAGCCCGGGCCGGGGCGAGCCGGTCGAGAAATATTACGAGGTGATCAAGGACCTGCTGTCCCGCGACCTGTGCGTGGTGGCGCATGACTGGCGCGGGCAGGGCCTGTCGGCGCGGCTGCTGCCGGACCGGCTGAAATGCCACGCCCGTTCGTCGGATGAGTTCCTCGACGATTACCAGCGTCTGCTTGACAGCTTCGAGGACCGGGCGCCGAAACCGTGGGTGATGCTGGGGCATTCGATGGGCGCGGCGCTCAACCTGGCGACCCTGGCGAAGGGGGAACAGCGCATCGCCGGCGCCTTCCTGACCAACCCGATGCTGCGCGTCCGCACCGGCAAGCACGCCATGTGGGCGGTCAGTTTTCAGACCAACTGGCAGGTCAATCACGGCCGGGGCACCGATTACGTGCCGGAGCTGTTCGATGACCCGTTCGAGAACACCTACGAAGAAGACGCCCTGACGCACGACAAGACGCGCTATGAAATCTGGCGTGAGCAGCTGTTCGCCTGTCCGCACCTGGCGGTCGGGACGCCGACCTGGGGCTGGCTGTCGTTCGCGCTGAAGCTGGGCGAGGGGCTGCTCAAGGACAAGCAGAAGGTGCTGAAGAAGATCAAGACGCCGGTGACCGTACTGTGTTCCGGCGAGGATCAGGTGATCGCCAAGCAGCCGTCGAAGCTGTTCGCCAAGCGGCTCGGTAAGGGGCAGTATATCGAGGTGGCCGGCGCCGAGCATGAGATCCTGATCGAGGCTGAGGAATATCGCCGCGAGGCTTTCAAGGAATTCGACGCGCTGATGGACTTTGTTGCGCCTCGCCAGGTGGAAGAGCAGGGCGGCAAGCCGCTCAAGGCCAAGGCGGCGAAAATGGCCGGCGAGGGGCTGGACGAAGTGGCCGCGAAGAAGGACGAGGCCTAGTCAGCCGCCGGGCGCAGCAGCGTGACGGCTTCGTCCGCGAGCGCCCGCGAACAGGCGGCGATCACCTGGCCGCCGTCATTGCCCACGTCCTCGCCGCGCCAGTTGACCACCACGCCGTCGGCGTTTTCGATCACCGGGATGATGGCTTCGATGTCCCACGGCTTCAGGCCGGTTTCCAGCGCCATGTCCATCGTGCCCTGGGCCACCATGGCGAAGGCGTAGGCGTCGCAGCCATAGCGCGCCAGCTTGACCGCCTTGCGCAAGGAAACGTATGCGTCGGCTTCGATGCCGAGGTACAGGTCCGGATCAGTAGTGCCGATCAGGGCGTCGCTCAGGCCGGAACAGGTCCGCACCCGCAATGGCGTGCTGCCGGCCGGCGTGATCAAGCGCGAACCCAGTGGCGAACCGAGGAAGATCTCACGCAGGAACGGCTGGGCGATCAGGCCGAGCACCGGACGGCCCTTGAAGCGCAGGCCGATCAGCGTGGTCCACAACGGCAGGCCGGCAATGAAGGCGCGCGTGCCGTCGACCGGGTCGAGCACCCAGACGTAATCGGCGCCGGCGTTTTCCTCGCCATATTCCTCGCCGATAATGCCATGGTTCGGGAAATGTTGGTTGATCAGGGCGCGAATGGCGCGTTCGGCGCCCTTGTCGGCTTCGGTGACCGGGTCAAAACGCGACAGATGGGCGAGTTTGTTGTCCTCGCCCAAGCCCTTTTGCCGGAACAGCGGCAGGGCGGCGTCCGCTGCGGCGGCGGCCAGGTCGAGCGCAAAGGCTTCAAGTCGGGCGTAATCGGGCTCAAGCATAAAACCCGCATACCTCGGAGAGGCATGCGGGTCTAGAGTTCGGTGAGGAATATTCTTAGGGGCTGACGGCCGGGGTGAGGTCCGGCCGCCGCCTAATCGGTACTCCAAACGCGGTACGCTACTAACTGACGATAGGCCTCCGCCGTCGGGTAGGTATTTGTCGTACCCGCGAGCCTTCCCGGCGGTAAGGCCCAGGAAGTCACTCAGTCCGGCTTGCCCTTTCAGGCGGCCTGTTCAGAGTCGCCGTTGAGCGACTTGGCCAGGTCGAGCAGGCGGCGGCGCGGACGCTCCGACAGGCGGTAATAGGCCTGGATGAGGTCCAGCGTTTCCTTGCGCGAAAACACTTCGATGCCTTCGTTGTTGACGGCGGCCACTTCGGTCTTGTCGTCGGTCAGGCCGTCGTAGAAATAGTTGATCGGGGTTTCCAGCGCCTTGGCCAGTTGGAACAGGCGGGCGGCCGAGATGCGGTTGGCGCCGCATTCGTACTTCTGGATTTGCTGGAAGCGGATGCCGACGGCCAGGGCCAGCTGCTGCTGGGTCAGGCCGAGCAGGCGGCGGCGGCGGCGCAGACGCTTGCCGAGGTGCAGGTCGATATCGGTAGCCATGGTTCAAAACCCCAAGTTTCGTGTTTCGCGGGTGTCCCGGTGTGGGACGGCTCGCGTCAGGGGTTTCAATTGGCGTGCCAACTTCAGCCGGAGCGGGAAGGCGATACGCTGTTATGTTCTTCTGAGGGGAAGACTCAGGCCCGGCGCTTTTCCTCCTCGCGCAGCAGGCGGCGCTTCTCGCGGGTGATGAAGGCGGCGATTTCCTTGTACAGCTGGCTATCGCGGTAGCCCTTCATGGTCTTGGTCGTCACCCAGTTGATCAGGTTGTAGACCGACTCGCGGCCTTCCTGGGCCTTGATCAGGCCGTGCAGGCGCAGCAGCAGGGCGAAGAAGCCGGCGGCGGTCAGGGTGAAACAGGTCAGGTCGAGCATGGACGACGGCGACACCGCTGTCGCCGGCCAGGTCCAGCCGAGCAATACAGCGCCCACCGCCCAGAACAGGACCGGCAGGAGCAGGGCGGTGCCCGTGTTGCGGTACATCAGGATCAGGGCCTTGAACTTGGCGGCGTCGCGGATGCCGTCGTTGCACAGGCCGATCAGCTTCATCTGGATGCGGAAGAATTCCTCGATGGCGTAGATGCGCTGGTCGCACCAGAAGACCAGGGCGGCCAGTTTCTGGGTGTCCGAGGCCCAGGGCTTCAGGGCGCCCTGGTCCCAGGCCTCTTCCTTGCCGCGGTCGATTTCCTCGAGCATGCCGCGGGTGACGTAGAGCAGGTTGTCGAGGCGCGAGGTCAGCGACTTGGCGACCGTCGCCGACGAGGCGCGGGTGCCGGCGACGAAGCGCAGGCGGTGCAGGTCGTGGACGTGGCGCGCCCAGGCCAGCATGGCGAAGAAGCCGCCCAGCGTCAGAATGGCGAAGGTCAGCGGGCTGAGGACGCTCTGGACCAGCCACGGCGCCTGGGCGATATCGAAGCCGGCATAGGCGAAGGCGCCGTCGAAGAAGCCGTGCAACGGCCGGACGCCGGTGCGGGTGACGGCTTCGAGCGCCCACCAGATCCAGAAGGCGAACAGTAGCAGGCCATAGCGCATCCATTCCTGCACGGTCTGGCGGCGATCGCGGTTCAGGCGTTCGTAATTGTGCTGGAACAGGAAGGTCTGGGTGGCGGTCAGGTCGCGGACGTCCTTGTCGCCCAGCTCGCCGTTGTCGCCGCCCGGGAAGCGGTGCTCAATCTTTTCCAGCGACAGTTCGATGATCTGGGCCGGCGAGACCGAGATGGCCTCGGTGTCGCCGGTGTCGTGCACCGGCGTATCGAGCGGATCGGCGGCGTGCGCTTCGCTTTCATAGACCGGTTCCTCGAACGGGTGGAAGTTGACTTCGTAGAGGAAGCACGGCGCCAGCTTGTCGCGTTCGAAAGCCTGCCACTGGTCTTCGTCCTGAAGCAGCTGCTTGTAGTCGTCGAGCCGCTTGGTCTGGGTGTCCTTGGGCAGGATATGCAGGAAGTTGGAATTTTCGGCCTGGTAGAGCGAGGCGTAGCGCTCGCCCTTGGTCTTGAGCCGTTTCAGCGTCCACAGCGTCCCGTCCTCGATCTTTTTCCAGTAGTTGGAAACGACTTGCAGACTGTAGAGCGTGATCTTTCGCGTCTTCACAATAGCCCCCTTTCCGTTGCGTGCAACGGGACGTGGTCGGGGGGCATTTTGACGCCGGCCGTCCCTGTGGGGGTAGGTGGGACTATCGGCACCCCTAATTTAAGGCCGGGAAGGGCGAGTTACAAGATGCTGCGGCGCAAAAAGATTTTGACCACGAACCACACGAACAGACACGAACGCACCGTGCCTGCGGAAGCGGTTGTTTTAACCACGGATGACACGGATCGCC
>CAYULN010000290.1:0-13321 GCA_964445605.1 uncultured Caulobacteraceae bacterium | reverse complement strand
CCTGAGCGGCGACCGGTCCGGTCGCGCCAGCGATAGCAGCCGCGGTCAGGAACCAGCCGGACAAACCGAGCAGGGCCACGGCGCTGGCGCTAACTCCGGCGGCAAAGATAGAAGTCAGCCAAAGTTTTGCTTTAAAATTTTTCGTCAGTTGATTGTAAAATTGATAGAATTTCATATCAATTTCACCTGTTGATTGATGGCAATTTTCTGACTGGCCAAGGCGGTCACGGCCGCCGAATGGCTGGACAAAAGAACCGTCCGGCCGACGAAAAGGGCCGGCAAAAGCGCGATGGTGTCGGCCTCGGAGGCGGCGTCGAGATCGGCGGTCGGTTCATCGAGCAGCAGGATCGAGGCGCCTTTCAGAAGGGCGCGGGCGAGGCCGATCCGCCTTCGTTCGCCGCCCGACAGGCCGGAACCGCGCTCATTGAGCGGTGTATACAGACCGCGGGCTTCGACCACGGGACGCAGGCCGGTCAGGTCGATGGCGCGTTCAATATCGGCGGGATCGGCGGCGCGATTGGCCAGGACGAGATTATCATAGAGCGTCCCGGCCAGGATCGGCGGGTGCTGCGAGACCCAGGCGATGTCGGCGGTCAGGTCAGCTAAAGCGGCGCCGTTTATTCGGATGGCGCCTTCGACGACCTGGCCTTGGCCGAGCAGGGCGCGCAGGGCCGTGGTCTTGCCGGTGCCGGTCGGCCCGGTCAGGGCGGTAATCGATCCCGGGGCGGTAGTAAAGCTGATCGGCCCGATGCGGAAATCGGGATCGTCGGCAAAGCTCAGGACCACTTGGTCGAAGACGATTTCCGGTGGTTCGGACAGACGGGCGGCGGGCGTGGGTTCGGTTGCAGGTTGCAGCGCCATCAATCGTTGCGCGGCGGCCAGGGCCGTCTGGCGGTCATGATAGGCGGCGCTCAGGCGACGGATCGGCGCGTAGATTTCCGGGCTCAGGGCCAGGACGAAGAAGGCCGCCGGGAAAGTGAGGTGTTCCGGCGCCTTGAACGGCAATTCGCCGAGCAAGGAAAAACCGCAATAGACGGCGATCAACGCGATCGACAAGGCGCTGAAGAACTCCAGCACGGCCGAGGTCATGAAGGCAATCTTGAGCACGCGCAAGGTCCGGACGGCGACATCCTGGGCGGCGCGACCGAGTGCCTTAACCTGGCGCGGGCCGTTGTCGAAGCTGAGGATCAGGGCTAAGGCACGCACGCGGTCGACGAACAGGTTGGATAGACGCGACAGGGCGTCCAGTTGGCGGCGCGACTCGGCGGCACTACTCAGGCCGAGGAGCGCCATGAGTGCGACAAACGGAAGCAGGGTGAGGCCGAGCAGGCCAGCGCAGACGAAGCTTTGGCTGGCGGCTATGGCGATCAGAACCAGCGGAACGACAGCCGCCTGGAAAGCCGCCTGAGTGAAGCGGGCATAATAGCCTTCGAGCGTCTCGGTATCCTCGAAAAGCGCGCCCAATTGCGCGGAACGGGCGCTGCAATTAAGCCGGCCAGCGAGCGCTTTTCTCATGATTCCGTTTCGAATTGTTTGGATAAGTTCACGTGAAATTTTAAAACTAATTCTTTGATTAAAAACATAAATTATGCATTTTAATGCGGTAGATAAGATGATGATAAACATCACCCAGAACATGAAGTTCCACTTAATGTTTCCATTGAGGAGCGAAGTCACCAAATGGCTGATGCCCCAAGCAAATCCGACCGCGCAAATCGCTTCCAAAAGCCCTAATCCGGTGGTCAAGGCCATGGCGCGTGCCTTCGGCTTGGCCCAGGCAGCGAGCTGCGCGCGAGCCATTTGGGGTGACGGATCGATTTCGGATGCGGCGAGTGGGTGCGACATTTGGTACGTTTGACGGCGGAAATTTAAGCCCTAAACTTTGTATGGGTTTAACGGGCTGCGTCACTCTAATCTCAATCGCCGCCGGATTAAGCAAGCCAATTGTCGCAGGTTGAAAGAGGGTTGCGCAGGCGAGTTATAAGTGATGTCTTCTCGCGCCACGCGAATTTTGGCCGCATCACGCGAATATTTGAAGGAGGGTCTTATGGACCTCGGGACCGTCGAGTTGTCGCGATTGCAGTTCGCGCTGACTGCGCTTTATCACTTCCTCTTTGTGCCTTTGACGCTGGGCCTGTCGTTCATGCTGGTCATCATGGAGACGGTCTACGTCATGACCGGCCGCGAGGTCTGGCGGACCATCACGCGGTTCTGGGGGATGCTGTTCGGCATCAATTTCGCCCTTGGCGTGGCTACCGGCCTGACCATGGAATTCGAGTTCGGCATGAACTGGTCCTACTATTCGCACTATGTCGGCGACATTTTCGGCGCGCCGCTGGCGATCGAAGGGCTGATGGCGTTTTTCCTCGAGGCGACTTTCGTTGGGCTGATGTTCTTCGGCTGGGAGAAGCTGTCGAAACCGGCGCACCTGATGGTCACGGCTCTGGTGGCGCTCGGGACAAACCTGTCGGCCCTGTGGATCCTGATCGCCAACGGCTGGATGCAGCATCCCACTGGAGCCGAGTTCAATCCCGCGACCATGCGTATGGAGGTGACCGACTTCGGCG
This sequence comes from uncultured Caulobacteraceae bacterium, assembly GCA_964445605.1. Lineage (GTDB taxonomy): Bacteria > Pseudomonadota > Alphaproteobacteria > Caulobacterales > Caulobacteraceae > Asticcacaulis. The sequence continues at coordinate 10,754 of CAYULN010000290.1, read as the reverse complement.
CCGTCTTGTTCAACCCGGTCGCCCAGGCCAAGTTCGTCCATACGGTCAGTGCGGGCTATGTGCTGGCCGCCGTGTTCGTGCTCGGCGTTTCGGCCATTTACTTGCTGCAAGGCAAGTGGGTCAGCTTCGCCAAACGGTCGATGGCGGTGGCGGCCGCTTTCGGTCTGGCGTCGTCATTGTCGGTGGTCGTGCTTGGCGACGAGTCCGGCTATACGCTCACCGATAACCAGAAGATGAAACTGGCCGCGTTGGAAGCCATGTGGCACACCGAAAAGGCGCCGGCCGGCATCGCCCTCTTCGGCATCCCCAATGTCGAAAAACGCCGCACGGACCTGGAGGTGAAGGTCCCCTATGTCCTCGGCCTGATTGCGACCCGCAGCGTCGACAAGCCGGTGATCGGCATCCTCGACCTGGTCGACAAGGCGGAAGGCCGCATCCGGTCCGGCGTTCTGGCCTATGACGGCGTCGAGCGGCTGAAGGCCAACTCCAATGATGTGACGGCGCGTGCCGAGTTCGAGGCGCATAAGGCCGATCTCGGCTACGCCTATCTGCTCAAGAAATATGTCGCCGATCCGCGCCAGGCCGATGCGGCGCTGGTCACCAAGGCGGCGGCCGATACCATTCCGAACGTCCTGGCCATGTTCTGGGTGTTCCGGCTGATGGCCGGGTTGGGCTTCTTCTCTATCGGCCTGTTCGCCTTGAGCTTCCTGCTGGTGACCTTCCACAGGACGGAGAACCGTTGGTTCCTCAGGCTGTGCGTGCTGGCCATTCCGTTGCCATGGGTGGCGATCGAAGCCGGCTGGGTCCTGGCGGAGATCGGCCGACAGCCGTGGGCGGTCGACGGCGTATTGCCGACCTTCATGGGGGCTTCTTCTCTGAGCCCGGGGCAGATCTGGCTGACCATCGCCGGCTTTACGCTGATCTACGCCGTCATGGCGGTCATCGAGGTCAAGCTGATGATGAAGACCATCAATAAGGGGCCGTATCAGGCCAGGTTGGGCCGCCTGCATGACGACCCGGAAGTCAGTCCGACCGACGACCCGACGGTTCCCGTCATCGGTCCAGCGGAATAGGAGCGCAAACGATGAATATTCCTTTGGATTACATGACCTTGCGGGTTATCTGGTGGGCATTGGTCGGCGTTCTGCTGATTGGATTCGCTATCCTGGATGGCGCCGATATGGGCGTGGCGGCCCTGCTGCCGTTCGTCGCCAGGACCGACGGCGAACGCCGGGCGGTGATCAATACGGTCGGGCCGACCTGGGAAGGCAACCAGGTGTGGTTCATCCTGGGCGGCGGCGCCTTGTTCGCCGCCTGGCCTTTCGCCTATGCCGTCAGCTTCTCCGGCTTCTATCTGGCTATGTTCCTGGTGCTCAGCGCCATGATCCTGCGGCCGGTCGGGTTCAAGTACCGGTCGAAGCGGCCGGGCAAGGCTTGGCGGCGCAATTGGGATTGGGCGCTGTTCGTCGGCGGCTTGGTGCCGGCCTTGGTGTTCGGCGTTGCCATCGGCAATGTCCTGCAAGGCGCCCCGTTCAGCTTCGATACCGATCTACGGGTTACGTATCATGATGCTTTCCTCGGTGGATTGTTGGGGCTGTTCAGCCCGTTCACCCTGCTGTGCGGCCTGCTTTCGGTGGCCATGCTGACCTTGCAGGGTTCGGGCTGGCTGGCGCTGAAGCTGGAAGAAGGCGAGGCGCGCGACCGGGCGCAGCAGATCGGCGTCGGGGCGGCGCTGGCCGTGGTGGTGCTGTTCGCCACCGGTTACGCGTTTGTCCGGTTCGGCGGGCTCGGCTTTGCGGTCAACGGCGATGTGGCGGCGGACGGGCCGTCCAACCCTATGCGGGCCGAAGTGGTCCATCAAGCCGGGGCATGGCTGCTTAATTTCGGCAAGCATCCGTGGATGTGGGCGGCGCCGGTGCTCGGTTTCGCCGGGCCGTTGCTGGCCCTGGCTGGAATCGGCATTCGCAAGGATTGGTTGGTCTATGCCGGTGGATCGCTGGGCGTGCTCGGCATCATCGGCACGGTCGGGGCGTCGATGTTCCCCATCCTGCTGCCGAGCACGGCCGACACACATTCCAGCCTGCTGGTGTGGACGGCGTCGAGTTCGCACCTGACCTTGTTCGTCATGCTGTTGGTGACAGCGGCCCTGTTGCCGCTGGTCCTGCTGTACACGGCATGGGTCTACAAGGTGCTATCGGGGCGGATCGGCACCGGGCACGTCAAGACAAACCCAGATTTATACTAGGAGCGGGGCATGTGGTATTTTTCGTGGATCTTGGGCGTCGGCTTGGCGGTGTGCGTCGGTGTGCTCAATGGCATCTGGTATGAGTTCCATACTACGGACGATCCGGACGCCGAGGACCCTTATCAATGAACGCATAGATTCATAGATTTTGAGCGCTGAATGGCGCCATGGGCATCTTGGTTGAACGAATAGGAGTTTAACCACGAACCACACGAACCAACACGAACGTTCGTGGTAAGCTCGGCGCGAAGCGCCAATCCAATCACTCGTGACGGTTGCAGGGGAAGCCCTTTGGGCAAGGTCGATAACGGCGCACGAACGTTCGTGTTGGTTCGTGTGGTTCGTGGTCAAAATTCTAAGGCTTGCCACGCAGTGGCACGCATCAACAGCCACAGAAAATCTGTGCAATCTGTGGAATCTGTGGATCGAAACCCTAATCCCGCTGTTCGCGCAGGGAATTGACCAGGTTGAACACCATGGCCTTGGCGTTGTCGTCATGTCCGCCCTGGGCGAGGTTGTAAAGCGTTTCCATGACTTCGGTGGGGATTGGCTTGACGTTGGCCTGGTTGACCACCTCGAAGATGCCCGGCAGCACCGCCTGACGCACTTCGTTGCCGTCGAGCAGGGCCTCGGTGATCTTCTCGCCCTCGCGTAGGCCGGTAAAGGTGATCTGGATGTCCTTGCCGGGCCGCAGGCCATACAGCGCGATCATCCGTTCGGCCAGGTCGAGGATGCGGATCGGCTCGCCCATTTCCAGGATGTACAAGCCTGAATGATGGTTCGGCGTTCGGGCGTTATTCATGGCGGCGGTGAGCACCAGCTGCACCGCCTCGAAGATGGTCATGAAGAAGCGTTCGGCCTTTTCGTCGGTCAGGGTGATCGGGCCGCCGCGTTCGATCTGCGACTTGAACAACGGCACGACCGAGCCGGTCGAGCCCAGCACATTGCCGAAACGGACGACGCAGGCCTGGTGCGTTTCGCTGATCTGGGTGCGGATCAGGTGTTCCGCCAGGCGTTTGGTGGCGCCCATCAGCGACGACGGCGCCACGGCCTTGTCCGACGAGATCAGCACCAGTTGCTGCACGCCGACCTGTTTGGCGGCGTCGATGACGATTTGCGTGCCCAGCACGTTGGTCAGCACGCTTTCGCTCGGGTTCAGCTCGACCATCGGCACGTGCTTGAGCGCGGCGGCGTGGAAGATGACGTCAGGCTTTTCGCTCTGGAAGATGGCTTCGACGCGCTCTTTGCGCCGGATACTACACAGGAGCGGGCGGGCCGACTTGTCCGGGAAGGTCTCGCGGATGGCGCGGTCGATTTCGTAGAGCGCCAATTCCGAGTGGTCGACTAGGGTGACGTGCGACGCGCCGAGGCTCAAAGCCTGCTTGCAAATTTCCGAGCCGATCGAACCGCCGGCGCCGGTAACCAGGATGCGCTTGCCTTCGTAAAAGGCGCTCAGGCCCTGGGTATCCAATTCAACTTGGGGACGGTGGAGCAGGACCTTGAACGACGCCGGATCGCTGGGGTCGGGCAGGGCGAGCGGGGCGGGGGTGCTGCCGAGGGCGGCCAGCCTGGCCATGAGGCGAAGCAGGCGATAGTTCGATACACTCATGGACGTCCCGGCAGAAGAAGAGGCTGACTGTATTGCGCTGAGGGGGCGCCGTTAGCAAGCGAATTAGCAATTGAAATCGTGGTTTTTTACACGCATCGCTCATGGAAAGCGCTATCATGCGCCAAAGAGGACGTTTTTATGATCGACGTGTTGTTTTTCGGACGAATGGCTGACGTTTCCGAAACACGCACCCTTACGGTTGCATTGCCGGGCGAGGGGCTCAACCTGCTGGGCCTGCGCGACCGGATATTCGCCGCGGCGCTGGCCGATGGGCGGGTGCGGGCCGGCGATATCCGCATGAGCGTCAACCGGATTGTGGCGAATGGTGACCAGGTTCTCAAGGACGGCGACGAGGTCGCTTTCTTTTCGGTTTTTTCGGGAGGGTAAGCGGTGACCGGGTTCACGGCTATTCCGCGTGTCGGATTACGGGACGGTCGTCTCGATCCGGTGACATTGTTTGATGCCTTCTGCCGGGCCGAGGGCGCGGCGGGAGCCGTAGCCAGTTTCACCGGCGTGGTGCGCGACGAGGATGGAGGTGTCGACTACCTTTATCTCGACTGGTATCCCGGCATGAGCGAAGCCAGCCTTCAGGCGATCGCCCAGGCGTGTGTCGAGCGGTTTGAGGTGACGGCTTTGACGGTGGAGCATCGTTGCGGCAAGGTCGGGCGCGGCGAGGCCATCGTTTTCGTGGCGGCGGCATCGAAGCACCGGCGGGCAGCGCTCGAGGCGGTGGACTATGCCATGGACCGGCTGAAATCCGAAGCCGCTTTGTGGAAGCGCGAGGTTGGCCCAGAGGTCGATCGCTGGGTGGAGCCGCGCGTCGAGGATTCGAAAGATTTGGAAAGGTGGAAGGCACATGAGTGAGCTTTCGCATATCGGCGCCGATGGCCAGGCGCGCATGGTAGATATTTCCGGAAAACCGGTAACGTCGCGTGTCGCCCAGGCGCACGGCCGTCTGGTTTGCGCGCCGGAGACCCTGGCGTTGGTACGTGAAGGTCGGACATCGAAAGGGGCGGTGATTGCGACGGCTGAGCTGGCCGGGATAATGGCCGCCAAGCGGACGGCTGACCTCATCCCGCTTTGTCATCCGTTGGCGCTCAGCAAGATAGAGGTGCGGATCGGTATCGCCGATGCCTTGCCTGGCTTCGCCATCATCGCCGAAGTCAGGACCGCCGGGCAAACAGGGGTTGAAATGGAAGCGTTGACCGCCGTCAGCGTGGCGGCGCTGACGCTCTATGACATGCTCAAAGCGGTCGACAAAACCATGCGGATCGAAGGCGTCGAAGTGACAGCTAAGCGTGGCGGCAAGTCGGATTGGTCCGTGGCAAGCGCCGAATAAAAAAGATCACAGGCGTGTTGGAGCGCCTGTGATCCGATAATGCCCGGCAATGATTAAAAGAACGTCGTTACAAAGCACGTTTTGTTGCGGCGCACAACCCCAAAAAGGACTGACCCGCATTGGTCTGAGTAACTACCAGTGCGTGTGGAGGCCGAGCCACACTCGCCGGCCCAGCTGGTTGTATGTGGCGGCGCTCTGGTAATGTTCGTCACCGGCGTTTTCGACGCGGCCATAAAGGCTGATCTTATCGTTCAGAGCGTAGTCGGCGCGCAGGTCGATAAGGGTGTAGGCCTTGAGCACGACCGTATTGGCGGCGTTATCGAAGCTGCGGCCGGAATACCGGACGCCCAAGCCAAGATTGAGCTTTTCGGTTGCGGCATAGCTGAGGTCGATATTGCCGATGCTGTCCGGCTTGCGGGCCACATCCTTGCCGTTGTTGGCGCCGGGGCTTTCATTCTTGGTATTGAGCGCGGCATAGTTGGCGCGGACGTGCCACTTGTCGCTCAGGTCCTGGGTCCAGCCGAGTTCGATGCCGTCGGCCTTCGACTTGGCGATATTGCCGTAGGTGAAGGTCGAATTGTCGAAATCGATCAGGTCATGGACGTTGCGGCTGAAGGCGCTCAGCGAGACCTGACCGGACGAAAAGCTGTAGTCGGCGCCGCCGTCGATGTTCAGCGCCTTTTCCGGCTTCAGGGTCGTGGTGCCGAAGTCGCCGTAGAGTTGATAGAGGCTGGGAATCTTGACGCCCTGGCCGGCGCTGGCGTGGAAGCGCCAGTGGTCGCCTGCCGGCACGCTCAGCGACACCTGGCCGATATCCTGGCCGCCGAAGCTGGAGGTGTCGTCGTGCCGGGCGCTTAGGGTCACCGAGGCCGCGCCGATGTCCTGCGCCACTTGGCCGTAGAGGCTCGAGATCGTTTGCTTGGCCGAGGAGATCACGCCGGGCGAGAACATCGAGGTGCTGCGGTAGGAGTCGCGCTCGGTGCGGGCGCCGATCAGGATGCGAGTGGCATCCGAGAAACGGTAGAGCAGGTGGTAGTCGGCCGAAGTGATGCGACCGCGGAAGGTGTTTTCCGAGAAGCGCGTCGCATCGTAACCGTTGCGCGCGCTATCGGTATTGCTGATCGACAGGGTTTGCTCGCCATGGCTGAACTTATCCGTCAGGCCGAGCGCGCCGAGGGCCGTGTCGGTAGTAGTGAACTCGCCCGTATCGCCGAAGGTGAACGGCGGCACCGACAGGAAGCCGTCGATGTCGACGCGGCTGTGGGTCTTGAAGGCGACGGCGTTCATGGTGACGGCGTCATTGAAGGCGTAGGTCGCATTGCCGCTGAAATGGGTCTGGGCGAAGCCATCCTTTTCGGTGCCGACGGCGGCGGCGGAAATGCCCTGGTCGTTAGTGCCGCTGGCGAACAGGCGCCAGTTCAGGCCGCCTTGCTTGCCGCCGATGCCGGCGCGGGCTGAGCCGTAGTGGTCGAGGCCTTCGACCGACAGGTCAGCCTCGAAGGGATTCTGCGCGGTGCGGGTGGTGATGCTGACCACGCCGCCCAGGGCGCCCGAACCCCACAGGGTCGACAGCGGGCCGCGCAGGACTTCGACGCGCGAGGCGTCGTCAACGGCCAGAGGACCGAGATCGGTGCCGCCGCCGACCTGGGACGGGTCGTTGAGCGCGATGCCGTTGAACAGGTAAAGCGTGTGATCGGCGCCGGCGCCGCGAATGCTGGCGGTGGCCGTCTGGCCCGGGCCGCCATTGCGCGTCAGAGTCAAGTCGCCGGTATGGGTCAGCAAGTCGGCCAGCGACAGGGATTGGTAGGACTTGATGTCCTTGTCGGTGAGCACGTCGACGCTCTGGCCGATCTTGGACACAGGCCGGGCTTCGCGGGTCACGGAAACGATGATGTTCGTGGTGTCTTCGGCATGGGCCAGGGCGGGGGCGACGAGTGCGGCCAGGCAAGCCGTCAGGAGGAGGGTCTTTTTCATTGTGCGTTCTTTCGTCAGAAACGAACGCCGATCAGTCACGACGAAGCCGCGCCTTACCGGCGTGATTAAGGGCATCGTCTCTCAAAGCAAAAGCCTCGCTCGCCTGGCACACCCCGACCACGCAAAGGACGACAGCCAAGGCAGGTCTCCTGACTCGCGCCTCGAACGCGTGTCCATCGTCTTCCCCAGGGCTCCGGGTGACATGTGACGGACAAGCTCGGCGCTTACAGTTGCGGGGACAGTCCGGGATTTGAACCCGGTTCCCTATTATCTCCCCGAAGGGAGCACCGTTGGCACGCGGCGGGATTAGAGTTCGTTGGAGCCTGGGTCAAGCCGTTGATTGCAAACGGTTGCGGCCTGTGGCGCGCCGGTCACTAGGCGGCAATGGGTGGGGCGTTTATACAGGCATCATGAAATCGTTCGCCGTCTCCGTCGTCGCACTCAGCCTGGCCGTGTCCGCCCAGGCGGGCGATATCGTTATCGATACTCGTCATCCGATCCAGACCTTCCGGCCGGACGAAGCCTTCGGCGCGGCGCTGGACGGCATGGGCAAGGACGAGGTGGCGCAGCTTTATACGCCGCACAATGTCGCGGCTATGACCAAGGCGGGGTTGAAACCGGTGACCTACCGGCTGCGCACCGAACTGGGCATCGAGGCTTGGCACTGGAACGAGCAGGGGACGTGGAGCGATCCGGCGCATCAACAAGGCTATTGGACGTCGAGTGACCATTCCGGCAAGCCGATCTTGATGACTCACGGTTATGCCTTGCCGCGCCGGGGTGACACCGTCGACAATGCCAACGAACTGAGCTGGTCGATGCTCGACGATGGCGATGAAGGGACGTTCTGGAAGACCAATCCCTACCTCGACAAGACATATACCCATCTCGACAGTAATCGCCCGCAATGGGCAATTGTCGATCTCGGCGCCGATACGACCGTCGATGCGGCGAAGATCGTCTGGGCCGAGCCATATGCTGTCACTTACGCCGTGCAATACTGGGTCGGCATCGACCAATATGATCCGGCCGGCAAGTGGGTCGACTTCTCCGGCGGCCGGGTGACGGACGGCAAGGGCGGCACGGCGGTCCTGAAACTGACGCCGGCCAAGACGCATTATGTCCGCCTTAAGCTGGAGCAGGGCTCCGGTACGGCTCCGGAAGTATCGACCGATATCCGCGACCGGCTGGGCTTTGCGGTGCGTGAGCTTTATGTCGGTTCGACCGGCGCTGACGGTCAGTTCCACGACGCCATCCACCATGCGCCCAAGGCCAGCACGCAGTCGTTCGTCGTCACCTCTTCAAGCGACCCGTGGCACCGGGCGGTGGATCGCGACGACGAGTTGGAACAGCCCGGCATCGACCTGCTGTACAAAAGCGGCCTGACGCAGGGCCTGCCGATGATGATTCCGGTCGGCGCCGTCTATGACACGCCGGACAATGCCGCCGCCCTGATCCGCTATGTGAAAAGCAAGCATTATCCGGTGATGGGTGTGGAGCTCGGCGAGGAACCGGACGGCCAGCTGATGAGCGGCATCGACTATGCCGACCTGTATATCCAGGCGGCCGACGCGGTGCATAGCGCCGATCCTAGCTTGCGCCTGGGCGGGCCGTCGCTGCAGGACGCCATCGCCGACGCCTATATGGAGGACGAGGCCGACAAGTCGTTCACCAGCCAGTTCGTTAAACGCCTGGATGCGCGCGGGCGGCTCAAGGATTTGAATTTCTTTACTTTCGAGCGTTATCCGTTCGACGATACCTGTCCTTCGGCGGGATCGTTGCTGATCAAACAGGGCGAGGGCATGGACCAGCTGATGGCGCGGCTGGACCGGGATGGCGTGCCGCGTTCGGTCGACTGGATCATCACCGAATATGGCTTTTCGGCTTTCGGTGGCCGGGTTGAGGTCGAGGTGCCGTCGGCCCTGATGAACGCCGATATCGCCGCCGGGTTCCTCAGTCGCGGCGGCAAGGCGGCCTACATGTTCGGCTATGGGCCCAACATCCCGCTGGCGGCGCCGAAGCCGTGCGGCGGCTACGGCACCATGATGCTGCAGCAGGCTGATTCAAAAGGCCAGGCGCGCGACAACATGCCGGCCTTCTGGGGGGCGCAGATGCTAAGCCAGGACTGGCTGCAATCGGGGCATGGCGCGCATGTGCTCTATCCGGTTACGACGGATATCCACGATGCCAAGGGGCAGCCATTAGTCACCGCCTATGCGGTCAAACGCCCGGACGGCCGCATGGCGGTGATGATCGTCAATCGCGATCCGGACCATGCCCACAATATCCACATCAGACTGGCTGGAGCCAAGCGTGGCTTGAAGGCGGCGATGGTCTATCAATATTATCCGGCACTCTACAAATGGCACCCGAACGGCGATATCGGCCGGGTGGTGCGTGACTTTGCCCCGGTCAAACGGCAGGTCAGCGCCGGGGCCGCCATCCGCTTGCCAGCCATGTCATTGACGGTGGTCCGGGCCAAACCCTAGGCCTCAGCCGGCGTCTTGGCCTGGATGCTCAGAGCATGGACCGGGCCGGCCAGTTCCTCGGCCAGGACGGTGTTGACCAGCCTCTGGCGGGCGACGCGGTTCAGGCCATCAAATTTTGCTGATACGATTACCACGGAAAAATGACTTTCCCCCCCTTCACGCGCGCCGGAATGCCCACTATGTTTGGCGCTGTCGTCCTGGATATCCAGACGCGCCGGGGCTAGGGCTTCGTTCAGCTTGGATCGGATACGGTCAGCGACAATCCCCATGGGTACGGGCCTCCTACACGCACGGCAATTCAGATTTTTATTAAGCTTTGAGGGCGATAGTTCATCATATGAGCGACGGTTTTAAGTACAAGCCCCGATTTATGGACATGCGTATCCGTCCGCCCAAGGAAGGCGAGGAACAGACGCGCCGTCCCGAAGAGGATGTCCTGCAGCTCAAGCCGGGGCAGAAGCCGTGCGAATGGCCGGAATGCCATAAGGCGGCGACGGCGCGCGCGCCGAAATCGCGCGAAATGATGAACGAATACTATAACTTCTGCCAGCTGCACGCCGGCGAGTACAACAAGAACTGGAACTTCTTCTCCGGCATGAGCGAAGGCGAGGCGCGCCGCCACCGCGAATCGATCGCCACCGGCGACCGGCCGACTTGGGCGTTCAGGGCATCGCGGCTGTCGCGTGAGGCGGCCAATATCGCCGCCAAGGGCGCGCAGGCCAAGGGCTTCTACGATCCGCACAGCGTCTTCGGCGCCGGTGCAGCGCCGAATCGCGAGAAGGCCGGACCGTCCGAAAAGCAGTACGGCAAGATCGAACGCCAGGCCTTCGCCGATCTCGACCTGGAAGTCGGCGTGTCGGCCGAGACCATCCGCGTGCGCTATACCGAGTTGCTGAAGCGCTGCCACCCGGACAATAACGGTGGCGACCGCTCGGCCGAGGACAAGCTGCAACGCGTGATCAAGGCGTATAAGGTCCTGAAGAAGATGTCGCTGGCGTAAAGCCCGCGACTCAACTCACTAAACCCTCGCCGGAAATGACCAAGGCCAGGCCGATATCGTCGCGCACCGCTTCCGGCAGGGTGACCTCCAGCGCTTCG
>CAYULN010000289.1:0-24269 GCA_964445605.1 uncultured Caulobacteraceae bacterium | reverse complement strand
CGACGTGACCGACAAGTCGAGCCTGATCCTCGATCCCGACCTCGACAGCTACTACATGATGGATGCGGTCACCACCAAACTGCCGGCCGCCGTCCTGGCGGCACGCGCGCTCAAGGACGCCGGCGCTGGCAACGAGATGGCCAAGACACGCTTCGAAGACGCGGCCACGGCCCTGGCCGACTCGCTGACCAAGTCCGGTCAGTACAGCGCCACCAAGGCGCTGAAACCGGCGACGGCGCAGGCGCTTGACAGCTTCTCGCAGGCCGCCAAGGCGTTCGGCGCCAATCCGGACGCCGCTGGCTTCCAGACGGTGATCGATGCCGAGACCGCCCTGTTCACGCCGGGCAATGCCGACCTGCAAACTCTGCTCAAGGCGCGCAGCCAGAGGGTGATGATCCGTACAGTGACGGAGCTCGGCGGCGCCGGCGCAGTGCTGCTGCTGGCCCTGTTCGTCAGCCAGGTAATCGGTTCGGGCCTGAACGCCCGCCTGGGGCAACTGTCGAAGATCATGCAGCGCCTGACCTTCGGCGAAACAGTGCACGACATTCCGTTCGGCGGCGACAAGCACGAAACCGGCATCATCGCCGGCAGCCTCAAGGCCTTCGCCGATGCCATCGAGGAAACCGAGGCCATCAAGGCGGCGCAGGAGAAGTCCGCTGCCGAAACCGCCACGGCGCGCCGCGACGGCATGTTGTCCATGGCTGAGCAGTTCGAATCCTCGTTGTTGGGCATTGTCGAGCAATTGAATGCCACCGCGCGCAATCTCGGCGACACGGCCGACGCCCTGCACCATGATGCCGACCATACCCGCCATCGTACCGTCGACGTGGCGCGCTCCATCGACGAGGCCAGCGGCAACGTCCAGTCGGTCGCCGGCGCCACCGAGGAAATGGCCGCGTCCTCCAAGGCGATCGCCGATCAGGCAGCCCACGCCGCCGAAGCCGCTCAGGGCGCCGCCGACAAGGCCCAGGAGACCCATGCCAAAGTGTCGGCCATGCTTGAGGCGTCGAACCGCATCGGTTCGTCCATCGACATGATCAGCCAGATCACCTCACAGACCAATCTGCTGGCGCTCAACGCCACCATCGAAGCGGCGCGGGCCGGCGAGGCCGGTCGCGGCTTCAACGTCGTCGCCACCGAGGTCAAGGCCCTGGCCCAGCAGACGGCGCGGGCGACGGCGGAGATCAGCGAGCAGGTCAAGAGCGTGCAGGAGGCCACGCAAGAAGCGTCCGGCGCGATGAACGCCATCGCCGATCTGGTCATTTCGCTGCGCGACATCTCCAACGCCATCTCGCAGTCGGTGATTCAGCAGACGGCGGCCGTGGCGGAGATTTCGCGTTCGACGCTCGACGTCGCGTCATCGACGGCACGGATCAACGAGACCGTGGCGGAAGTGTCGGAAACGGCCACGCGCACCGGCGACGGCGCTATGGCCGCCCGGGAGGAAACGCGCCGGCTATTCGAGCAGTCGCAGACCCTGCAGGCCACCGCCGTCGACTTCCTGAAAACCGTGCGGACGGCCTAAAGCCAGCGATTAAAAGGCAAATCCTTTAGCACATCCGCTTGCCACGGCGCGCTAAGCGGTGGGATAGCGGCGCGGGCATTAACCGCCAAAGCGCGGCGTTTGTCGGGAGCCTCAACCAGCTCGCGCAACGCCTTTGCGGCGGTTTCGATATCCGGGTCGCCCCAGACCTGATCCGGATCTTTTTCCAGGCCAGTATAGGGTCCGTAGCGATCGTCGATACGGATCAGCTTGGCAGGGATCAGCCGCGCATTGTCCGTCGTCATGAAATCGGCATTGCCCGTGCCGTCGGTAGCGATGACCGGCACGCCCGCCGCCATCGCCTCCGCCAAGGGCAGGCCGAAGCCTTCCGAACGGTGCAGGGACAAAAGCATATCGAACGAGGCGATGAACATGTCCATGTCAGCGTCGCTCAAGCGTTCGGCGATCACCCGGATGTCCGGGCGTTTGGTCAGGACTTCGACCAGCCGGCGGCGGGCCGTCGCGTCGCCATTCAGATCGCTGACCTTGAGTGTCAGGCGCGCCACCTCGCCAGGCATAGGGAAAGCGGCCACCCAGGCCTCAATGGCGCCCCATGGGTTCTTGCGCACGGCCGAAGATTTGGTGTCGAACATCGCCAGGACTTCGCAAAGGTCAGGCTTGAGCCCGAACCGGATCCGGTCTTCGGCCGTGGACGCGGTAGCCGGCACAGGCACGGGATGCGGTATAATCCGTATACGGACAATCAAATCCTCTCGTCCGGCCGCGGCGAAGGTTTTGGCCACGGCCTCGCGGACATAGGTGCTCGGCACCCAGATTTCATGCAGGACGTCGGCGACGGCCACCCATTCGGCCGGCGCCTTCGGCGTTTCCCAGGCCCAATAGGCAATGCGGTAGCGGTCAGCCCAGCTTGCCACCGGATGGGCCAGCAGGGCGACGATGGTTTCAGCGGCATTGGCATGAATGAACCACACCCCACCCGCTCCAGGCAGCGCGGCCTTACCGTCCAGCAGGTGTTTGAACGCCGGGCGCAGATCGTGTTCGACGACGGGATAGCCGGCGGCCTTGAAGGCATCGGCCGACAGCCGGCCAGCCCGGCCAATGCCCAGACTTTCGTTGAAAAAGGCCGAGACGACGAAATCGCCCTTGCGCAAATTATCGTCCACCGCCTTGGGCCAGGATTTGCCGCGCCAACGCCCGAGACGATAAAGCGTCCCGTGGATCAGCGGCAGGCGATAGCGAAGGGGAAGGAACCTCAGCATGGCCCGACCCTATAGTGGGTCACGCCGATTTGGGGAATAGGGGATTACAGGCCCAGCCAACGGCGGCGTTGTGTCCAGTAGGATTGGAACTGATCGGCCTGGGCGTCGTCCTCGAAGGTTACAACCTTGACGATTGTGTCGCCCTGGGTATCGGAACGCATCGAAATCGAATCGGCGTCCTTGACGGCGGCAGCTTCGACGAATTTGAAAAAGGCGCCGAAAAAGGCCTCCTGCTCGGAGGCCGAATTGACGCTGAACTCTAAACTGACCACGCTCCACCTCTTAATGTACACGGCACTTGCACGTTACGGGTCCGGCGGGCCGGAACACGATGTGAAGACAGCTCGAAATATGTCAAGTTTCAGCAAAATATGTGTGCATTGCACAACGACCAGTGAACCGCATATCCGCGCGCCTGTCAAAAGGATAACGCCGTCTTAATAACCGAAGACACGAATGTGTGATGCGATTGCCGCGAAAATGTCAAGAATTTCCGAAGGCTACCGGTGTCATCGCTGTTTAGCGCGAAAGTTGTGCCAAAATGGTCGCCTGAAAGGCGACTAATGCCAGCGCAAGTCGTGCGATAGAGGTTGTTAGAAGGTGTTAGAAGATGCCCCGCGCCTTTAAAAAAGGGCGTGGGGAAGGTCCTCAGGCCACCTTGGCGGCCTTCGATTCCGGCTTCGCCTCGGGCAGGAGCAGCTTCTTGATGTTGCGTGCGGCCTGACGGATGCGGTTTTCGTTTTCGACCAGGCCAAGGCGGACATAGCCTTCGCCGTATTCACCGAAGCCGAGGCCGGGAGCGACGGCGACGTGCGCCTCCTCGATCAGCATCTTGGCGAATTCCATCGAACCCATCTCGGCGAACTTGTCCGGGATCTTGGCCCAGGCGAACATCGAGGCTGGCGGCGGCGGGATGTCCCAGCCGGCGCGCTTCATCGATTCGATCAGTACATCCCGGCGCGACTTATAGGTGGCGCGGATTTCGTCGACGTTGTCCTGCGGACCGTTGAGCGCGGCGGCGGCGGCGACCTGGATCGGCGTGAAGCCGCCGTAGTCGAGGTACGACTTGACGCGCGCCAGGGCGGCGCAGATTTCCGAATTGCCGACCACCATGCCGATGCGCCAACCGGCCATGGCATAGGTTTTCGACAGCGAGTTGATTTCGACACTACGCTCCTTGGCGCCGTTGACCTGAAGCAGAGACGGCGGCGGGTTGTCGTCGAAATAGATTTCCGAATAGGCGATGTCGCTGAGCACGATCAGGTCGTGCTTTTGCGCCAGGCGGATGACTTCCTTGTAGAAGTCGAGATCGACCCACTGGGCCGTCGGGTTGGATGGGTAGGAGACGATCATCACCGACGGCGCCGGCACGGAATGTTTCACCGCCCGGTCGATGCCTTGCAGATATTGCTCTGGCGACAAAGCCGGAACGTGACGGATAACGCCGCCGGCCATCAGGAAGCCGAAAGCGTGGATCGGATAGGCCGGGTTCGGACAAATGACCGTGTCGCCCGGCGCGGTGATGGCCATGGCCAGGTTGGCAAAGCCTTCCTTCGAGCCGAGCGTGGCGACCACTTCGGTGTCCGGATTAAGCTTCACACCGTAGCGCCGGTCGTAATAGCCAGCCATGGCCTTGCGCAGACCCTGCACGCCCTTGGAAGCGCTGTAGCCGTGGGTCTTGGGCTTCTTGACCGTCTCGATCAGCTTGTCGACGATATGCGGAGCGGTCGGCATATCCGGATTACCCATGCCGAAGTCGATGACGTCGACGCCTTCTGCGCGCAGCCGTGCCTTCACCTTGTTGACTTCTTCGAAGACATAAGGGGGGAGACGGCGGATACGATAAAAGTCGCGCATGGCGGTTAGGGGCCTATACTAAAAAAGGGATGGAAGCCCTGATATGGCGTATCCGGATGGGTTTGTCATCTCACGAAATGCAAAATTTTGACAAAAGGGCGAAGCGTTTCGGATATTTTTGCGCCACATGGTAAAAATGTGCACGCGCTTGCCCCCCCGTCCTGCGCTCCCAATGCCACGCCGCAAGGGTTTTTCCATCTGCCGGATTGCAGGTACCCCGATAATGGTCTAGGAGCAAATCGTCCGCTGCGGGGGCGTAGCGAGGATTACTATGCGTAAATTTGTTGGCCTGGCCGTCGTAACGGCCGCGATCGGCCTGGCTGCGCTCCTGTCGGCATGCGGCGGCGGTAGCGGATCATCGAGCACAAGTGTCTCGTCCTCCTCATCATCAAGTTCATCGTCGGACACAGCAGCCTTTTCCGCCGCCGCCGCGTCCGCGAGCCTGACCGCGACCATGAGCCTGCCGAGCGGCACCATCACCCTGAACTGGGTCGATACCCTGCCGGCCGGAACCACCTACACCATCATGCAGAGCGGTGCGAGTACGGCGGCCGGCACCATTACGGCCAAAGGCAACAATGGCGCCCTGTCATGGTCCAGCCTGGCGGCTGGAACCTATGTCGTCTTCGCCGGAACGAACGGAACGGTGCTGAAGACAGCCAGCGGCGCCTCGTCCGTCGCGCCTCCGGTTCCGGGCACCACGCCCGCTATCGTCGCCGACCAGACGACACAGCCGTTCTCCGGCGATGTTTCGCTAAGCGTCACGCCGGCCAGTACCTACAGCGCCGCCCAGTGGACCATGGACGGGGCGCCTCTCGGCACGGCGAGCGGCGGCACCAATGCCATTACCTGGCACACGATCAACGAGACCTCGCACGGACATGAAATCGCCGTCAGGCTGAAGTCGACCACCGACTATTTTTACATGGTCCGGAGCAATTTCGGCGTCGTCAATCCAACATTCAACGTCACCGTCAATACCATAGGCGCCAGCGGGATCATCTCCATCGACGGACAGTACACCACGGCCAACCCGACAACGGCGAACCTGACGATCGACGGCGCGGCCGCCGGGAGCCTGGCGGCTCCGAACATCTGCCTCGGCGTGGCCTGCCAGGGCACAAGCGCCAAGGATGCCTTCCGCTTCTCCGTCGATACCTCGACCCTGGCCATCGGCAATCACGTCGGCATCGTTACGGTCAATGACAATGCCGGCAATTCGGTCCGCCAGGTCTTCAGCTTCCCGACCACGCACTGATAGCTTATGGGGCGCTCCCGACGATGCGCCCCGTAAGGCTTCAATCCGCGACGTAGCTGCGCAAAGCTTCGAGCTTCTCGTCCCATTGCCGCGAGATCAGACTGAGATAATGCCGCACCTCGTCGACGCGTCCCCGTTGCAACGCCCAGACGGTTTCGCGACCGGATCGGACATGGCTGACCAGGCCGGCTTTTTTCAGTACGTTCAAATGCTTGGTGACCGCCTGCCGGGTGAGTGACGACCCTTGCGTCAGGCGCACGATCGACTGCGGTCCCGCGCCCAGGCGCAGCACGATGCGCAGCCGGGTCTCGTCGCCCAAGGCGGCGAAAACTGGCGCGGCGAACAGGGCGGCTTCAGCGGGCAAGCCCAACTCCGCTAAGATAGGCCTCGATCAGCTTCATCTGCGCCGTCCAGCCGCCGTCGTTGGCCTCGAACGCCTGGAAGCGCCGCTCCGGCGGGATGTTCTCGAAGCCGCTCTCGGTCAGGGTCAGGTGCACGCCGCCCTCGACCTCCTTCAAGGCGAAGGTGATCAGAGTCATGGGCTCGGACGAATAGTCCTTGCTGGTGTCGATCGCATAGGGATGCCAACGCAGCTCAAACAGGCTCTTCGGCCTGATCTCGCCGACCATCATCGAAAACGGCGTGCCCTCATAAGGCTTCTGCGCGTTGGCAACTTCAGGGTCGACCATGGTCGGAACAATGTGACCGGAAATCGGCTGGCCGGCAACGAACGGCCCGTCGAAACGCATGCCGAACCACTGGCCGAACTGCGACGCGTCGGAAATGGCCGCCCATACCTTATCCAGAGGCGCTTTCAGAACGATTTCCTTGCGGATGACATCGGGGGCTTGAACAGGCATAGGCAACTCCTTGGTTGCATATTAAGTAGGGCGATTGATATAAATATGCAATTAAAAAGTTGCCTATTCGCGGCCTTGTGAACGTGATAAGAAATCGCATGCGCCGGCGGGGATGGATCATCTGGGGGATTGTGGCGGTGGCCGCCGTATGGCTGGCGGCGGTCGGCTTCTGGTTTGAGCCGCGCAGCCTGACCCTGACGCAGCTTGATGTCCAGGTGCCGTCCTGGCCGAAAGACACCGCGCCGTTGCGTGTGATCCTGCTGTCCGACCTGCATATTGACGACGTGCACATGAAGCCGGAGCGCGTCCGCGATATTGCTCGCCGCGTCAAGGCGATGAAACCCGACGTGGTGCTGCTGGGCGGAGACTATATCGGCGGCGATGTTCTTCAAGGGCCGCCGGGAATTCGGTGCCCGGCCGATGCGTTCGCCGAAAGAAATCGCCCTGGACGAGGAAGGGCTGCGCACGCTTGGCGACTTCCAGGCACGTTACGGCGTCTATGCCATCATGGGCAATCACGATTGCTGGTGGGACTGCGACACGGTACGGCAAATCCTGTCGACAACGCCGGTACATTTCCTGGAAAACCAGGCGGCGCGCATCGAACGGCCGGGTGGCGACGTATGGATCGCCGGCATCGAGGACGGCCAGACGCAAGCGCCTGATTTCCCCGCCACCGCCGCGCAGATTCCGCCCGGCGCCGCGACGCTCACCCTGACGCACAATCCCGGCCTGTTCGACTGGGACTCGGACCATGCGCCGATCCTCCTGGCCGGACATACGCATGCCGGCCAGGTGCGCCTGCCGATCATAGGTTCGATCGTGCGCGTCAGCCGCCATACCGAGGACACGGCCAAGGGCTGGACGATCATCAAGGGCCGCATCCTGATCGTGACGCGCGGGCTGGGGAGCAGCGGCATTCCGGTGCGGCTCAACTGCCCGCCGCAGATCATGCTGCTGACCATCCATCCCGGCCCGGTCGCCAAGGTTACGGCCCAAAAGGACGTATGGCTGAAATAGGCGGGTCAGCGCTTGTTCTTGCCGACAAAGCCGAAAATGAGCATAACCAGGCCGATGGCGCCCACCACTCCCGACACCTGCCCGACCGTTTGCATCATCGCCGCCGGATCGTTCGATTTCGGTGACATGCTTAACATGACGATGAAAAACACCACCGCCAGGCCGATCGCCAGCCCGCCGGCCAGGATCAGACGCTTGTTCTTGTCCATCGCACACCCCTCTCCGAAAGCGCGATCTGGCCGCAGGATGGTGGCCCTGTCAAATCATAAGCGGGTGCGCCTATGAGCCAGCCGCTTTCCCCCCCGGAACAGGCGGCGCTGCAACAAGCTCTCGCCCTGCACCAGAACGGCCGGTTGAATCAAGCGTTCAACCTTTACCGCCAGCTTCTCTCCGCCCATCCCGACAATGCCGAAATCCTGCGTCTGGCCGGGACGGCCCTGGCCCAGGCCGGCCAGTTCACGGAAGGCGCCGACCTGCTGCGCCAGTCGCTGGCGCTGCAGGCCAATCCCGATGCCGAGCATTGCCTGGGCAATGCCTTGCAGGGGCTGGGCCGGTTCGAGGAGGCCGTCGCCTGCTACAATCGGGTCCTGGCCGTTCGACCCGATGATCCGGACGCTTTGAATGCCCGCGGCAATGCCTGGCAGGACCTGAAACGCTTCGACCAAGCCTTTGCCGATTACGACCGGGCATTGGCGCTGCGGCCGAACCATGTCGACGCCATGCTCAATCGCGGCATCGCCCTGCAAGCGCTGAACCGACCTGAGGAAGCCCTGGCCACTTTTGACCGTGTACTGACAATCGATCCAAACGATGCCGAAGCGCTCAATCATCGCGGCGATCTGCGCTTCCTGTTCGGGCATTTCCCGGGGGCGCTCGACGATTATCGCCGCGCGCTTCGCCTCAAGCCCGATATCGACTGGCTGCCCGGACATCTGCTGTACATGCAGCTTTACCTGTCCGAATGGGCAGGGTTTCGCGAAGGCCGCGACTGGCTGGCGCAAAGGATCCGCGACGGCGCCAAGGTAACCGCGCCCCTGCCGTTGCATGCGATGCTCGACGATCCGGCCTTGCATCGCCGGGCGGCCGAGCGTTTCGCCCCAAAGGCCAGGGCGGCGGCGCTGCCCGTTTACAAAGGCCATGACCGTATTCGCGTCGGCTATTTTTCCTCGGACTTCAAGAACCATCCGATCAGCCATCTGGTGGCCCGCCTTCTGGAGCAACACGACCGGTCGCGCTTCGAGGTGTTCGCGTTTTCGCTGCGCGAACAGACCGAGGACGAATGGCGGACACGGATACGCCGGGCGGCGGACCATTTCATCGATCTGGAGGCGCTGTCCGACGCCGAGGCAATTCAGAAGGCGCGCGCGCTGGAGATCGACATCGCCATCGACCTCAATGGCTACACCTATGGCGGACGGACGGACATTTTCGCCGGACGGGCCGCGCCGGTGCAGGCCAGCTGGCTCGGCTTCCTCGGCACCATGGGCAGCGACTTCATCGACTATCTGCTGGCCGACGACGTGATCATTCCCGAAAGCCACCAACGGTTCTACAGCGAAACCATCGCTTATCTGCCGTCGTTCCAGGTCAATGACGACGACACGCAGAAACCGTCGGACAGGGTGTTCACCCGGACAGAGCTGGGCCTGCCGGAGACGGGCTTTGTCTTCTGCTCGTTCAACCAGACCTACAAGACCACGCCGGAGCTGTTCGACAGCTGGATGCGGATCCTGGCGCAGGTGCCCAGCAGCGTGCTGTGGCTGCACGCCAAGGACCCGACAGCCATCACCAATCTCCAGGCCGAAGCAGAGGCGCGTGGCGTCGATCCGGCGCGGATCGTCTGGGCCGAAATGCTGCCATTGGGCGATCATCTGGCGCGGCTACCCCTGGCTGACCTGTTCCTCGACAGCCATCCCTATAATGCCGGGGCAAGCGCCAGCAATGCCCTGCGCATGGGTCTGCCGGTACTGACGCGTATCGGCGAGTCATTCGCGGCGCGCATGGGGGCAAGCCTGCTGACGGCGGTCGGGCTGCCGGAACTGATCACCGAGACTCCGGAGGCCTACGAAGCGTTGGCGATCCGATTGGCGACACAACCGGACGCGTTGGCGGCAGCCAAACAGAAATTGCTGGCCAATGCGCCTAGCTCATTGCTGTTCGATACGGAACGGGCGGCGCGGGCACTCGAAGCCGCCTATGCCGCCATGGTCGCCGCGGCGCCTACTGACACAGGCTCTTGATATTGTCCGTCGAGGCGGGTGACGGAATGTCGGCGAGGGAAATGCCTTTTTGACTGGCCGTGCGCTCGATCAAATCACCGCCGCCGGTCAATTGATAGGCCGGATCGGACTGGGCCTTTTCCAGGGTCACGTAACGGGCGCCGGCCTTTTCGAGGCGGTCCAGCGTCTCCGGTAGCATAAGTGACGCGAAGCCGCCGATATGGGTCAGCAGCACAAACGGAATGTTACGGCCGTAGACCCGCTGTGAAGTGGCCTGCATCCGCACGATGCCGTCGTCGACGCCTTTCAGGTACTGCACCTTCAGCGCCGCGATGGCCGCCGTGTCGCCCTTGGCCAGGCAGCGGGCATAGGCGTCGGTATAGGCCCAGTCGCTGAAACCGGCGCTGACGTCGGCTTCGCGATAGCCGTGCGCCTTGATCCAGGCCATTGCGCCGTCACCCCGGGGCGCGTCGACATTCAGGTTGGGGAAGCGGAAATAGTGCCAGTCCTGGCCTTGCATGTATTTGGCGATGAGCGGCTCACCGGCCTCGGCATCGGCTTCCCAGGCCTCCAGCGACGGCGCCGTGGCCAGGTTCATGTGGCTGTAGGTGTGGTTGCCGAGCGGATAACCGGCCTTGCGCCATTCGGCCAGGACGCCTTCGCTGTCGGGTTCCTGCGCCACGCGCTTGGCGTTGACGAAGCCCCAGGCCTGGGGAACGTGGTGAGCTTTCAGAGTGGCAAGATAGGACTGGGCGATGCCGACGCGCGTCATGCCCTGCGGCAGGAGGCCGTGCGCGGTCAGGTCGTCGACGGTGATAGCGATGTCGAAGCCCTTGGTATCGGCTTTTTGCGTTTCGGCCTGGGCCGCGCCCGCCGCCAAGGCCAGCAGAGCCGCCGCACCTATGCTCACAATTTTCATGATGTCCTCCGCCTGGAATATTTTTCCAAAGCGTAGCACGGCCCGGGCGGACGGCAAATGAAACCCTTGGCGATTTTACACGGCGGACATCTGGGCTTATTTGTCCGGCGACGGGTTCGGAATCCGACTTGTTTGACGAACGACCGCATGTCTTTGATGGGCATCCGCCGCAGCCCGGAACGAGACCGTCCGGCGCGTCAAGGCGGAAGGTGGCTTCGAGGAGGTGACGGTGAAGCCGCCCCAGCGTGAGGCCTACGGCGCCTGGGCGACGCATGTCCTCGATCCGGCCGGCGTCCTGCTGTTCTTCGCCCGGCTCGATCCCCGCTAACTGTCACAGTGAAAGAAACGGTTGCCGAGGACACACCGGCGGAATAGGGTCGCGGCACCTTATCCAGAGGAGGCCAACATGAAACTGTACATGCATCCCATCTCGACGACGTGCCGTCCGATCTCGCTGCTGATCGCCGAGAAGAAGCTGCCGGTCGAAAGCCAGGTCGTCGACCTGCAGACCGGCGCGCATTTCCAGCCGCCCTACGTCTCCATCAATCCGAACAGCATGGTGCCGACCCTGGAAGACGGCGATTTCCGCCTGACCGAAAGCTCGGCCATCCTGAAATATCTCGCCGAAAAGTTCGACCTGCCGGAGTACCCGAAGGACCTGAAGGCGCGCGCCCGGGTCAACGAGGTCATGGACTGGTTCAACTCCAATATGAGCCGCGACTACACCTACGGCCTGGTCTATCCGCAGCTGTTCCCGCACCACAAGCGCCCGGACGACGCGGCCCATGCCGGCACCATCGCCTGGGGCAAGGAAAAGAGCCTGCGCTGGCTGGGGCTGCTCAACGACTTCTGGATCGGCGACAAGGCCTATCTGACCGGCGATCAGATCACCATCGCCGACTATTTTGCCTCGGGCGTCATCACTGCCGGCGAAGTGGTGGGTTGCGAATTCAGCGCCTATCCGAATATCTGCCGCTGGCTGGGCAATATGAAGAACCTGAACAGCTGGAAGGCCGTGCACGAGGTGTTCGACGGCTGGTCATCGTCGGTCGAGAAGGAAAAGCTGGTGGCGGTGCGCTGACGCTTCGACCGCGATCGAAGCCATACCGGCTTGAAACGGTTAAGGTGGCCTTCTCCAGGGAGGGCCACCATGACCGACGCGCCGGACGCCATCCGTCATATTTACGAGCACTGGCATGCGGCCGTGGTGGCCCGTAACCTGGAAGAGCTAATCGCGCTCTATGCCGAGAACGCTGTCTTCGAAAGCCCCCTGGTCTGGGCGACGCTGAAAACCGGCTGCGGCATTCTCACAGGCAAGGCAGCGATCAGCGACTTCTTTGCCGCCGGGTTCCGAACACCGGGCAACGGCCTCGGCTGCTGGTATCGTACCGGCCTGTTCTTCGCCAATGGCCAGCTACTGATCTGGGAATATCCGCGTCAAACGCCGGACGGCGACCAGATCGACCTGGTCGAAGTGATGGAGGTCGAGGACGGCCTGATCCAGCAGCACCGCGTCTACTGGGGCTGGTTCGGCTGCAAGACCCTGTTCGGTTTACAAAGCGAGCGCGGCTGATCTCGGCCGCACATTACAAATTTGGAATTAGGGAGGGCGAAGGAACGGGTTTAAAAATCTAGTTCTTCGCATCCAGGGGCCATTCCGCATGTCCACGCCGTCAAGACGCGACCTGATTGCCGGCGGGACAGCAATGATGTTCGCCACCGGCCCAGTCCGGGCCGAGCCCCAGGACGACCTGCCGAGGTGGCTGGAAACCCACGCGGCGGCGGTACGCACCATCGATCCGGCCGACGAGGATTTTTCCGACCTGGAGCCCTTGGGTGAAGCCATCGGCGCCGCGCGGGTGGTACAGCTCGGCGAGCCCAGCCACGGTGCGGGCTCCAGTTTCGCGGCCAAGGCGCGGATCGTGAAATACCTGCATCAGCGCCTCGGTTTCGACGTGCTGATCTGGGAGTCGGGACTTTACGACGTCGCCCTGGCCGACGCGGCGATGCGCGGGCCTGACGACGCCATGACAGCGGCACGGCGCGGCGTCTTCGCGCTGTGGTCGCAGTCGGCGGAGGTCAAGCCCTTGTTCGAGCATATCAAGGCGAGCCAGGCCACTGTCCGCGCCCTAGCCATGGCCGGGTTCGACATGCAGGTGACCGCCGATGGCGTCCGCGCCCGTTTTGCCGAGGATATGCGGGCATTAAGCGGCGCCTTGCGGGATGCGGAGCTGCGCGAACGCGTCACCGTGCTGACAGAACAGGCGCTGGCGGCGCGCGAACGACTCTACGGCTCCAAATTTGCCGATCAAGCCGATCTCGACGCCCTGACGAACGCCGTGCAGGGGCTCGGCACGCTGATCGGTCAACAGCAGGCCGCCTTCGAGCAAGTCCGTGGTACGGAAGGCATGGCCTTTATGGCGCGGGCCATCGACAACATGCGCGCCGACGCCGTTCAACGGTTCGAAGCGGCACGCGGACCGACCAATCCGGAGCGTGAAAACCGCCGCGACGCGCTGAATGCCGCCAACCTGCGCTGGCTTCTGGAGGCGCCCTATGCCGGCCGGAAAACCATTGTCTAGGCGCACGACGTACACGTCATGAACGCCTGTTACGATGCCAAGTTCAGCGGCGTCCATTCCGCTTACCAAGCCGGCGACATGAAGCCGACCGGCGTATTCATGGCCGAGTGGCTGGGCAAGCAGGTCTATACGCTAGGCATGACCACTTTCCAGGGCGAGGACGGCTTCGCCATGGGTGGCCCCGCCACAGCCGTTCCACCTGCTCCGGACGGCAGCGTGGAGGCGCATCTGCACGCGCTGGGGCATGCCTATGCCTTCATCGATTTCCGGGCATCGGCCAAGGGTCCACGCAACCCGCTACGCGCGCCGCAATCGATCCGCCTGCCCAAATATGTGAGCAATCGGATAGCCAATGTCGGCCGCATCTACGACGGTTTGCTCTATATCGACCAGATGAAGCGCGCGACCCGCGCGTGACTATTCCACCGTCACCGACTTGGCCAGGTTGCGCGGCTGATCGACGTCGGTGCCCTTGTGGACCGCCGTGTGGTAGGCCAGCAACTGGATCGGCACCGAATAGACCAGAGGCGCGATGAAGGTGTCGCACTTCGGGGCGCGAACGATCTTCAACGCCTTGGCGGCGTCGCCGGACAGGGCCGGAACCTTTTCCGGCGCGTCGGTGATCATCACCACCCGGCCGCCGCGCGCCGCCACTTCCTGGACGTTGGAGGCGGTCTTTTCGAACAGTTCGTCGTCGGGCGCCACCACCACCACCGGCGTGTTTTCGTCGATCAGGGCGATCGGGCCGTGCTTGAGCTCGCCGGCGGCATAGCCTTCGGCATGGATATAGCTGATTTCCTTGAGCTTCAGCGCGCCTTCCAGGGCCAGCGGGTACATGTCGCCACGGCCGAGATAGATGACGTCGCGCGCCTTCGACAGGTCCGCCGTAATGCGGCCGATCTCGGCGTCCATCTTCAGCGCCTCGGCGATCAGGCCCGGCGTTTCGAGCAGACTTTGCACCAGTTGTGCCTCGCGTTTGGCGTCGATGCGGCCGCGTTGCGAAGCGGCGGCGACAACCAGCGACAGCAGGGCCGACAATTGCGCCGTGAACGCCTTGGTCGAGGCGACGCCGATTTCCGGGCCGGCATGGGTCGGCCACATCAGGTCGGCTTCGCGGGCCATGGTCGAGGAATGGACATTGACCAGGGCGGCGGTGCGCAGGCCCTGGTCCTTGCACCAGCGTAGCGCCGCGAGCGTGTCGGCGGTCTCGCCTGATTGCGACACCGCGATGGCCAGCGTGCCCGGCGTCATAGCCGGCGAGCGGTAGCGGAATTCCGAAGCGACCTCGACATCGACCGGCAGACCGGCGATCTTTTCGAAGGCGTAGCGGGCGATGGAACCGGCATAGTAGGCGGTGCCGCAGGCGATAATCTGTATACGGACGATCTGGTTGAAATCGATGCCAGCCTTGATGTCAGCACGAACCGATTTGGCGACCGGGTCGAGATAGGCCGAAAAGGTGCGCTGGCAGCTTTCCGGCTGCTCGTGCACTTCCTTTTCCATGAAGTGGCGATAGGCACCCTTTTCGACCAGAGCGGCCGAAGCCGGCACATGGGTGACCGGGCGGTTGACCAGGAAGCCCTTGGCGTCATGGACTTCGGCGCCGGAGCGGGCCAGGACGACCCAATCACCTTCTTCCAGATAGGTGACGGAATTGGTGAAAGGACCGACGGCCAGAGCGTCCGAACCGAGGAACATCTCACCGTTTTCCCCCCAGCCGACAACCAAAGGCGAACCGCGGCGGGCGCCGAGGATGGTTTCGGCCTCGCCGCCGATCAGGATGGCCAGGGCATAGGCGCCGTGCAGGCGATTGAGCACGGCCTGGAAAGCATCCTTTAAGGTCAGGCCCGAAGTCAGGGCCTCGTCGAGCAGGTGGGCGATGACTTCGGTGTCGGTGTCGGACTCGAAGGCCTGGCCCTTGGCCTGCAGCTCGGCCTTCAGTTCGGCGAAGTTCTCGATAATGCCGTTGTGCACCACCGTCACGGCGCCATAGCTGTGCGGGTGGGCATTGCGCACCGACGGTGCGCCGTGGGTGGCCCAGCGGGTGTGGCCGATGCCGACCACGCCGGGCAGCGGGTCCTGGCTCAGCGCGGCTTCGAGGTTCTTGATCTTGCCTTCGGCGCGGCGGCGTTGCGGGCCGTCGCTGGTCTGGACGGCGATGCCGGCCGAGTCATAGCCGCGATATTCGAGGCGCCGCAAGGATTCGAGCAGGCGCGGGGCGACGTCCGAATTGCCGATGATGCCGATAATGCCGCACATGCTTCAATTTCCTTGCGTAATGAAAATGGACTTGCGAGCCGTCAATAGCACATTGCGTGCCAGATGGCTATCAATAAGCGTGGCGAAACGTTACAAATCCCTTACGGGCTACCAAATAAGGCCTGAGTGTGGCGGCCCTGCCGGACCCCGCGCGCCATTCAGACAAAATTTACCATCCGGCAAAAATCACGACACATGGCATGCAATTAATTCATTGCAAATCTTTCCGTGCCAGCCTATCCTGTAGCCCTATCGCCGCATCAGGTCCATTCACATGAACGACAGCAAGTGGGACAAGCTTCAGGCGGCGCTGAACGCCTCGGGCCTGTCGATCAAGGACGTCGCCGACGCCGCCCAGATCGCCCAGAGCAGCGTGTTCCGCGCCCTCAACGGTTCGACCAAGGCGCTGCGTCCGGAAACGGTCGACAAGCTGGAGGCCGCCTTCATCGCCCTGGCCACGCAAAAGGTCGCCGACTATCGCGACGCCCTGTCGCTCTACGCCTATAATCCCCTCCGCACCCGCAACGAAGAAATGGCCTCCCACATGTCCGCCATGAACAAGACGCGCAAATATTTCGGCACCGACGGCATCCGCGGCCGGGCCAACATGTTCCCGATGACCGCCGAGGTCGCCTATCGCGTCGGCATGGCCGCCGGCAAGATGTTCATGTCGGAAACCGACCGGCGCCACCTGGTCGTCATCGGCAAGGACACGCGGCTGTCGGGCTACATGATCGAACCCGCCCTGGTGGCCGGATTTACCTCGGTCGGCATGGACGTGCGCCTGTTCGGGCCGCTGCCCACCCCGGGCGTGGCAATGATGACACGATCAATGCGCGCCGACCTGGGCGTGATGATCTCGGCCTCGCACAACGGTTTCGCCGATAACGGCATCAAGCTGTTCGGCCCGGACGGTTATAAGCTTTCCGACGACGTCGAACTGGCCATCGAGGCGCGCATGGACGGCAATATCCTTGAAGGCGTCGCCGAGGCGCACAAGCTCGGCCGGGTGGCCCGCGTCGACGACGCGCAATGGCGCTATGTCGAGATCGCCAAGGCGACCTTCCCGCGCAACCTGCGGCTCAACAATCTGCGCGTGGTCATCGACTGCGCCAACGGGGCGGCCTACAAGGTGGCGCCGCTCGCGCTCTACGAGCTGGGCGCCGAGGTGTTTTCGCTCGGCGTGACGCCGGACGGGATCAACATCAACGAAAAATGCGGCTCGACCCAGCCGCAGGCCATGGTCGAAAAGGTCAAGGAGCTGCGCGCCGATATCGGCATCGCGCTCGATGGCGACGCCGACCGGGTGGTGATCTGCGATGAGCACGGCCAGATCGTCGACGGCGACCAGATCATGGCGATCATCGCCGGGTCGCTGGCGCAGAAGGGCCTGCTGAAGGGCGGCGGCCTGGTGGCCACCGTCATGTCGAACCTCGGCCTGGAGCGCTTCATGGCGGCCCAGGGGCTGTCGCTGGAACGGACCAAGGTCGGCGACCGCTACGTCATGGAACGGATGCGCGAAGGTGGTTTCAACGTCGGCGGCGAGCAATCCGGCCACGTCATCCTGAGCGACTATGCCCCGACCGGCGACGGCCTGATCGCCGCCCTGCAGGTGCTGGCCGTGATGGTCGAAAGCGGCAAGCCGATGTCGCAGCTCGGGCGCCAGTTCGAGACGGTGCCGCAGGTGCTGAAGAACGTCAAATATTCCGGCAAGTCGCCGCTCGACAACGCCGCCGTGCAGCAAGCGATCAAGGACGGCGAGGCGATGTTGAGCGGCTCCGGCCGAGTGCTGGTGCGGCCGTCGGGCACCGAGCCGCTGATCCGGGTGATGGCCGAGGGCGACGACGAAAAGCAGGTCAAGGCGGTGGTCAACCAGATCGCCGAGGCGATGGCGGGGTAAGCCATGATCGCCAATATCATCGATAGGCGAACACGAAAATATCGCTGGAAAAGCGTGCAAGCCATCATTGAAGCCATCTGGCACGACAACAGTTGTGAAGACTCAGATCAGGCTCAAGTTGGTTCGGAGAATGGTGATTCCTACGTCCTCTATGAGGAGCGTGACGGTGTCTCCGTCTCGGAAGCCGTGACTTGGGCGCAAGGGCAGTCATGTCCGGTGACCCTCTATCTTTACGACCAAGGCACGAACTAGAACCCGCCGGCGGCTTTAAGGTATGGCGATGGCGGGTTAGAAGCCCAGCAATCGGCAGGCGGCTTCGGCGCGGCTCTTTTCAGCAATGTTCGGCGAGCGCAGCGTCTTGCCGATGTTGAGCTTGATGACCAGTTCATAGGTGTCCGGCCCGCCGTCGGACGGATTGTCGACGACTTCGGCGCTGCGGATGTCGGTGGCCTTATAGGCTCGCTCGGAACGGAAAGCGCGCAGGGTACGGGTGATGGTGAGGCGGCCGCGGGCAATGACCCAGCGTTCGTCCGGCCCCCAGATCATGGCAACGATCAGGGTCAGTCCGACAAGGACGCCACCGCCGACGATCAACAGGAAGATCGGCGTCGCCAGCGTTAATGGCCAGACACCGCGCCCCAATTCCTTGACGACGATAAAAGCGAGAAAGGCACCGACCGCGCCGAGCACGACGCGCAGCGGAACCGGAATGGAGCTTGACAGTTCGAAGCGGGTGTCCGTGGTCATGGGTTGCAAATTACCACGGACCCTTTGCGCTTCGATGAAGCTTTGTGGTTAACCGCTACAGGTAGCTCTGCCACCACGTCTTGTGCGTGGCGCGATAACGGGCGTAGGCGCTGGAAATCGGGAACAGGATGACCAGGACGCTCAGCCAGACCAGGTAGGTCGCCCACAACGGAATGCCCCAACCATCGCGGACCAGGCGCGACGGATCACTCAGGGTGCCGATGAAGTCGCCGAACGGAATGCCCATGCACAGGCCGATCAAAACGGCCAGACTGTGGGCGACGAACAGGTGCAGCAGGTAGGTCAGCAGAGGCGTGCGTCCGAAAGCTAGCAAGGGAGTGAGCAACAGACGCGGCGCCCATTGCAGGGCGACGCTTAAGCCGGTGGTGATGCCGAGGGTGATCAGCACATAGTCGAGCGACGGCGGATACTTGCTGACGTCGATGATGGCTAGCGGCGCCAGCATAGGCGCGGCGGGCAGGTGCCAAGGGCCGGTATCGCCATAGAGATTGGGCAGGCGCAAGATCAGGAACAGGGCCAGCATGCCGCCCGACAGCATCAACAGAGTTCGGGTGCGCTGTTCCACCGGCATGAGATATAACGGCCCCAGGCCATAGCCCAAGCACATGATGCCGAACCAGGGAATGACCGGATAGAGCACGAACGCCCACGGCAATTGGCCCGGCTGCATCAGCAGGTGCCAGGCGGTGCCGAACCCGCCCAGCTTTTCGGCGGTGACGCCGTCGAGCAGATTATGCCCGGCCACTACCGCCACGCCGACGATCAGGACAGCCAGGCGCGGCAACCGCACCACCGCGGCCATCAGGATCATGCTCATGCCGATGGCATAAATCACTTGTAAAAATGCCTGGGAATATTTGAAGTCGAAACCGAAATCGACGACCGCCACCTCGAGGAAGACCAGCCACAGGCCGCGCGTCAACAAGAAGCGCGACAGAGCCCAGCCGGTCTTGCCCTTCTGCGCCTGCAGGAAGATCGACACGCCGGACAAAAAGACGAAGGTCGGCGCGCACAGGTGCGTCACCCAGCGGGTCAGGAACAGCGCGATCGACGTCTTGTGCAGGTCGAGCGGATCGAACATGAAAGCGTCGCGATTGACGAAGTCGCGGGTGTGGTCGAGCACCATCAGGCAAATGATCAGTCCGCGCAGGGCGTCGATGAAGTCGAGCCGTTGCATGAGCCCCTGTGGCGGCGATGCGGCAGGCGTGGTAAGAGTTTCCGTTACAGGTATTTCCGACATTGCCCGCCCTCCCGGCCTGAGCTATGGTGATACACATTAACAGATGACCGCCGCGGCGAGGGGCCGCGCAGACGCGTCACGGTACAGGGGAACGACAGATGCGCAAGACGATTTCCGCCGGGCTCGCCCTGGTATGGGCTTTGAGCAGCACGGTGGCCTTTGCGGCGGATCCGAAAGTTAGCGGTAACGCGCCGGCCAAGACGCCACCGGCGGCGACGGATGACACGACCGTGGTCATCAAGGCGGACAAGCCGGCCTATCACCGCCACACCTCGCAGTGGTTCAAGGCGGAAAGCGCGCATTTCATCGTCTACAGCGACACCGAACGCAAGGACGTGGCCGGGCTGATCGGCAAATTGGAGCGGTTCCGTTACGTCCTGCGCAGCTATCTGCGGCAGGACACGACCACCGAGACCAACGAGCCGAAGCTGGAAATCTATTACCTGTCGCATGAACAGGATCTGGACATCGCCCACCCCAACGGGCCGGAATATTCCATCGGCCTGTACCAGAGCTGCGAGGACGGCACGCAGGCCTACGCGGTACACATGTACTATCAGGAAGACGCCAAGCTGCCGCTGGAAAAGCAGCCGGAAAACGAAGGCCTGAGCTACGTCTTCGAAGCCTATGCGCGGCACTATCTCTATCAGAATACCTACGACAAGCAGCCGACCTGGTTCATCGACGGCTTCGCCCACTATTTCTCGACGACGCGTTTCGACGGCAATGAAGCCATTGTCGGCATGGCGCCGGCGGCCATGGCGCGCTATCTCAACCTGATCGGCAACATGACGTCCTATAGCCTGGACTATAAGGACATCCTGCGCCAGCTCGAAACCAATGGCCACAGCGTTCTGCCCGGCGTCGAAGGGGTGAAGGTCGAATATCAGACGCGGTCATGGCTGCTGGTGCACTACATCCTGTCGACGCCGGAGAACCGCCAGAAGTTCGGCGTCTACATGAAGGCGGTCAACGGCGGCGCCGATCCGGTCAAGGCGTTCCAGGCGGCCTTCGGCATCAGCGCCGGCGGCATCGACAACGTGCTATGGAATTACCGTCGCCAGCATCTGGAGGCGCTGAAGGTGGTGTTCAAGGCGCTGCCCGAGGCGGACATCAATTTCGAGACCTTGCCGCCGTCGGCGGAGAAACTGCTGATGTGGCAATCGGCGCTGGAGGCGTGTCCGAGCCAGTCCTATGGTCCGCAGCTATTGGGCAATATCCGGTCCGAGGCGAAGAAATATCCGGGCGACCCGCTTGCCCAGCGCATCTTAAGCCGCGCCGAGGCGACGTGGGGCGATCCGCAGGCCGCCCTGCCCTACCTGACCAAGGTGACGGCGGATTCGCCCTATGATTTCGACGCGTTCTACCTGCTCGGGCGGGCGCAGTTGAACCTGGCCCTGAAAAGCACCGGTCCCGCCCGGACGGCGGCCCTGAAGGCGTCGCGCCTGGCCTTCGCCAAGGCGTCGACCATCGACCCGAAATCGGCGACCACGGCCTGGTATTACTACCGTACCCAGGTGCTGGAGGCCGGCAAGCCGGATGACGATGCCGAGGCGGCGGCGCTGATCGCCTGGCAGCAGGCGCCGGAAATCGACACCTTCGCGCTGCATGCCGGCTTGATGTACGCCTATCTCGGCCGCACGGATGACGCGGTGCAGGCCCTGAAGACGGTGGCGAGCAATCCGCGCGGCCGGGCGCTGGCGGCGGTAGCCAAGACGTGGCTGGGCAAGGTGCAGGCGGGGGTCGACCAGCCGACGCTGCTGGCGGCGATGCAGGCGGACTACCCGGCGCCGGACGGCGGGCTGCAGGAATGGACCATGGCCACGTCGGACGTGGTGCAGGCGGTGAAGGACGCGGCCGATACGGCGGACGCCCAGGCGGCGCTGAGCTCGGCCGACCCGACGGAGGATCCGCAGACGCCGCAGGTGAGCAACCGATAACTTATGGGGTTTGGGGCCCGCGGCCCCAAGTCTTCCCTATATCCAATAAAAAGCCCCGCCCCTTTTAGGGGGCGAGGGCTCTTTTATTGGATTTAAGAAGGTTTTGTGGGGTCCCAAAAAACGTTTCTTGGCCCCACACCCCATAAGTTTACAGGATGCTCTGACCGGTCTTCGCCCAATCGGCCAGGAATGTCTCCAAACCCTTGTCGGTCAAAGGATGCTTGACCATATCGCGGAAAGTTTGCGGTGGCAGGGTGGCGCAATCGGCGCCGGCGATCGCCGCCTGGGCGACATGGGTATTGTTGCGCAAAGACGCCGCCAGGATATCGGTGTCGAAGTCGTAGTTGTCGTACATCACCCGGATGTCCTGGATCAGCTGCATGCCATCGGCGCCCTGGTCGTCCAGACGGCCGACGAACGGCGAAACGAAGGTCGCCCCGGCCTTGGCAGCCAGCAGGGCCTGCGACACCGAGAAGCACAGGGTAACGTTGGTCATCAAACCTTGCGACGACAGTTCCTTGGTCGCCTTCAGGCCCTCGAAGGTCAGCGGCACCTTGATGACCACATTGGTGGCGATCTTGGCCAGCTTCTCGCCTTCCTTGATCATGGTCGGCGCATCGACGGCGGCGACTTCGGCCGAGATCGGCCCGTCGACCATGTCGCAGATCTCCTTGATGACCTCGAACATGCTGCGGCCCGATTTGGCGATCAGGGTCGGATTGGTCGTCACCCCGTCGATCAGACCGGTTTCGATCAGTTCGGCCAGGACCTTGGTATCGGCAGTATCGGCAAACAGCAGCATGACGGGGTTCCAACAAGGTTGAATTTGATATATTGCGGCCGCATATAGCAAAATCCGCGCAAAGTAAGTCAGAGATTTTGCTATATGCGATTTTTTTGGCGTTCAGACGCCACGCAGACTTTCCTCGCAACGGCTCGGGCGCGCGGTCGCGCTTGCCGGCGTCATGCGAGCATGACTGCCGGAGTCTGAAGTCCCCCTTGAAAAAGCAAGTATTTTTATGAGTAATCCCACCCCTGCGCCCAAAGTCGGTTTCGTTTCCCTGGGCTGCCCCAAGGCCCTGGTCGATTCCGAGCGCATCCTGACCCGTCTGCGCGGCGAAGGCTACGCGACCGCGCCCGATTACGCCGGCGCCGACGTGGTGGTGGTCAATACCTGCGGGTTCTTGGATTCGGCCAAGGAAGAAAGCCTGAACGCCATCGGCGAAGCCCTGAGCGAGAACGGCAAGGTGATCGTCACCGGCTGCATGGGCGGCGAGGAGGACCTTATCCGCTCGCGCTTCCCGAACGTGGCAGCGATCACCGGCGCGCACCAGTACGACGCGGTGATGGACGCCGTGCATACCATCGTGCCGCCGAAGCCCGATCCGTTCAGGCCTTTGGTCCCGGACAACGACCCAGGCGTACGCCTGACGCCGAAACACTATGCCTATCTGAAGATTTCCGAAGGCTGCGACCACCGCTGTTCGTTCTGCATCATCCCGTCCCTGCGCGGCGACCTGGCGTCGCGGCCGGTAGCCGAAGTGCTGCGCGAGGCGGAGACCCTGGCCAAGTCCGGCGTCAAGGAACTGCTGGTGGTCAGCCAGGACACCTCGGCCTACGGGCTGGACATCAAGTACGCCCAGTCGGAATGGCGCGGCCAGAAGTGGGACGCCTCGTTTGAGGACTTGGCGCGCGGTCTGGGCGAGCTCGGCATCTGGGTGCGAATGCATTATGTCTATCCGTATCCGCACGTGAATTCGGTCATACCGCTGATGGCCGAGGGCAAGATCCTGCCCTACCTGGACATACCGTTCCAGCACGCCAGCCCGAAGATCCTGAAACTGATGAAGCGCCCGGGCAACCAGGACAAGACTTTGCAACGGATCGAAGCCTGGCGCGAGGTATGTCCGGACATTACGCTCCGCTCTACTTTCGTCGTCGGCTTCCCGGGCGAGACCGAGGCCGATTTCAACATGCTGCTCGACTGGCTGGAAGTGGCGCAGATCGACCGCGTCGGCGCCTTCGCCTATGAGAACGTCACCGGGGCGGCGGCGCAAAGCCTGCCCGATCATGTTCCGGAAGCGGTCAAACAGGACCGCTTGGCCCGTTTCATGGCGGTGGCGTCGCGGATTTCGGCGCAGAAGCTGGCCAACAAGGTCGGCCGCATCGAGGAATGCCTGGTCGACGATATCCGCAACGACGGCACCGCCATCGCCCGCACGCGCGGCGACGCGCCGGAAATCGACGGCCATATCTTCCTGAAGGGCTTTACCGGCCTGAAAGCCGGCGATGTGGTCAAGGCCAAGGTGACCAAGGCCGATGCGTATGACCTGTGGGGCGAACCGGAAGGGCTGATCAAGCTCAATCGCGTACCGGTAGCGCGCCCCGTGCGGCGGCATACGTTGATCTCGCGGATCTAGCCCCTATTTCCCGACGTCCGAACCTGAGAACATCCGCGCCGCAATCAGCAACCCCAACGCCAGCAAGGTCAAAACCGCGCTGACGGCATGGCCGGTCTCCCAGTTCGCCCGCAATCTTTCCCAGTTGGCCGGGACCATCTGCCAGTTGCGCGTCGCCACATTGGCCGGAAAGACCACGGCAAAGAACACCACCAGCACCAGCGTCAACGAGCCGGCCGCGAAGGCCGGCAGTACAAACGGATGACCTTCGCGCCACAGCAGGTA